>NZ_JBQSWS010000002.1:0-241153 GCF_052377355.1 Corynebacterium sp. AOP40-4SA-5
GCTCTCCCTATCCGGTGCCGGGACGCCAGCTGCGGACAGGTTGTCGCTGTGGTGCAGTGTGCTGGGGTGGTGTTCCCCAGGTTTTGGCGGCCCGGCACTCGTGAAATCTGTGATCACATAAGTTGGACGGGAAACACGGTAGCATGCGTCACATTAGCGGCTTCCACGGTGTCACTGACCTGCGAGGACACAAAAGCCTGCGCCGGTGCACCCTCCTCGAGAGGAGGAATACACCGGCACAGGCTCACCGGCCCCGACGTGCGGGACGAGAACCGCTAGAGCAGCAGCTCCGCGATCTGGATCGTGTTCAACGCCGCGCCCTTGCGCAGGTTGTCACCGGAGACCACGAGGACCAGGCCACGGCCGTCCTCCACCGACTGGTCCTGGCGGATACGCCCCACCAGGGACGGGTCCACACCCGCGGCAGCCAACGGCGTCGGCACGTCCGTCAGCTCCACACCCGGCGCCGCGGACAGGACCTCCTCGGCACGCTCCGGGGTGATCGCGGAATCGAACTCCGCGTGCACCGTCATCGTATGCCCGGTGAACACCGGAACACGCACGCAGGTGCCGGCCACGGGAAGCTCCGGGATGTGCAGGATCTTGCGCGACTCATTGCGCAGCTTCTGCTCCTCGTCGGTCTCCCCGGAGCCGTCGTCCACGATGCTGCCGGCCATCGGCAGCGCGTTGAAGGCGATCGGGGCCACGTACGGGCCGAAGTCCTCGACCTGCAGCGCCGACCCGTCGGTCGCCAGGTTCTCCAGCACCTCCAGGTTGGCCCGCACCTGGTCGGCCAGGGCCTTCACCCCGGCCAGACCCGAACCGGACACCGCCTGGTAGCTCGACACGTGCAGGCGCTTCAGACCGGCCACACCGTGCAGGGCACCCAGCACCGGCATCGCCGCCATGGTGGTGCAGTTCGGGTTGGCGATGATGCCCTTCGGCACGTCCTTCGCGTCGTCCGGGTTGACCTCCGAGACGATCAGCGGGACCTCCGGATCCTTACGCCACGCCGAGGAGTTGTCCACCACGGTGGCGCCGGCCTCCACGAAACGCGGGGCCTGCACCTTGGACGTCGCACCACCGGCGGAGAACAGGGCCACGTCGATGCCACGCAGGTCCTCCGTCGAGGTCGCCTCGACGTCCTCGACGACGACACGTCCGCCGTTGAACTCGATCTCGGTGCCCGCCGAGCGGGCCGAGGCGAAGAAACGCACCGAGTCCAGCTTCTCCAGCACGGCCGGACGGTTCTCCAGGATGTCACGCATCACGCGGCCGACCTGGCCGGTGGCGCCCACAATCGCGAGGGTGGTCATGGTTTTCTCGGTGTCCCTTCTACCGGCCGGTGCCGGCGTAGACGGTGGCGGTCTCCTCGCCACCGAGCTTGAAACGCTCGTGCAGGGCGGCCACGGCCGCGTCGAGGTCGGTGTCGCGGATCAGCACGGAGATACGGATCTCCGAGGTGGAGATCAGCTCGATGTTGATGCCAGCGTCGCGCAGCGCCTCGCAGAAGTCCGCGGTCACGCCGGGGTGCGACTTCATGCCCGCACCCACCAGCGACACCTTGCCGACCTGGTCGTCGAACAGCAGCTGCCCGAACTTCTGGTGCTCCTCGGCGCCCTGCAGGCCCTTGAGCAGCTCCACGGCGCGCGGTGCGTCCTCCCGCGGGCAGGTGAAGGTGATGTCGGTCAGGTTGTCCGCCAGCGACGACACGTTCTGCAGCACCATGTCGATGTTGATCTCCGCGTCCGCCAGGGTGCGGAACACGCGGGCGGCCTCGCCCGGCTTGTCGGGGATGCCGAGCACGGTGACCTTCGCCTCGGAACGGTCGTGGGCGACACCGGTAAGGACTGCTTCTTCCACGGGGATATCCTCCAAAGAGCCGGACACCAGGGTGCCGGTTTCGTTGCTGAATGATGAACGGACACGGATCGGGACGTTGAAGGCGCGGGCGTACTCCACGCACCGCAGCATCAGGATCTTGGCGCCGACGGCGGCCATCTCCAGCATCTCGTCGAAGGAGATGGTGTCCAGCCGCTTGGCGTTGGGCACGATGCGCGGGTCGGCGGTGTACACGCCGTCGACGTCGGAGTAGATCTCGCACACGTCGGCCTTCAGTGCGGCGGCAAGCGCCACGGCGGTGGTGTCCGAGCCACCACGGCCCAGGGTGGTGATGTCCCGGGTCTCCCGGTTGACGCCCTGGAAGCCGGCGACGAGGCAGATCTTTCCCTCGTCCAGCGCCTCGCGCACCCGGCCCGGGGTCACGTCCACGATGCGGGCGTTGCCGTGACGCTCCGTGGTGATCACCCCGGCCTGGGAGCCGGTGAAGGACTGCGCCTCGGCGCCGAAGGAGTCGATGGCCATGGCCACCAGGGAGTTGGAGATGCGCTCACCGGCGGTGAGCAGCATGTCCATCTCACGGCCCGGCGGCACCGGGTTGACCTGGTTCGCCAGGTCGAGCAGGTCGTCGGTGGTGTCACCCATCGCGGAGCAGACCACGACCACGTCGTGGCCCTGCTTCTTGGTCTCCACGATGCGCTGCGCCACGCGCCGGATACGTTCGGCGCTCTCCAACGACGATCCGCCGTACTTCTGCACGATCAAGGCCACGGTTCCCAGCTCCACCTTCCCGTGTTGACGGGATAACTCGTTATAATTGCTCAGACCTCCCCAGCGTACCTGAGCCTTCACTGCTCCCGGAAGCCGGTGTCGCAGGTCACTTTCCGGCGACGACCACGGCGTGGCTACCCCACCCGACCGGCATGTCCGCCACCCCGGTGAGACCCGCCTCCGCCACCGCGGACGCCAGGTCACGGGCCGTGGGCAGACGGTGCCCGTCAACGAGCATGCGGGTCAGGTCCTCTTCGTAGTCGTGGTCCTCCTCCCCGCTCTCGGCGAGCAGCCGGGTGACGACCACGACACTGCCGGACGGCCCGACGATCGAGGCCGCCTCGGCGAGCAACGTCGGGACGTCCTGCGCGGTGCGCAGTGCGAAGGGGTCCAACAGGATCAGGACGCCCGGCGCGTCCGGCGCACTTCCAGCGTCCCCGGTGCCTTCCGCCCAGTCCCGCACCTCGACGCGGTCCCGGCGCGAGGCTGCGACCTCGCGCAGCACCCGTTCGTGCGAGGCGTCCTGTGACTCCTGCAGGTCGAGCACCGTGACGTTGAGGTCGCCACGGGCACGGACGAGCTCGTCGGCGTACACCGCGGCGGCCACGCCCTCGGACGCTCCGGCCACGGCGACGTGCGTCGGCGCACCGCCGGGCAGTGCGTCCAGCTTCTTCGCCAGCGCCGGGGCGACCCACTGGGCGCGGGTGGCCTCGCCGTCGGCGAGGGTCTCGCCCAGGGCGGGATTCTCGGCCCGGACGGACGCCCAGTCGGCCCCGCGCGAGCCGATGGCTGCCGGCGTGCCGGTGCGCAGCGTCTCGTCGAGATGCAGCCAGGCCAGCGACTGGACCGCCCCCGGCCCGGTCAGGCGTGCGACGACGCCCTCCGGATCGGCGAGCTCGTTACCCAGGGTCGTGAGCTGCACGGTCGGCGCCTCTGCGTCTTCAGCGTCTTCAGCGTCACCGGCGATGGTGAGCAGGTCGAGCGACTGCAGGTAGCGCAGGAAACGCAGGAGCCGGTCCGGGTCCACCCCGGTCGCGCCGGCGACCTCGGCGAGGGGCGCCGCCGGTCCGCCCGCCGCCTCGGCAGCCACGTCGACGGCCTCGAACAGGCCCAGCCGTGCAGCCGCCTGCAGTGCCAGGCCCGGCGCGATCTCGGTGAGCTCGTGGAGCTGCATGAGCACGGAGATGCTCGACGACGGTGCCTCGGCTGCGGCGGCGGCACCGGTCGCGTCCTCCCCCGCCTCGCCGTTGCCCTCTTCCTGGGCGGCCGGCTGCGGGGCGTCGACCTTGCGCCAGTAGCCGGTGACCTGCACGTGCTCGCGCGGCACCCCGGCGGTCTTGATGAAGGAACGGACCTTCTTCAGCCGTCCGGCCTCACCACCGGCCCACACGAAGGGCGTGCCCTCCGGCAGTGCGGTGTCGCCGGACGCCAGGGCGTCGACCTCCGCGGTGAAGTCCCCGCCCTCGGCGCGCACGACCCAGCGCAGGTCCAGGGTGTCCGCGCAGGCCACCTGACCCAGGTCCTCCTGGATGTCGGCCTGGTCCGGGACCTCCACGATGGCGAGCACGCGGTGCCCGGCGGGCACCTCCTCCAGACAGCGGCCGATCGCCGGCAGGGCGGTCTCGTCGCCGACGAGCAGCAGCCAGTCGGTGTGGACCGGCAGCGAGGCGCAGTTCTTCGGGCCGGCGGCGTACACCTTGTCGCCGACGCCCGCGGTGGACGACCACCCCTCCGCCAGGCCCGCGCCGTGACGGGCGAAGTCCACGACGAGTTCGCCGTGCTCCCCGGCGTCCGGCGACCAGCGGCGCACCGTGTAGGTACGGAAGAGCTCGTTGACCTCGGCGGTCCAGTCCAGGCGGCCGTCGCCCAGCGACACCGGGTAGGGACGCTCGGCGGTCTCCGGGTGGGGGAAGATCATCCGCATGTCGTCGTCGAAACCGTCGGAGACGATGGCCGGCACGGTCTCACCGTCGCGCTCATGGGCGCGCAGCCCCTCACCACCGAAGACGATGCGGCGCATGTTCGGGGAGACGTCCTCGACCCCGAGCACCTCCAGCTCGCGCATCGTGATCGGGTAGATGTCGGTGTCGCGGCTGATTCGTGGCACGGCGAAGTGCTCCTCACGTTGGGTGCGGGGGTGGCGGTCGAACCGCTTCGCCACGAGGTTAGCATCACCTGACATACCCCCTACCGGTGGACGGGCGGTGCCGATACGATTACTGAGCGTAACCACCCTTTCGTATTCTCGAGGAGAGAATCACATGTCTCATCTGCCCACCATGCGCCGCCGGATCGCCGGCGCCGTCGTCGTCTCCGGCCTCGTGTTCGCCATGGCCGCCTGCTCCGACGACAGCGACGACAGCAGCTCGTCCGACGGCTCCGACAGCACCGACACCTCCGCCGCGTCCCAGAGCGACGGCGAGTGGCCGCGCACCGTCGACTCGATCGGCGTCGACGACGGCACCCCCACCGGTGAGACCGAGGAGGTGGAGATCCCCGCCCAGCCCGAGCGCATCGTGTCGACGTCGGTGACCCTGACCGGCAGCCTGCTGTCCATGGACGCCCCGGTCATCGCCTCCGGTGCAGCGAGCCCGGGCCCGACCTACGACGACAAGGGCTTCTTCAAGCAGTGGGCCGACGTCGCCGACGAGCGTGGTGTCGAGGAGATCGGCCAGCTGGAGCCGGACTTCGAGAAGATCGCCGCCCAGGACCCCGACCTGATCATCGTCTCCGCCTTCGGCGCGGACGCCGCCCCGGACCTCGCCGAGCGCCTGTCGGAGGTCGCCCCCACCGTGGTCCTGGACTACTCCGACAAGGACTGGACCGAGGTCACCACGCAGCTCGGTGAGGTCACCGGCCACGAGGAGGAGGCCGCCGACGCCATTCAGGAGTTCAAGGACCGCGCCACCGAGGTGACCGAGAACATCGAGGAGCCCGAGCAGCCCGTGCAGTTCATCCTGCCGGCGACCGACGGCGGCGTGAACTTCATGACCGGCGAGTCCGCGCAGGGCCGCATCATCGAGGAGCTCGGCTGGGACCTGGACGTCCCCGGCGAGGGTGTGGCACGTACCGACGGCGACTACGCCGGACGCACGGACGTGGTGCAGGTCACCGACGAGAACCTGGACAAGGGCCTGACCGGCCGGACGATCTTCGCCACGAACGCCGACGCCGACAACCCCGTCAGCGAGCAGATGGCCGAGAAGCCCACCGCGCGCAACACCTACGCCGTGGAGAACGACCGCATCTTCGAGTTCAGTGCCGAGACCTTCCGCATCGACTACTACAGCGCGATGGTGATGCTCGACCAGATCGAGGAGTACTTCGCGAAGTGATCGTGACGTGATCGTGGGGTAATCGGGTAATAAAGCCCTCTGATACATCCTCGGCGGCGGACGACTAGTCTGAGTTTCTGATGATGCACAGCAACCTGCTCGCTGTCGTCTTCGCCCTTCTTTCTGCCCTCACCGTGGCCTGGGGAACGATCCTGCGCCACCAGGTCGCCGAACAGACGTCGGGCGACCGCGACAACGCCCACGGCACCCCGGTCCTCGCGGCCGTCGCCCGTCCACGCTGGTGGGCGGGCGTCTTCTGCGCGCTGGCGGCCTACGGGCTGCAGATCGTGGCGCTGGGGTTCGGCACGCTGCTGGTCGTCCAGCCGGTGCTGGTGCTCTCGTTGATGTTCACCCTGCCGCTGGCCGCCCGTTTCGACGGACGCCGGGTGTCGCGTATGGAGATGGCGTGGGCGACGCTGCTCACCGTCGCCGTGGGCGTGGTCGTGGTGTGGGGACGTCCCCTGCCCGGCAACGATTTCCCGACGTTGGGCACGTGGATGGCCACCCTCGGGGTGGGCGCGATCGTCTTGCTGGCCCTGATGTGGCTGGCCTCCCGGCAGCAGCTGCGCACCCGAGCCCTGATCCTCGGCGCCGTGACCGGCGCGATCATGGGTTACCTGGCGGTGCTGTCGAAGTCGGTGGTCAACATCTTCAACCAGGAGGGCGTGGCCGCCCTGCTGACCACCTGGGAGCTCTACGGGGTCATCGCCGCGGCGATCATCGGCACACTGGTGCAGCAGGCCAGCTTCAACGCCGGCGCGTTGAAGAACTCGCTGCCCGCCATGACGATCACCGAGCCGATCGTGGCGTTCGTGCTGGGCTACCTGGTGCTCGGTGAGCGGTTCCAGGTGGAGGGCACCCAGTGGCTGATCATGGCCGGTGCCCTGGTGGTGATGATCGTGTCCACGGTGGTGCTCTCGCGCCGCGGCGTGGAGTGAGTGGAAAAGGATATCCTCGGCGCCATGGACTTTGTCGACCCGTCGATCAGGGCGGTCTACGAGACACTCGACCTGATCGGGGTGGTTCTCTACGGGATGATCGGGGCGATCATCGCCCGCGCCCGCAACCTCGACTTCATCGGCATCCTCTTCCTGTCGATCATCACCGCGTTGGGCGGCGGCATGATCCGCGACGTGCTCATCGACAACGGGCCGCCGGCCGCCATGCAGGACATGCGCTACTTCGGGCTCGCCCTGGTCGGGGCGGTGATCTCCACGATGATCCACATGAACTCCCGCGGGTGGGAGATCTTCCGCGTCCACGGCGACGCCGTGGTCCTGGGCGTGTGGGCCGCGACCGGCTCGACGAAGGCGCTGGCCAACGACCTGCCGTGGTCGTCGGCGCTGTTCCTCGGGGTCTTGACGGTGGTCGGCGGCGGCATGATCCGGGACGTGATGACCGGGTCGGTGCCCGCGATCTTCGGCGGGGCGACGTTGTACGCGACCCCGGCACTGCTCACCGCGGCGGTGATGGTCGGGATCAAGTCGTTGGACGACTCCGGGGTCGCCGGTGACTTCCCGGTGTTCCTGGTGGGGCTGATCGTGTCCCCCTTCATCGGCGCGGGGCTGATGATCGCCGCCTACTGGCGGGGTTGGGTGCTACCTGGGATGCAGGACCTGTCGTGGGCGGCGCAGAAGAGGCTGCGCCAGCCGATGACGATGGCGCGGGCCATGAAACTGCGCCGTATCCGCCTGCGACGGCGAGAGGAGGCCGAAGAGGTGGCAGAGGAGAAGGCCGAGGAAGAGCGCGGCGAGTGATCCTCAGATCGCGTACTCGAAGCCGATGAGCATCTCGGCGGACACCCAGAATCCCAGGGTGCACCACAGGACCGCCGCGACCCCGATCGCCGCGCCGGCCACGACATGGACCGGACCCACCGCCCCGGCAGTCCGCCAGCCACGCACCGCCCGGACGACCAGCGGCAGGCACAGCAGGAGCACCGGGATCAGCAGCAGCCGCGGACGTGAGTGCATGATGCCGTCCGACCCCAGCACGATGCCCGCCAGGACCACCGCCGGCAGCCACAGCTGCCAGGGGATCCACCCCGCCCACAGCATCCACAGCGACGCCACGCACAGCAACGCCACCAGGATCATCGACCAGCTGGAGATCGTGTAGCCGGTCATCTGGCCGGGCAGGTTGTCCGCCAGCCACCGCAGCGTGGCCGCCCCCAGGTCGACCCCGGAGTGCCAGCCACGCTCCTGCGCGGCGAAGTACCCGCCGATCTCGGCGACCGTCCGGTTCGCCCACGCCAGGTAGGCGCCGATCCCCAGGGCGCCGAGCACCGGCGCGGTGACGGCGGACGCCGGGAAGGCAGGAAGCGCAGCGTCCTGCCGTGTTCGTCCTGCCTGGCGCGCCCGCCACCAGCGCCACACCTCGACCACGGCGGCGACGCACAGTGTGAGCACCAGTGCCGCGGCGGTGAGCCGGGTCAGCCCGGCGAACAGGGTCAGCACACCGGCGGCGAGGTGGCGGCGGCGCAGCAGGAAGTACAGCGCCCACACCGTCAGGGCGGTGAACAGGCTCTCGGAGTAGGGCATCCAGTAGACGACACCCATCGGCGCACCGACGGCGAGCACCGTCACCACGGCCGTCAGCACGACCAACGTCCGGCGGTCCGGAGGACACCACAGCTCGGTGGCCAGCAGGCTGACACCCCAGGCCAGGAACAACGTCGCGACGGCGGAGGTGAACATCGCGGCGAGGAACGTCGCGTCCGCCACGTCCAGCACCGCCATCGGGGCGGCGACGAGGCGCACCAGCACCGGGTACCCGGGGAAGAACGCCACCGACTCCCACTGCACCGGGCCGGACGGTTCGGACGACATGACGAACCCGGAGTAGCCGTGCTCCGAGATCATCATCATCCAGTGCGCGTCCCACTGCGTGAGGACCTCGCGCAGGCTGAGGCCGTTGCGGTTGCCCCGGACGGTCATCACGACCATCTGCACGACGGCGGTCAGCACCGTCACCACGCCCGAGACCACTGCGGTCACCGCCGTCACGCCAGCCGTTGCTCTTCGTTCCACGGTCGTCCATCCTAGCGCCCCACCACCATGGCGAACCCGGTCGACGTTAGCCCGGTCACACTCCCACTTTCCCCGCGTCCGCGTCACCGTGTTACAGTGGTCGCCATGATTAACTCGCGCGCGCAGCTCCTCCTTCTCTGCCGCGGCGGGGTCAGGTTCTGAAAAACCGACCGGCTCCCCGTCGCGGAGTTGAGTCGTGCCGGTCGGTGATGACCATTATTTCCTTCCACCGATCCAAGGAGCACCATCATGACCCCCTCTGATTCCTTCATCTCCGCCCCCGCCCGCATCTCCACCCCTGCCGGCGAGATCCCCGAGGGCCAGAAGGCCTGGAACAAGCAGCGCCCCTCCCAGATGCCGGCGCACCGCTACCAGCCGCACTTCACCGAGGTCGAGCGCTTCCAGCTGCCCGACCGCACCTGGCCGGACAAGGTCATCGACACCGCACCCCAGTGGTGCGCGGTGGACCTGCGCGACGGCAACCAGGCCCTGATCGACCCGATGAGCCCGGAGCGCAAGCGCCGCATGTTCGACCTGCTGGTACGCATGGGCTACAAGGAGATCGAGGTCGGCTTCCCGTCCGCCTCCCAGGTCGACTTCGACTTCGTCCGCGAGATCATCGAGAACGACATGATCCCGGAGGACGTCACCATCCAGGTGCTGGTGCAGGCGCGCGAGCACCTGATCCGCCGCACCTTCGAGGCGTGCGAGGGCGCGAAGAACGTGATCGTGCACTTCTACAACTCCACCTCGATCCTGCAGCGCCGCGTGGTCTTCCGGAAGGACCGGGACGCGATCAAGAAGCTGGCGACCGACGCCGCCGAGCTGATCAAGGACGTCGCCAAGGACTACCCGGACACCACCTGGCGCTGGCAGTACTCCCCGGAGTCCTACACCGGCACCGAGGTCGAGTACGCCAAGGAGGTCTGCGACGCGGTCATCGAGATCATGGAGCCGACCCCGGAGAACCCGATCATCATCAACCTGCCGTCCACGGTGGAGATGATCACCCCGAACGTCTACGCCGACGGCATCGAGTGGATGAGCCGCCACATCGCCCGCCGCGACTCGGTGATCCTGTCGCTGCACCCGCACAACGACCGCGGCACCGGTGTCGCCACCGCCGAGCTGGGCTACATGGCCGGCGCCGACCGCATCGAGGGCTGCCTGTTCGGCAACGGTGAGCGCACCGGCAACGTGGACCTGGTGACCCTGGGGCTGAACATGTTCACCCAGGGCGTGGACCCGCAGATCGACTTCTCCGACATCGACGAGATCCGCCGCACGGTGGAGTACTGCAACCAGCTGGTCGTCCCGGAGCGTCAGCCCTACGGCGGCGACCTGGTGTTCACCGCCTTCTCCGGTTCGCACCAGGACGCCATCAACAAGGGCATCGACGCCCTGGCGGACTCCGTCTCCCCGGGCCACCACGCCAACGAGATCTCCGAGGAGGACTTCCGCCGCGTGCAGTGGGAGGTCCCCTACCTGCCGATCGACCCGAAGGACATCGGCCGCAGCTACGAGGCCGTGATCCGGGTGAACTCGCAGTCCGGCAAGGGCGGCGTGGCCTACATCATGAAGACCGACCACGGCATCGACATGCCGCGTCCGATGCAGGTCGAGTTCTCCGGCGTGGTCCAGGCCGTGACCGAGGCCGAGGGCGGCGAGGTGAACTCCAAGGCCATGTGGGACATCTTCACCGGCGAGTACCTGGAGCGCACCTCCCCGCTGGAGCAGATCTCCGTGACGGTGGACGGCCCGCAGACCGAGGGGTCGGAGACCAAGGTCACCGCCGAGATCGAGTGGAAGGGCGACACCCGCACCATCCAGGGCCGTGGCAACGGGCCGATCGCGGCGTACTGCAACGCCCTGGAGGCCCTGGGCGTGGACGTGGAGGTCCAGGAGTACTCCCAGCACGCCCGCACCGCCGGCGACGACGCGGAGGCCGCGGCCTACGTCCTGGCGCAGATCGACGGCCAGCAGGTCTGGGGTGTCGGCATCGCCGGTTCGATCACCTACGCCTCGCTGAAGGCCATCACCTCCGGGGTGAACCGCGCGCACTCCAAGGAGCCGGTCGCCCAGGGTGTGCTCGGCGGGGTCTAGTCCCAGCTGGGTCAGCTGTGTCATCTGAGTCGTCCCCCAGGTAACGAAACAGTGGGTTTCGTGGCCTGGGGGACGACCCAGTTGGCACCACCCCGCAGGGGCACCGGAATCCGCTTCCTAACCCGGTGGTTGGCCGGTGCGGCACGCCCGTGCGACAGTGAACGCCCTGTCCCTGCGTGACCTCCGAGGAGTCTTTTTCACGGTGCGTACCGAACAACAGGCCCTGCGCGTGTCGCTGGTCGCCGTCCTCCTGCTCTCCGCGCTCGGCATCGGCTTCGGCCTGGTGTCCGGGTCCGCGGCCATCCTGTTCGACGGCGTCTTCTCCCTCGTCGACGCCCTGATGTCGGTGATCTCCATCATCCTGGCCGGGCTGCTCGCCAAATCCAGGTCCGAGGGGCTGCCGCGGCGGTTCAGCATGGGGTTCTGGCACTTCGAACCGTTGGTGCTGTGCCTCAACGCCCTGGTGATGATGGCGGTCGCCGGCTATGCGCTGCTGCAGGCCGTCACCGCGCTGCTGGACGGCGGACGCGAGGTCGAGTTCGGCCCGGCCGTGGTCTACACCGTGGTCGTCCTGCTGCTCGCCGGCACCACCGCGGCCCTGGAGCACCGGGCGAACCGGAGGATCGGCTCCGCGTTGGTGGCCATGGACGTCAAGGGGTGGCTCATGGGCGCCGGGGTGACGGGTGCGCTGTTGATCGCGTTCCTGGTCGGCATGGTCATCGACGGGACCTCCCACGAGCACCTGCTGCCGTACGTGGACCCGGTGGTGCTGATCGTCGTGGCGTCCGTGCTGATCCCGGTGCCGGTGCGCACCCTGCTGCGCGCACTGTCCGAGATCGCGCTGGTCACCCCGCCGGAACTGCACGCCGAGGCCCGCGCCGTCGCCGACCGGGTCGTCGCCGAGGAGGGTTTCCTGTCCGCGGACGTGCATGCCGCGCAGGTCGGCCGCTCGCGCCAGCTGGAGATCGTCTTCCACGTCTCCCCCGACACACCCCCGCGCCCCCTGACGCAGTGGCACGGCATCCGTCGTCGGGTCGCCGGCGAGCTCGGGGGCGACGACCCGGACAGCTGGATCACCGTGTGGTTCACCACCGACGAGTGACGCAGACGTGGAGCTCCGGCGCGGCGAGTCACCGGTGTCCTTAGCACCGGCGGCTCGACGGAACGTATGATGTCCCCCATGACTTCCCCCGGTTCCGGCCCCGACGCCACCCACGGCGCAGACGGTGCCCCGCGCAGCGGACAGGGCCGTTCCCGGCGTCGCCGCCGCCAGGTCCACCGCCGTTCCGCTCCCCCGTCGGCACGGACCGTCGAGCAGGCAGACAAGAAGGCCGAACAGAAGATACAGGACGCCCCGGCCGCCGTGCCTGCCGAGCCTGCCGTGCCTGCCGCGTCCGCACCCTCCGTTCAGGACGCACCGGGCACGCAGGACGCTCCGGTGCAGGACGGCGCGGCGCAGGCCGCGCCGCGTCCCGCCCGTAACCTCCCGAAGACCTTCCACGGCTCGTTGCCGAGTGCGCAGGAGGCGCCGTTCGTGGAGATCACGGTGGCGACGTCGGGCATCCACCCCAGCACCTCACGGATGGTGGCGTTCGCCGCGACGTTGCACACCGCCGACGGGGAGCGTGCCGTGTTCAGCGGCAACCGTCCCGCCTCGGCGCAGACCGACGGTACCGACGGCACCGAAAACACAGACCCCGCCGCGCAGCTCACCGGCTTCGTCCAGCAGATCAACCCCGGCGAGGACCCGGGCCCGTGGCACCTGCACGGCTACACGGAGGCCGACCTGGGCCAGGCGCCCGGTTTCGCCACCGTCGCCCCGCTGCTGTTCGACCTGATCGAGGGACGCACCCTGATCTGCCACAACACCACGCTGACGTGGGGGTTCATCCAGTTCGAGTACCGGCGCGCCCAGCGTGCGGCGAACCGCGGCACCCAGCGCAACAACCCGCGCGGGCGGCGGCGCGGGCAGCGTCGGCCGAAGAAGATCTCGGTGCCCACGCCCACGCGCATCATCGACACCCTGGCCTCGGCCCGACGTGCCGGGGTACCGGTGGAGGATCCGCGCCTGCGCAGCATCGCGTCCTACTACACGCACGCCCACGGGCTGGACCTGCCGCAGGACGCCCTGGCGTCCCTCGGCCCGGCGTCCAGCCTGCAGCGCGCCGACGTGCTCGCCGACGAGCTGCTGCTCGCCGACACCCGCATCCTGCACCCTCTCCACCTCGCGCAGCGCGAGGTCGCCGACGGTGCCGCCGACAACACGCCCGGCGGGTTGTCGGTCGCCGATCCGTCCGACCTGACGGCGGACCGGTTCGGTCTGCAACGCAGCACCGTGCGGGTGGACGCCACCACCTCGCCGCGTCCCTTCGGCAACCCGGGCACGCCCGACGGGCACACCCTGCGCCAGGGCATGGAGTTCGTGGTCAGCCCGGACGTGGGCGACGACCCGGACCTGCTGATCAGCACCGCCACGAAGGCCGGACTGGTGTACAGCGAGAAGCTGAACAGGACGTCGAGCCTGGTGGTGTGCAACCGCAGCCACGAGCTGCGCGGCAAGGCGATGCACGGGGAGCGCAAGAACATCCCCCTGTTCACCGACGAGGAGTTCCTCGCCGCCTTGGAGGACGTGGAGCCGGGCTCCACCGACATCGCCGTGCCGGACGCCCGGCCGGCGACCCCGCGCATCCCCGCCCCGCAACGCGGCAAGAGCCGTAACCAGGGACGAAACCGCAACCAGTCGCGCAACCGCAACCAGGCCCGCGGCAAGAACGGCGGCAGGGGTGGCAACGGTGGCGGTAACTCCGGCGGCGGCAACTCCGGCAATGCGTCGAAGGACCCCGCCAAGGACGCCACGTCCGGCGGCGGGAAGAACAACGGCGGCGGCAACGGCGGCGGCAACGGTTCCGGCCGGTCGTCGTCCCGGCGGCGTCGACGGCGCGGCTCCGGCAGCCAGAAGCAGCAGGGCCAGAAGCAGAACCAGAAGCAGAACCAGAACCAAGGGTGAATAAAGCAATGGGAATGTTGACCTCACTGGCCGTCCGCGCGGCGGACGCCGCGACCTGGGCGTCGAAGAAGACCGGCCGCGGTTCCGGCGGCATGATCGGCGGCCTGGTCGCCAACTTCATCGACCCGAAGCTCATGGAGCAGCTCGGCGCGGGACGCCCCTGCACCATCGTCACCGGCACCAACGGCAAGTCCACCACGACCCGCATGCTCGCCGAGGCGGTCCGCGCCCTCGGCACGGTGGCCACCAACGACGGCGGCGACAACATGGACGCCGGGGTGATCTCCGCACTGCTGGCCGGCCGGGACCGCGAGCGCATCGTCCTGGAGGTCGACGAGCTGCACGTGCCGGCCATCGCCAAGAAGCTCGACTGCGACGTCCTGGTGCTGCTGAACCTCTCACGCGACCAGCTCGACCGGGTCGGCGAGATCAACAAGATCGAGCGGGTGCTGCGCGAGTGCGTGGAGGCGCGCCCCGGGATGACCGTCGTCGCCAACTGCGACGACGTGCAGGTCACGTCCGTGGCGTGGGACTGCCCCAACGTGGTGTGGGTGTCCGCCGGCGTCGGGTTCACCGGCGACTCCACGTCCTGCCCGCGCACCGGTGGTGCGGTGGTGCGCACCGAGGAGCAGGACGGCTCCCCGGACTGGTACGCGGTGAAGCCGCTGGCCGACGGCCGCGAGTTCCGCCGTCCCACACCCACCTGGACGGTCACGCCCGAGGGGCTGACCACGCCCTCGGGCGAGCTGCTGCCGCTGTCGTTGAAGCTGCCAGGCAACGCCAACCGGGGCAACGCCACGCAGGCGATCGCCGCGGCGGTGGCCCTCGGCGTGGACGAGACGTCCGCCCTGGCCGCCGCCGAGCGTGTCGACGACGTCGCCGGACGCTACTCCACGGTGAACCTCGACGGCCGCGAGGTGCACCTGCTGCTCGCCAAGAACCCGGCCGGCTGGCAGGAGGCCCTGTCGATGGTCGACCGCGCCGCCGACGGCCTGGTCATCGCCGTGAACGGGCAGGTCGCCGACGGTCAGGACCTGTCCTGGCTGTGGGACGTGAAGTTCGAGAACCTCGACGACCTCAAGGTCGTCGCCGCCGGTGAGCGGTCCTCGGACCTGGCCGTACGCCTCGGCTACGCCGGGGTGGAGCACGACACCGTGGCGGACACCGTCGCCGCGGTGCGCGCCTGCCCGCCCGGGCGCGTGGAGGTGCTGGCGAACTACACGGCCTTCCGTGACCTGCGTAAGGACCTGCAGAAGGAGATCTCCCAGTGAGTAGAGAAGCGGCCCTGAACATCGGTCTGGTGCTGCCGGACGTGCTCGGCACCTACGGCGACGACGGCAACGCCCTCGTCCTGCGCCAACGTGCGCGGATGCGCGGCATCACCGCCGAGATCCACCCGATCACCCTGCACGACGGCGTGCCGGAGACCCTCGACGTGTACACCGTCGGTGGTGGCGAGGACGTCGCCCAGATCCTCGCCGCCGAGCACCTCGCCGCCGACGGCGCGATGGCGCGTGCGGTGCAGGCGGGACGTCCCGTCCTGGCCATCTGTGCCGGCCTGCAGGTCTTCGGGACGTCCTTCCGGGCGTCCGACCGCATGGTGGACGGCCTGGGGCTGATCGACGCGACGACGTCCTCGCTGCAGAACCGCACCATCGGTGAGCTGCGGTCGGACCCGAATCTGAAGGGCTTCGGCCTGACCGCGGGTTCGCTGGGTGCGGCCGGTGTGCTGACCGAGCCGTTGACCGGTTTCGCCAACCACCAGGGCGCGACCCTGCTCGGCGCCGACGCCACGCCGCTGGGGTACGTGACCGAGGGCGTGGGCAACACCGACGCCCACGGTGCGCTGACCGCCGGTCTCACCCCCGAGCGTGCCGGCAAGGAGGTCTACTTCGAGGGCGCGGTGCAGGGATCGATCGTGGCGACGTACATGCACGGGCCGGTGCTGGCGCGTAACCCGCAGCTGGCGGACCTGCTGCTGGCCTCGGCGATGGACACGACGCTGGCCGAGCTGCCGCCGCTGACCGGCGCCTTCGCCACACAGCTCGACGGCGAGGTCGCGCAGCTGCGCGCGGAGCGACTGAAGGCGTAGGTCCCGTCGGTAGAGTGGTCGGCATGTCCCTCAGCCCTCTTCCCGCGGCGACCCGTGTGGGCGACCAGGCCTACGCGGCGCTGCATGCCGCGATCGTCGACGGCACGTACCAGGGCGGACGCCGCCTGCAGATCAGGGACCTCGCCGCGGAGCTGGGCATCAGCGTGATGCCGGTGCGGGAGGCCATCACCCGCCTGGAGGAGGACGGCCTGGTCGAGACGCGTCCCCGGCGCGGTGCCGTGGTGCGCTCCTTCTCCCCCGCCGAGCTCCTGGACATCTACGACGTGCGGCGTGTGCTCGAGGTCCGCGCCACGGAGCTGGGCGTCGCTGCGCTGGGTGGGGATGCCGAGGAGGGGGATGATGCCGGGAAGGCTGCCGTGACCGCGGGCGGACTGGAGCCCCTGTACGACCGGATGCTCGACGCGCTGGGCCGCGGGGACGTCCTCGGTCACCTCACCGCCGACGAAGAACTGCTGTCCGCCGTCTACGAGGCCTCCGCCAACAAGGTGCTGTGTGAGTCGATCCGCAGCCTGTGGGCACAGTGCCGGCACTACAAGATCGTCGGTGTGCGCGAGGAACTGGAGTCCCGGACGCCCGCCGGGATCCTCACCCACCAGCGTCAACTCATCGACGCGGTCGCCGCAGGGCATGCCTGTGCCGCCGCTCGGGTCACCGAGGCCTCGCTGACCTCCGCGATGGAACGCATCCGCGGCGCACTGGGCTGAGACGTCTCCTCCCCCGCTATCCACACCACCCGGTTGTCCACTCCTTCCGGCACGGATTTCATCGGCAGTAGCCATCTGTAATACAGGAGATATAGGATTGGTTGGATAGACCATCCGGTTCGCCATTACGCTCCGCTTCTTTTCAGGCTTCTGGAGGACTGCCCCCCCCCCTACGAGCAGGACCGGTGACTAACAGCATGAACAAGGCGCAAGAGCACGAGTTCTACTCCCGACCCGAGAACCAGGAACCCCAAGGTCCGCCGGTAAGGAGAAAGTCCAAGTACGGGGCTCCGGTCCCGGTCCGCTTTCCGCAGCCGCTCCTGGACCGGATCCGGGATGCCGCCGAGAAGGACGACCGCTCGGTGTCCTCGTGGATCCGGCGCGCAGCCGAGCATGAGCTCGGCCGAGAGGCTGGATAGATCCGGCACACCGACACGGCACCATCACCGGGACCGCCGGCTCTTCGGACTGGAGGGCTCGCTCGCCTCACACCCGATCTCCCTGCGGTGGCCGACGGTGTCGCCGAGCAGGCGGCGGCGTCCTCCCGACCGGAATCTGCCGCGCAATCCCGGTAGCCGACGGCGGTCACTTCCACTGGTCCTCATCATCACCCCAGCGTGCCCGGCACGCATGCGACAACCGTGGGACCACGATGGCACGCCGCGTAGCGTCCGATCACAACATGGTGGGAGTGCCCACGCGCAGCAACCCCGCAGGTCGGTCACACCGACCTGCGGGGTTGCTCGCTCACTCCGGGGGAACCCGGGCCGCTACATGCGCCGCCACTCCCCGACCACGAAGGCCTGGGCCACCGGGCCGTCGTGCGACAGGCTCAGATGCCAGACGGCGTGCCCGTTCTCCGGGGCCCCACCACCGAAGTGGCGGGTCAGCGCACCGGTGACCACGGAGTCCAACGGGTCGTGCAGCCGGATGAACGGCCGACCCCACCGGTCCTTGACGACCTCGATCCGTGACCAGTCCATCTTGGCACCGGGGATCTCGTCGCCGGCCTCGGCGGCGGTCCACGCCTTGTAGAACGCCTCCTTCGCCGCCCACCGGGCCGCCAGGTGCTGCGCCTCGTTCCCGCTCGTCTCGGCGAGACGGGCACAGGCGCGCCGCTCGGCACCGGTGAAGGACGCGGCGAACCGCGACCCCGGCAGGTCGAGCTGCTCGGCGAACGACGGGATGTCCACCACGTCGATACCGACACCCATCACGAAGGAGGAACCGGTCACCGCAGCAGACCGTCCTCACCGGCACGGGCCTGCGGGTCGAGCAGCATCGCCGGCTCGGCGGCGTCGATGTCGACGTCCTCGGCGAAGCGACGGTGCCCGATCTCCTCGAACAGGGCGCGGTGGCCGAGCATGCCGGCCTCGCGGCGTCGCACGCCGGCGCGCAGGCGGGCGGAGGCGGTCTCCACCCACGCCGTCGCGGCGTCCTCCCCGAGCTGGTTGGCCACGGCGATCCGGAAGGCCTCCGGGTGCACCAGCGCCATCAGCGCGGACACGTGACCGAAGCCCAGCGAGGTCAGCAGACCCGCACGGACCGTGCGGTTGAGCTGCAGCGGTTCACGCAGCCAGACCAGGTTCGGCGCGGAGGCCATCTCCGGGTCCACGCAGTCCAGCGAGCGGTTCGCCGGGATGCGCGCGGTGCGGAACATGTCGCCCAGGCCGGCGGTCTGGAAGACCGCGGCACCACCCTTGGCGTGCCCGGTGAGCGTCTTCTGGGAGACGACGTACATCGGGTTGCCCTCGGTACGGCCCATCGCCGCCGCCAGGCGGGTGTGCAGGCGCGACTCGTTCGGGTCGTTGGCGTTGGTGGACGTGTCGTGCTTGGAGACCACCGAGATGTCGTCGGCGGAGACACCGAGCTTGGCGAGCTCCTTCGACAGCTTCGAGCCCTGCCCGCCGCGTCCGGCCGCCAGCGCACCCATGCCCGGGGCGGGGATGGAGGTGTGCGCGCCGTCGGCGAAGGACGCCGCGTAGCCGACCACGGACTGCACCGGCAGACCCAGCTTCGCCGCGACGGAACCGCGGGTCAGCAGGATCGTTCCGCCACCCTGGGCCTCCACGAAACCGCCGCGACGGCGGTCGTTGGCCCGGGAGTAGAAGCGCTCGTTGAGGCCCTTGGCGGCCATGGCGTCCGAGTTGGCGGTGGCGTTCATCGAGGCGAACCCGCTGATGGACTCCACCGACATGTCGTCGGTGGCACCGGCGACCACGAAGTCGGCCTTGCCGAGCTTGATCTTGTCGACACCCTCCTCCACGGAGACCGCGGCGGTGGCGCAGGCGCCGACCGGGTGGATCATCGCACCGTAGCCGCCGACGTAGGCCTGCATGGTGTGCGCGGCCACGACGTTGGGCAACGTCTCCTGCAGGATGTCGGACGGGATGTCCTCCTCCAGGAAGCGGTCGACGAAGAGCTTGCGCATCGACGTCATGCCGCCGAAGCCGGTGCCCTGGGTCATCGCCACATCCGAGGGGTGCACGGCCTGCAGGATCTCTGCCGGGGTGAAGCCGGCGGAGAGGTAGGCGTCCACGGTGGCGACGAGGTTCCACACGGCGATCCGGTCGATGGCCTCGACCATCGAGGCCGGCACGCCCCAGCGGGTGGGGTCGAAGTCCGTGGGGAACTGGCCGCCGACCTTGCGTGCCAGGGTGGCACGGCGCGGCACCCGCGCACGGGCACCGGGCAGTCGGGTGATGGACCACTCGCCGGTCCCCTCGTCCACGGTCGCCCGGGTGAAGTCCGGGTCGGCCTCGACGAAGGACTGTGCGGCCTCGGCGGAGTCCACCGAGAAGGTGACCTCGCGGTCGAGGAAGATCTCCGCGGCCTGCGGGGTGTGCACGTCCTCGAGCGCGACGTCGTCGACGAAGGTGCGCACACCGGCGCGGGCGGCGACCTCGTCGCGGTAGCGCGGGAAGATCTCCTCCTCGGGCACGATCTCGCCCTTGGCGTCGTACCAGCCGGCGACCGGGGTGTCCTTCCAGGTCAGAAGGCCGGTCATCCAGGCGAGCTCGAGCACACCGGCGGCGGTGAGGTCCACGGACCCGTCGGCCTGCACGCCGTACTCCGCCTCGAAGCGGGTACGTCCGGAGCCCCAGGCGCTGACCTCGCCGAGACCCACGACGACGACCATGTCGTCCAGGTCGGCGCTGACCTCGCCCCAGGCCTCGTCACCGTCGACGGCGACGGGCTGGGCGGCGCGCACCGGCGACGGCAGCGCGTTGACCGTGACCGGGGCCTGGGTGGCCTCGGCGTCGGCACCGGCGGCGACGGTGTCGAAGGCACCGTCGGCGATGGCCTGCTCGCGCAGCTCGGTGAGGTTGATCTTGTCGAGCCCACCGGTCAGGTCGGCGTCGACCGGCCCGATGGACGCGGCGGCGCGGATCTCCGAGGAGCACAGGCGGACGAGCTCACCGGCGATGTCGGACGGCGTCCACACGCGGACCCCGGCCTCGACGGCGGCGTCGACGAGCGGGTCGTTGCCGCCCATCAGACCGGTGCCGGCGACCCAGCCGATGCGCGGGTGCGCGATGGTGACGCGCTCGGCCCACGGCTCGTTGGACCACTTGTTGCAGATCGCGTCGAAGGCGGCCTTGGTCTCGCCGTAGGCGCCGTCGCCGCCGAAGGTTCCGCGGTTCGGGGAACCCGGCAGGACGACGTGCAGGCGGTGGGCCAGGTTCGCCTCGTGGCCGATGCGCGACAGGGCGGTGAAGGACCGCTCCACGCTCCACAGCAGCAGGCGGGCCTGGGTTTCGGCGTTTCCGCCGGCATCCTCGACCGTGCCGGACACCGTGGGTGCGGCGAAGGGCAGGAAGAGGTCGGGGACGAGTGCCGGCTTGACCAGCTTCTTCTCGGATCCCACGGTCTCGGTCTGCTCGTTGCCGATCCAGTCGACCAGGGCGTCGATGTCGCGGTAGCTCGACAGGTTCGCCGGGACCAGCCAGATCTTCGCACCGGCGCAGGCGTGCTCGCGGTAGAGCTTCTTGATGAACTCCAGGCGGGCCGGGCTGATGCGCGAGGCGGTGATCACCACGGTGGCCCCCTGCGACAGCAGGTCGCCGACCACGCCACCGGTGATGGACGCCGGGGTCACGCCGGTGACGACGGCGACCTGTCCGGCGAAGTCACCGGTGGTCTCCTCGTCGCGGGCCTCGGCGGCGATGCCGGTGAAGCGGGACGCCAGCTGTGCGTCGGAGACGTGGTCGGCCCACCAGTCGGCGTGCTTGGCCACGGTCTCGCCGGTGCCACGGAAGGTGGCGGTGTCGGCGATCTCGCCGCCCTCGGCCAGACGGGAGATGTCCTCACGGGCGGTGGCCCACCGGTCGTCGACGAGGATGGCGCGACGCTCGTCGAAGACGGGCGCGACCTGCTTGGGCCAGGTGGCGCCGAGCTCCTCGCTGACGGCCTGCAGCACCGCGGCGGTCTCGTCGGCCTCGGGGTCGCCGAAGGACGAGGACGCGGGGACGTCGAGGTCGAGGTCGTGCAGGATGTGGCGGGCCAGGTTGGCCAGCACACCCTCGTCGCCGGTGACCTCCTGGGCGAAGGCGTCGAGCGCGGCGGAGTCCACCGTGCCGCCGCCGGAACCGCCGGCGCTGGGCTTGGCCACGGGGATGCCGTGGGCGGCACCGACCTGGGTGACTGCCTCGTCGACGATGGCGTTGACGTCGGCCATCGACGTCGCCGAGGTCGGCAGGGTCGACAGGTCGCCGCCGCGGGCGGAGGCGCCGTCACGCGAGCCGAGCAGGATCTGCGCGGTGGCGTGGTCGACCCAGCCGGGGCCGAGCTCCCAGGTGCCTGTGACGCGGTCGGCGATGGCGGTGGCCTTCGCCCCGGCGGCACCGAAGAGCTTGCGCAGCCGGTCCTTGACGGCCTCGCTGAGCACCGGGCCGAACGCGGAGTAGTTGTGCGCCGCGGCGTCCACGGTGGCGGACAGCGTGGTCACGTCGGCCTCGGCTGCACCCTCGACGCTGGACAGTCCCAGCTCCGCGGAGATGTCCATGAGCAGCTGGTTGAGCCGCGAGGACACACCGTTGGTCAGCGTGCCGGTGGTGTCGGCACCACCGATCTGCTCCGGACGCAGCTTGTTGGCGTAGGCCAGCAGCGTCTTGATCGCGTCGGACGCCTTGTAGGGCAGGTCCGCGGGACGCTCGACGGAGCCGGCCGGTGCCGGGGGCTCCGGGGTGGCGTAGCCCTCGTCGACGGCGGGGGACGGTGCGGACGCGTCGGGACGCGCCTCGGCGACGACGTCGCCGGTGGCCACGGCGTCCTGCTCTGCGGGAGCCGGGTCCGCCGGCGCTGCCGGGGCCTCGATGGTCTGGACGTCCTCGTGGTAGACGGCCTTCTCGTCGCGCTGCACGTTGCGCACGGCGACGTCGGCGCCGGTGAAGCGGGGCAGGCGCAGCGTCTTGGTCGCCAGGTTCGCCAGCGTCGGGGCGGCGCCGAGGCCGACCTCGACGAGCTCGTCGATGTCCAGGCGGTCGGTGGCCAGGAGCAGGTCCTGGGTCTCGATCCAGCGCACCGGGGAGGCGAACTGCCAGCACAGCAGCTCGATGAACAGGGTGCGCGCCACCTCGGCGCGTCCTGCCTCGTCCTTGGTACGGGCGTCCCAGTCGTCGAGCACGGCCTGGGCCGGCTCGGCGGGCACCACGTCCAGAATGGACTGCACGAACTCACGGGTCAGCTCGAACGGGCGGGCCACGAGGTTCGGGATGTAGCGTCCCACCAGGACCTCGTGGTCGATGGTCGCGGGCAGCAGGTCGTCGAGCTTCTCGCGGAAGTCGGGCACACCGGGGTGCAGCACGCGCGAGTGGAAGGGCACGTCGATGCCCGGGACCATCATGAACGAGCCCTTGCCGCCGGCGGCGGCGGTGCGCTCGGCGGCGTCCTTCTGCAGGGCGTCCAGGCCGGCGACGGTGCCGGCGACGGAGTACTGCTCGCCGGCGAGGTTGAAGTTCACGATCTCCAGGAACTCGCCGGACTCCTCCGCCACGGACTCCACGTACTCCACGACGTGGTCGTCGTCGACGCCGAACTGGTTGGGGCGCAGGGCACCCATCCGGTAGTCCGAGCGGCCGTTCTCGTCACGCGGGATGAGGTGGTGCATGGTGGAGCCGCGGTGGAACACGACCTCCAGCACGGTCTCCAGCTCGATGGTGCCGGCGTAGGCCGACAGGGCGGTGTACTCGCCGAGCGAGTGGCCGGCGTAGTAGGCGTCGGCGACCAGGGCGTCGGCCTCACGCAGGCGCGCGGTCTGCGCCAGCGCCAGGGTGGCCAGGGCGACCTGGGTGAACTGCGTCAGGTACAGCACGCCGTCCGGGTGCTGGTAGGTCACACCGTTGGCGGTCAGCGACGTGGGGTTGTCGCGGACCACGGTGAGGATGGAGAAGTCCAGGGTGGCGCGGGTGTGCGCGTCGGCGCGCTCCCAGACAGCGGCGGTCGCCTTCGAGGCGGCGCGCTCGTCCAGGCCCATGCCCTTGGACTGGATGCCCTGGCCGGGGTAGACGTACGCGGTGGACGGGGCGGCGGTGACGGCGGTGCCCTGGGACACGAGCTCGTCGTTGATCCGGCAGGTCACCTCCAGCAGCAGTCCGCCGCCGGCGACGCGTCCGGTGCGCTCGACCTGGATGTCCACCGGGTCACCGAGCTGGACGAGGCCGAACATGCGGTACGTCCAGCCGAGGATGCGGTGGCCGGATCCGGCGGCGGACGCGGCGTGCTGGGCGGTGGCCGAGAGCCACATGCCGTGCACCAGCGGTGCCTGCAGCCCGGCGACGCGGGCGGCGACGTGGCTGGTGTGGATCGGGTTGAAGTCGCCGGAGACCCAGGCGAAGGGGGTCATCTCCGCCGGGGCGTTGACGCGGGTGCGCAGCAGCGTGGAACGCGGGGTGTCGGTGACCTCCGCGCCGGTGCCGCCGGCGGCGGCCGGCTCGGCCGGCGGGGTGGTGCCGAAGGCGCGGCCACGGATGGCGAAGCGCTCGGTCTGGCGTCCCAGCAGGACGCCCTCGGCGTCGTGCATGTGGTGGTGCACGGTGACGACGCGTCCGGAGGACGACTCCTCGATGCCGGCGGCCCAGCTGGACACGGTGACGGTCAGCGGGGCGCGGGCGGCGAGCTCCTCGGCGGAGACCTCCAGGGCCACGGTGTGGTCCAGGTGCACGGCGTTGAGCAGGCCCTCGATGACGGGGTACTCGTTGACCGTGGCCGAACCCAGGGCCGCGTAGATCGCCGGCCAGCAGGTACCGAGCAGGGCGTCGGGCACGATGGAGGCGCGGGTGGCGCCGCCGCCGACCGCGGAGAGGTCGCCGAGGTCGTCGCCGGTCACACCGGCGTGCTCGGAGCCCAGGGAGCCGGTGAGGGTGAAGTCGTAGCTGAACGTGCCGAAGGGGGTCTCGTCGGTGGTGGAACCGGCGACCTTGGTCGGCATCGCGGTGATCTCATCGCCGGTGACGGCGGTGTTGCCCACACCGGCGGTGCCGGCGAGCAGCCCGTACATGGTGTCGGGCAGGCGCTCCTCGTCGACGACGGGCATGCCGCCGGTGATGCTGGTGGTGTCCAGGATCAGCGGGACGGGCAGGCTGCGCACGGCGTGGACCTGCGCGTCGCCGGAACCGGCGGCGGTGTCGTCCCAGAAGGTGTCCAGGTGCAGGTCGATGGTGACGGTGACGGGGTTGCCGTCGGAGCCGTCGTTGGTGACCACCAGGTCGTAGCGGTCCTCGTCGATGACGTGGGCCGGGTTGTCCATCAGGTGGCCGGTCCAGGAGATGTAGGGCACGGCCTTGAGCAGGGACTCCACGTCCACGGCGTCCTCGGTGCGCGACCACGCGGTGACCGGCTCGGTGTCGGCGATGCGGGCGCGGCAGGCCTCCTCGAAACGTCCGAGGAGGTCGGCGACGGGCTCGTCGACGGTGGTGATGCCGGAGACCGAGACCGGTCCGGGGATGATGCGCACCTGGTCGGCGGAGTAGCGGTCGTCCTGCGCCTGCCAGAGGCAGTCCTTGCCCCACCATGCGAGGAGGTCCTCGTCGATGGCCGGCACGAAGCCCATGGGCTTGGGGTACTTGCGGCACAGGGCGATGAACCAGGCGGTGTCCAGCGGGGTCAGGGTGTCGACCTCGGCGGACGGGTAGGCGGCCACGAGGGTCTCCACCGCGGCGGTGGGGTCCTCGGCGGACTCCACCGTGGGGAACAGGGTCTCCACCGGGCCGTGCTCGGCACTGGTCAGGCGGGCCTCGACGCGCTGCAGGAGTTCCTGGAAGCGCTGCAGCCAGGACGGGTCGACCCACGGAAAGCTCAGCTCGGCGAAGCGGCGGACGACCTGTGCGTAGGTCATCTTCTCCAGCTCACCGAAGTAGGGCTTGGCGGTCTTGTCCATCGCCTCGATGATCTCGTCGCGGCGGGCGTTGACGGCCTCGAGCGATCCACCGACCTCCTGGATCAGGCGCATGCACTTGGCGGCGGAGTTGTCGATCTCGTGGATGTCGGCACGCAGGTGCGACAGGCCCGAGGTCGCGCCACCGGCGGAGTTGCCGGGGGCGATCCAGCCGCCGTTGGGGGCGGTGAAGGCCGCGCCGGACGCATCGGCGACACCGGGGGTGTCGACGAGCAGCTGCTTGATCTCGTCGGTGGTCTTGGCCTCCTTGGCGGTCATCGCCGCGGTGCCGACGAGCACGCCGTCGACCGGCATGGACGGCAGGCCGAGGGCCACCGACCAGTCACCGGAGAGGTAGTCGGCGGAGCGCTCGGGCGTGCCGATGCCGCCGCCGACGCAGAGCACCACGTTCTTCTGGCGGCGGATCTCGGCGTAGGTGGCGGTGAGCAGGTCGTCGAGGTTCTCCCAGGAGTGGTGTCCACCGGCGTGACCGTCCTCGACCTGCAGGATGATGCTGGTGCCGGTGTCCTCGATCTGGCGGGCGATGCCCAGGCCCGCGCGGATCTGGTTGACGGTGCCGGGCTTCAGCGCGATGTGCGAGAAGCCGGACTGACGCAGCGCGCCGATGACCTCCGGGGCCTCGTCGGGCTCGGGGATGCCGGCGGAGATGACCACGCCGTCCAGCGGTGCGCCGGACTCGCGGGCCTTGGAGACCACGCGCTGGCCGCCGAAGTGGAGGTTCCACAGGTAGCGGTCCATGAACATGGCGTTGAACTGCACGGCACGGCCCGGCTCGAGCAGTCCCTTGAGCTTGGTGAGGTTGGCGTCGAAGACCTCTGCGGTGACCTGTCCACCACCGGCCATCTCGGCCCAGTAGCCGGCGTTGGCGGCGGCGGCGACGATCTCGGGGTCCACGGTGGTCGGCGTCATGCCGGCGAGCAGCACCGGGGAACGGCCGGTCAGGCGGGAGAACGCGGTCTCCACGACCTGCCCGGTGGGCAGGTCGAGCAGGCGCGGGGCGTAGGACGACCAGTCGACGGTGCGCTCCGGGTCCGGGCCCGGTGCGGCGAGCGCGTCGACGTCGTCGAGGCTGCCGGCGGCGACGATGCCGGCGCCGGAGCCCTCGATGACCTCGGCGGAGATCTTCGAGGCGACGACGCCGGGGCCGACGTCCAGGAACCATGCGGAGCCACCATCACGGGCGGCGGCGACCTGGTCGACCCAGTCGACGTGGTCGGTCAGCACGGCGCGGGCGAAGCGCTCGACAGAACCTGCAGTGTCCGCGGCGAGGCCGCAGCGTCCTGCCCAGGCGACGACCTGCTCCACCGCGGGCTCCATGGAGCTGTGGTGGAACGGCACGGTGACCTCGAGGTACTCGGTCTGCGGGGCCAGCGGCGCACCGCCGCGGGTCTTCGCGGTGAGCTCGGCGGCGTCCTTCTCGCCGAGCTGCAGCACGGTCTGCTCCACGACACCCAGGTCCTCCGGGGTACCGGAGAGGATGAAGCGGCGACGGCCGTTGTGGATGGCGACCTCGACGTCCACGCCGGCATCGGCGATGACGGCGTCGAGGTGGGAGCTCTCCAGACCACGCACGGACAGCATCGGGGTGTGCTCGCCGACGGCGAAGCCGGCGGAGCGGGTGGTGCGCGCCGCGGCGGCACCGATCAGCCTGGCGACGGCGAAGACCTCGGCGTCCGACGGGCCGTCCCCGGCGACGAAGGCGGCGCCCAGCACGCCCTGGGAGTGGCCCAGGGCGGTGGCGCGGCCGTCGGCGACGGCGGCGACGGCGTCGAAGCCGGCACCCTTGAGCGCGGAGAGCTGCGCGTACTGCACGGCGGTGATGCCGGGCACCGACAGCGCCGCGGAGACGGGGCCGGCGGAGGTCGTCGCGTCACCGGCGAGACGCTCCAGCGTCAGGGCGCCGGCCGTGGCGGCGGTGAGCTCGGCGGCGACGGGGGCGAGCAGGTCGTCCGACGCGGTGATCAGCGCACGGATCTCGCCGGCCAGAGTGGGGTCCTCGGCGAGCTGCGCGCAGGCGGGACGCCAGGGGGTGGCCTGACCGCCGAAGAGCAGGGTGGTCTTCTCGTCGCCGCCGTTCAGGCGGGAGAGGAAGCTGGAGGAAGAGTCAGTCATGATGTCCTTAGTTGTCCGACGGTTCTCTGCAGGGGTCACAGGGGCCCGTTGGAGTGGAACTTGAAGTGGCGGCGGTCGCGGTCCTTGGTGCGCAGGGAACGCAGCGCGGAGGCCAGGGTGTCGCGGGTGTCCGCGGGGACGACGATGCGGTCGATCTCACCGGTCTCGACGGAGAAGTTCGGGTTGATGTTCTCCGCCTGGTACTCGTCGGCCAGCTGCTTGGTGTAGTCGGCCTTCTCCTCGTCGGGGACCGCGGCGATGTCGCGGCGACGCAGGATCTGCACGGCACCCTCGGCACCCATCACGGCGATCTCGGCGTCCGGCCAGGCGAAGGCGAAGTCCGCGCCGATGCCCTTGGAACCCATCACGATGTAGGCGCCGCCGTAGGACTTGCGGGTGATCATGGTGACCACCGGCACGGTGCAGTTGCCGTAGGCGTAGATCACCTTCGCGCCACGGCGGATGATGCCGGCGCGCTCCTGCTCGGCGCCGGGCAGGTAGCCGGGCACGTCGACCAGGGTGACGACCGGCAGGCCGAAGGCGTCGCAGCAGCGCACGAAACGGGCGGTCTTCTCCGACGCCTCGACGTCCAGCGTGCCGGCGTTGTGCATGGGCTGGTCGGCGACGATGCCGACCGGCTTGCCCTCGATGCAGGCGAAGCCGATGACGATCGAGCGGGCCCAGTGCTCCTGGACCTCCACGAACTCACCGTGGTCGACGAGGGACTCGATGACCTCGACGACGTCGTAGGGCATGCGGTTGTCCGCCGGGACGATGTCGCCGACACCGCGGGAGGCCTCGATGTCCTCCTTGGTGGGGACGTAGTCGTAGGACGGGGTCTCGTCGTTGCAGTTCTGCGGCAGGTAGTTGAGCAGGGCGCGGGCGTAGTCGATCGCGTCCTCCTCGTCCTCGGCGAGGTAGTGGGCCACACCGGAGACGCTGTTGTGCATCTCCGCGCCGCCCAGGTCGTCCAGGCTGATCTGCTCACCGGTGACGGCCTTGACCACGTCCGGGCCGGTGACGAACATGTGCGAGTTCTCGCGCGGCATGATCACGAAGTCCGTGAGCGCCGGGGAGTACACCGCACCGCCGGCACACGGGCCGAGGATCAGTGAAATCTGCGGGATGAACCCGGAGGCCTCGCAGGACTTGCGGAAGATACGGCCGTACCACGACAGGGCGGCGACGCCCTCCTGGATCCGGGCTCCGCCGGAGTCCAGCAGGCCGAAGCAGGGAACCCGCTCGGCGATCGCCCGGTCGATGATGTCCGTGATCTTCTGGCCCTCGACCTTGCCGAGGGTGCCGCCGCGGATGGAGAAGTCCTGGGCGTAGATGGCGACGGTGCGTCCGTCGATGGTGCCGAAGCCGGTGGCCACGGCGGAACCGAGGAAGCCCTCGGCGGGGTCGCCGCCGAAGAAACGGCCGTACTCCACGAACGAGCCCTCGTCGCAGAGCATCGCGATGCGCTCACGCGCGGTGTACTTGCCCTTGCCGTGCTGGAACTTCTGGGCCTTCTCGTCCGCGGCGGCGGCGAGTGCGTCGTAGTCGACGGAGGCCTTCGCGGCGATCTTCTCGATCTTGTCGGTCTTCTCGGCGGCGGTCATTCTGCGGCCTCCTCGGTGCTCTCGGCGTTGATGTGCAGCAGCGTGTCGCCGGCGTTGACGTTCTGGCCGACCGCGACGTCGATGGACGCGACGGTTCCCCCGGCCGGGGCGTGGATGTACTTCTCCATCTTCATCGCCTCCAGGACGATGACCACGTCACCCTCCCCGACGGACGCACCGGGCTCGGTGCCCATGCGCACGACGATGGCCTGCATCGGCGACTTCAGCGCGCCCTCGGCGGTCAGCGACTCGCCGACCGGGGCGGCACCGGCGGCGGCCTCGCCGCCACGACGCCGGGAACCGCGACGCGGCTGGCTGCGTCGGACACGCGAGCCGATCTCCTGGCCCATCTCGCCCAGGTTGCCCAGCCCGCTCTGCATCATCGAACCGAGGTTCGCCAGCCCGTCGGGCAGGGTGATGCGGTGGCGACGGCCGTCGATCTGCGCGGTGAAGGTCCGCAGTGCCGCGGCGATGCTGCTCTCGTCGTCCTCCCCGTCGGAGTCGGAACCGAGGTTCTCCATGTCCACGGCCGGCAGGAAGGTCGTCTCCAGCCAGCGGGTACGCACCCGCAGGTCACCGTGGTCGTTGGTGGCGTCGAAGTCCGGGTGGGCCATGATCAGGTCCAGCACCGGGGTGGAGGTGGCGATGCCCTTGATGGACAGCTCGCCGAGCGCGCGGCGTGCCCGGGCGATCGCGCGGGGACGGTCCGGGCCGGTGACGATCAGCTTGGCGATCATCGAGTCGAACTCCGGGGAGACCTTGTCGCCGAGACGCACACCGGTCTCGATGCGGACCCCGTGGCCGGCCGGCCACTCGAGTTCCTTGATCTTGCCCGCGGTCGGGGTGAGGTCCTTGGCGGGGTCCTCCGAGGTCAGGCGCAGCTCGATGGAGTGGCCACGGATCTCGGGAACCTCGGGGATGCTGCCGCCGTCGGCGATGGTGAACTGCGCCTCCACGAGGTCGAGCCCGGTGACCTCCTCGGAGACGGTGTGCTCGACCTGCAGGCGCGGGTTGACCTCCAGGAAGAAGAGTTCACCCTCCTCGGTGAGCATGAACTCGCAGGTCCCCAGACCCACGTAGTCGGTGTGGTCGAACAGGGCCTTGGACCACGTCTGCAGGGTCTCGTCGGCACCCTCGGGCAGGAACGGTGCCGGGGCCTCCTCGATGACCTTCTGGTGGCGGCGCTGCACCGAGCAGTCGCGCGTGGTGACCACGGCGAAGTTGCCGTGGGAGTCACGCATGCACTGGGTCTCGATGTGACGGCCGGAGACGATGAAACGCTCCATGAAGAACTTGTCCAGGTCGCCGCCGGCCATCGCGTGGCCCGCAGCGAAGGTCTTCAGGTCCTCGTCGGTGCGGATGACCTCGATGCCGCGTCCGCCGCCTCCGTCCGAGCGCTTGAGGACGATCGGGTATCCGTGGGCGGCGACGAAGTCGTCGACCTCCTCCATGGACTGCACCGGGTCGGTGGTGCCGGGCACCGGCGAGACGCCGGCGGCCAGGGCGGTGCGCCGGGCGCTGATCTTGTCGCCGAGCTGGCGGATCGTGTCCGCGGCCGGGCCGAGCCAGGTCAGTCCGGCGTCCGCGACGGCCTGGGCGGCGTCCGGCACCTCGGAGAGGAAACCGTAGCCGGGGTGGACGGCGTCCGCCCCGGCACGCTGTGCGACGTCGATGATCTTGGCGATGTCGAGGTAGGTCTCCTGGAGGGTGGTGCCCTCCAGCGAGTACGCGTCATCTGCCAGGGCGACGGCAGGTGAGTCGATGTCCTGGTCGGAGTACACGGCAACGGAACGAAGTCCCAGGTCACGGGCAGTACGGACGACACGTGCGGCGATCTCGCCACGATTGGCCACGAGGATGGTGGTCGGCATCGGGCTCCTTTCGGAGAGTCGGTTCATGAAGGGCTCAACGCGACGCGCGCCCGAGATCGTTCGGGCACGGTGCGCGTGAATGGGGATGAACTCTAGGAACCGCTACGGACAGCTCCGACCCGTTCTGTTCTGCACATATATGTGCTCTACCCCCACACCCCGCCGGAAACCGGCTCCACCGGACGGGCTTTCCTTAGGTCAACAAGTGTTTTTGCCGACCCGGACGACCCCGCGGTCCGCCCACCCCCGCACGACCCCTGACGGGACCCCACCCCGTCGACATGTGCCTTGCGTCACTCTATGCGGACACCTTTACCGACATAGTGATTACAAGATTGTCATCCCCCCGACAAAACTTCCCCGTAGGGGATGTTCTGTCCTACTCCCCGAGCCTGCTCGTGGACACGATCATGGGCACCTGACCTGCGACGCGAGCCCATGCGCCGGCCTTGAACAGTGTGCTCTTGGAGTCCGAGGCCTGCCAGTCGATCGCCATCTTGATGTTGCCGGGCCACACACCGAGCAGGAACAGCGATGCCGGCTTCGCCGAGGCCGCCCGGGTGGACGGGTTGGCGATCGCCGCGGCGAGGGCGAGCTCGATGACCCCGCTCCCCCACGTCCAGTACTTCTGCTCCCCGGGGAGTTCCTCCGGGACGATGGAGTCGAAGAAGCGTCGCTGCGCGAAGTGCAGCACCCCGGCTCCGCCGAAGACGGTGGCCCAGACTGCTGCCCTGGCATTCGCGAGGTTCTTGTTTCGTGTGGTCATGGCCCTCACGCTACGCCGACGCCGACCCCCTGTCAGCGCTTTCGTGGGCAAGGACACCCCGGTGAGGTAAATGCCGCTTATGTGGCTCGCGCGCCCGTTACCGGATCGCGGTGCGGCCCTCGAAGGCCCGCGACAGCGTCAGCTCGTCGACGAACTCGAGGTCGCCGCCCATCGGGATTCCCGAGGCCAGGCGGGACACGGTCAGCCCGGGGAACTCCTTGAGCAGTCGCCCGAGGTAGGCGGCCGTGGCCTCGCCCTCGGTGTTCGGGTCGGTGGCGATGATGACCTCGGAGATGTCCGGGGCGTCCGCCACCGTGCCGTCGGCGGCTACGACGTCGTCCACCCGACCGCCGATACGCTGCACCAGCGCGGTGACATTGAGCTCCTTCGGGCCGACGCCGTTGAGCGGGTCCAGGGCGCCGCCGAGGACGTGGTAGCGCCCGTCGTACTCACCGGTGCGCTCGATGACCTGGATGTCCTTCGACTCCTCGACGACACACACGATGGTGGCGTCGCGGGTGGAGTCCGCGCAGATCCGGCAGACCTCCTCGGAGGACACGTTGTGGCAGATCCGGCAGTAACGCACGCCGTTCTGCAGGCGCGACAGCGCGCCGCCGAGCCTGTCCAGCTCCTCCGGCTCTGCCTGGAGGAGATGGAAGGCGATGCGTTGGGCGCTCTTGGGCCCCACCCCGGGGAGGCGGGAGAACTCGTCGATCACGTCCTGGAGGGGACCTTCGAACACGGTGGACTCGTCCTAGAAGCCGAGGCCGTCGAGGCCCTGGGACAGCGGCCCCATCTTCTCGTTGGAGAGGTTCTTGAGGTTCTCCCCGGCGTCCTGGTAGGCGCCGATGACGAGGTCCTGGAGGGTCTCGACGTCCTCCGGGTCCACCACGGACGGGTCGATGGAGAGGCTCTCGACCTCTCCGGAGCCGCGCAGGGCGACCTTGACCAGGCCGTTGCCGGCGGTGCCCTCGACGGTGGAGGCCATGATCTCGGCCTGCGCCTCCTGGAGCTGCTGCTGCATCTGCTGGGCCTGGGCCATGATCTGGTTCATGTCGGGCTGGCTCACGGTGTGTTCCCTTCGCTGTAGGTTCAGGTCGATCGTTCTGGTCTTCTACCCCGTCGGAGTTTACCTGCTGACGGCGTCCGCAACTGATTCAGGGAAGACGGTGCCCGGCGGCGCGCAGCAACCGGTACCACTCGCGGCGGGAGAGTTCGACGTCCGCACCGCCGGACGCCTCGGCGAAACGGGACGGATCGGTGGAGCCGAGGACGACCTGCATGCGTGCGGGGTGGCGCAGGATCCAGGCGGTCGCCACCGCCGCGGGGGCGACGCCGTGGGCGTCGCCGACCTCCCCGAGCACGGCGTTGAGTTCGGCGTAGCCGGGGTCGCCGAGGAACACCCCGCGTTCCGTCCCCTTCTGGAACGGCGACCACGCCTGCACCGTGATGCCGTTGAGGCGGCAGTAGTCGAGGACGCCACCGCCGTCGACGTCCACCGCACCGGGTTCACCGACGATGTTCGCCGTGAGTCCCTGGGTGATGACCGGCGCGTGGGTGATCGACAACTGCAGCTGGTTGACGACCAGCGTCTGCCGGACCGCGGTCCTGAGCAGGTCGATCTGCCGGGGCGTGTGGTTGGAGACCCCGAAGGCCCGCACCTTGCCCGTGGCCTCGAGTTCGTCGAATGCCCGGGCCACCTCGTCGGGCTCCACGAGCGCGTCGGGACGGTGCAGCAGCAGGACGTCGAGACGGTCGGTGCGCAGCGCCGTCAGCGACTCCTCGACCGTGGCGATGATGTGCTCATAGGACGAGTCGTAGTACGGACCGTCGGTGACGATGCCGACCTTGGACTGCAGGACGATCTCGTCGCGTGCGGACGCACTGAGGTTCAGCGCACCGGCGAACCTGCTCTCGCAGCGGTGGTAACCGCCGCCGGGCGCGCCGACGCCGTAGAGGTCGGCGTGGTCGAAGTACGTGACGCCGCGTCCGCGGGCCGTGTCGTAGAGCGCGCGGATCTCGGCGTCGGTCTTCTCGGCGATCCGCATCATCCCGGCGATGACTGACGGGGCTGTACTCATCATTCTCCTTACCGCGTGCGCTCCGCCCCGAGGTGCTTCTCCAACAGCTCGCCGGCGATCTCGATGGCATTGCGGTGGTCGATGTTGGCCGAAGACAGGTCGTTGAGCTGCGCCATGGCCTCCTCGGCCTCCGCCCGGTCGACACCCTGCTGCCCCTCCGGATCCGGGGGTACCGCACCGGGGCCGTCGTCCCAGGGCTCGGACGGTTCGTCCGGCAGCGGGACACCGTTGAATCCGCCGTTGTCGGCGGGACCTGCTCCCGGGCCGCCGAACCCGCCAGGACCACCGGTGTTGCGACGTGCGTCGATCTTCGCGCGACGGGCACGCCAGCCGGAGAGTTCCTCGGCGGGACGTTCGTTCCTGGCGGTGGGCGACGGGGCGGTGTTCTGGAAGGAGCTCTGGGGCTGGGGTTGAGCCGGTTGGCGGGGTTGCTCAGGCTGCGCCGGAGCCACCGACTCGGCCTGTCGGGCCCGCTGCAGTGCCATGTCGACGGGGTCCGCCGGTCGGGTGGGCTCGGGCGCAGGGGCCGGCTCTGGTGCAGGTTCAGGCGCTGGCGCCTGCTCGTGCTCCGGCTCCGGCTCCGGCTCCGGCTCCGGCGATGGTGTGGGCTCCGGCTGCGGGTCAGCCGCAGCCTCAGCTTTTCCCGGCGACTCCTGGGGCACACCGGCACCGGCACCGACACCGACACCCGCAGTCACACGCACGGACTCGCCGGTGACTTTCTGAACCGCTTCCGCGTAGATGGCGGCATGGTCGGGAGCGTTGACGTAGTTCGCCAAGGCTCCGGTGTGGTGGTTGAGGTAGATCGTCGGTGCACCGTCCTCGCCGACGGCACCTTCCTGCGCCGTGGCATCGCGCGCGGCGATCCATGCGGCGAGGTTGGCGTCCTTCAGCGTTTCGAGGACCTCGCCCCACTTGTCGACGGGGTGGGCGCTCCGCGCTGGCTCGGGCGCCGGTTCTGGCGCGGGTTCAGGTGCCTGCTCGGGCTCGGGCGTGGGCTCAGGCTCAGGTGCAGGCGTGGGTTCCTGCGTGGGCTCAGGCTCAGGTGCAGGCTCGGGAGCCGGTTCAGGTTCCGGTGTGGGCTCCGGAACCGGCTCCGGGATGGGTTCGGGTTCTGGTGTCTGCTCCGCGGCCGGTTGCCGGCGACGTCGCATGATCTCGCGGGCACGCTCGGCCTCGGCCCTGCGGTCGTCCTCGGGAGAGGTCTCCGGCGCCGTAGCCGGAGCGGGAGCAGGTGTCGGCGTTGCGTCCGGCGTCTGTTGCGCCGCGGGCTGGGCAGGCATCGGCGCAGACTGGACCGATTCTTCCTGCGTAGTCGACGGAGCCGGCTGCGTCTGCTGCGCCTGCTGAGCAGCCTCCGCCTCCCTCTTCGACTTGCGCACGTAGGGACGTCCGGATCCCGCTGGCGCGGCATTCCCGGTACCGGCGCCCACTCCGCCCGTGCCGCCGCCTGCCTCGAGGGCCTCGACACGCTGCGCGAGCGCCTCGACCGTCATACCCGCGGCGGGCAGGGCCATACGGGCGCAGAGGATCTCCAGCAGCAGTCGGGGCGCTGTGGCGCCACGCATCTGCGCCAGGCCCTCGTTCACCAGGGAGGCGCACCGCGTCAGCGTCGCCTGCCCGAGGGTGTTCGCCTGCGCGGTCAGCACCTCACGCTGGTCGGTGGGGGCGTCCACCAGGCCGGTGTCGAAGGCTTCGGGCACTGCCTGCACGACCAGCAGGTCCCGGAACCGGTCCAGCAGGTCCATCGCGAACCGGCGCGGGTCGTGGCCGGCGTCGATCACGTCGCTGACGCAGCCGAACAGCCCCGCCTGGTCCTGATCTGCCAGCGCGTCCACCGCCCGGTCAATGAGCGAGGTGTCAGTGAACCCGAGCAGGGCCACCGCACGGTTGTAGGTCACGCCCTCCTCACCGGCACCGGCGAGCAGCTGGTCCATGATGCTCAGCGAGTCACGCGGGGAGCCCCCTCCCGCACGGATGACCAGCGGGTAGACCGAGTCCTCGACAACCGCCCCCTCGTCCTCGCACACGCGGCCCAGCAAGCCACGCATCGCCGGCGGGGTCAGCAGCCGGAACGGGTAGTTGTGCGTCCGCGACCGGATGGTCTGTAGCAGTTTCTCCGGCTCCGTGGTGGCGAAGATGAAGATGAGGTGCTCCGGGGGCTCCTCCACGATCTTCAGCAGCGCGTTGAAACCCGCCGAGGAGATCATGTGCGCCTCGTCGATGATGAACACCCGGTAGCGAGAGTCCGCCGGGGCGTAGAACGCCCGGTCGCGCAGCTCGCGCATGTCCTCGACACCGTTGTGCGTCGCCGCGTCCAGCTCGGTGACGTCCAACGTCCCCGGCCCGCCGGGCGCCAGGGCACGGCAGGACGCACACTCGCCGCAGGGCGAGGACGTGGGCCCCTGCTCGCAGTTCAGCGAGCGGGCGAGGATCCTCGCCGACGAGGTCTTGCCGCAGCCCCGCGGACCGGAGAACAAGTAGGCGTGGTTGATCCGCCCGCTGTCCAGTGCCGTCGACAACGGTTCGGTCACATGTTCCTGCCCCACGACCTCGGCAAACGACGCCGGCCGGTACTTCCTGTAAAGAGCCACGGACCCAGCCTACAAGGCGCGACGGACATGGTCTGCCCCACCGTCGAGACCGGGGGAAGGCATCGTCCGGCACATCCCGGAAAGAGCCCGCCTCTCGAGTGCGCACACCACGGAATAGGGCCATTATTCGAACATACTGTTGACCATGTCCGTGGCCTGTAGTACACTTCCGTCAAGGACGGCCAACCACAGGGGGGACACGGGCACCATGACCACCGACAACACCACTCCCGTCATGAGCATGGACGACATCCAACGCCACCTCAACCACGGTGAGATGCTGCTCATCGCCAAACTGCGCGACATCGCCGCCACCGAGCGCCTCTCCACCGCACTGGCACTTCGTGGACGCTCCCGCGGCGACGCAATGTGTTTCGCTCACGCAGGCGAACTCGCCGCTCGAAACCTCGAACTGTTCTGCGCGGTGATCACCACCGGCATCCTCGCCGCCGACCACCTCGCACTGATCCGCCGACTGATCCACGCCCAACTTTCCACCGTGCCCAAGGCACACCACGACGAGATCACCGGGCATCTCGACGCGGCGGTGAACGCGCACGTCACCCCTTGGCTCCGCGAAACCACCCGCCTGGTCACCTTGCGCGAGATCGAGGACCGGGTCACCGCGGCGATCCTCGACGCCGCACCGGAACTCGCCAACGACACCGCCCTGGCCCAGGAGGACACCGCCACACTGAAGCGCCGGGGCAACAAAATGGTCTTCACCTCCGGCAACAGCGTCACCCTGGCCGCCATCGACGACAAACTCGACAAGCAGGCCCTCGTCCTGCTCGCCGATGCCCGACGCCGCCAGGAAGCGCTGCCCGAGGACGAACGCACCGAGTTGCCGACTCGCTCGGAACTCAAGGCCCAGGTACTGCTCGAACAGCTCGGCGACAACCCTACGAGCATGACCATCCGCGTGAACCTCTACCGCGCCACCCTCGACGGTATCCACGGCACCGGTGCCGGCTACGTCACCGGGGTGGGGTGGATCAACCCGGCCACCGCAGACCGCCTGGAGCACGAGTCCTCCTACGTACGGGTGCTGCACACCGACCCCGACAAGTATCCGGAGACGGACGCCTACGCGTTCACCACCGCGCAGAAGGCCTACCTCGACGGCCGCGACGGGACCTGCAGGTTCCCGAACTGCGACGTGACTGCCACGCTGTGCGACAACGACCATATCGTCAACTCCCCGCACACCGACCCCACCAGCGACGGCGCCACTCATCCGAGCAACGGACAGAAGCTGTGCCGACCGCACCACCGGCTGAAGACCGAGGGGGTGTGGTCCTGCTCCACCGCAGACGACGGGTTCACCATCGACTGGGAAGGCCCCAACGGCAGGCGCTACGCCACGTACGCCACCGGCCCCCTGGCCGAGGCCTACGACCCGTACGCCGACTACCCGGACTATCCCGACGAACCGCTTGAACCTGCAGAACCAACCGAACCGGACGGCCCCGCCACCACCGAGGATCCGCCGGACTAGAAGCCGGCCGCAGCTACGCCGAAAGCCCCCGCACCTTCACAGGTGCAGGGGCCGGATGTGCGGCCAGGACCAGAATTGCCCCGGAGGCTCAGCGCCACACGTCGTTGAGATTCGCCTGCGACGTCGCCAGCATCTGCTGCACCGCACCAGGACCACCGTCCACCGCCACGCGGTACTCGTCCTCGGTGAGCATCACCAACTGAGCGAACACCGTCATCCGTCCCGGATGCGTGTACTCGTGCTGCGACCCGCCACCGTGACGACCACCGAAGTTCACCTCGTGGACGTTCGGCACCCCGTCCTCCCACAGGAACGGCGGGACGAGCAGACCGTGCTGCGCGGTGATCGTGTCGTCCACGTGCCACCCCAGCTTCGGCAGGAGCAGCCCCGGCTGCGGCGACAGCTGGATCGGGTCACGGGAGATCATCGTCGCCGCGGCCATCACCAGGTCCGCCGCCGCACGGCCGTGACCCGTGGTCACGGTGATGAACTCGACCCGCAGGTCCGAACCGTCCTCCGTGACCAGCAACGGTTCGATGCGCGCAGCGTCCAGCGTCGCCGCAACGGTCTCCGCGTCAGCCGCCTCATCCTCCCCACCCAGGTGGATCTCGGCGACCGTGAACTCCGGGAAGCTCTGGCTCACCCGGCGCCGCGACGTCGTGACCTCACCCGGCAGCAGGTCACCGACCCAGTACGTCGTCTCCTCGAGATTCACAGGCTACTCTCCGGCGGCCGCGGCTTCCGCGGCCTCGATCGCGGCGAGCAGGATGCAGGTCGCCACGCCGTCCATCGCGACCTCGACCTCCTCCAGCGGAGGCATCGACGGGGCGAGCCGCAGATTCCGGTTGTCCGGGTCCTTCTTGTACGGGAACGTCGCACCCGCACCCGTCAGCGCGATGCCGGCGTCCTTCGCAAGCTCGGCGACGCGCGAAGCGGTGCCGTCGACCACGTCGACGGAGATGAAGTAGCCGCCGTCCGGGTTCGTCCACTCGGCGATCCCCAGGTCACCGAGGCGGCGCTGCAGGATGTCGGTCACCGCCGTGAACTTCGGCGCCATGATCCCGGCGTGCTTGCGCATCACCACGCGCACGCCCTCCGCGTCGCCGAAGTAGCGGGCATGGGCCAGCTGGTTGACCTTGTTCGGGCCGATGCCACGCGCCGAGGCGAAGCTGCGGTACCAGTCCAGGTTCGCCGCCGAGGAGTTGAAGAACGCCACACCGGCACCGGCGAAGGTGATCTTCGAGGTCGAGGACATCGCCCAGAAACGGTTCGGGTTGCCCTGCTCCGCGGCCAGCGCGACGATGTCGATGACCTCGGGGAACTCCTCGGTGAGGGTGTGCACCGCGTAGGCGTTGTCCCACACCACACGGAAGTCCGGGGCGGCGGTCTCCATCGACGCCAGACCCTCGGCCACCTCGCGGGAGACCGACCAGCCGGTCGGGTTGGAGAACACCGGCACCGTCCACATGCCCTTGACCGCGGGGTCCTTGACCAGTTCACGCACCGCGTCGAGGTCCGGGCCCTGCTCGGTCATCGGCACGGTGATCATCTCGTAGCCGAAGGTCTCGGCGATGGTGTGGTGGCGGTCGTAGCCGGGCACCGGGCAGATCCACTTCACGGTCTCCTCGGCCGACCAGGGGCGCTGCGAGTCGTTGTTGCCGAAGGTGTGCGACCACGACACCAGGTCGAACATGATGTTCAGGCTGGACGAGTCGCCGGCGATCAGCAGCGACGGGTCCACGCCGAGGAGCTCGGCCCACAGCGTCCTGATCTCCTTGAGGCCGTCGCCGCCACCGTAGTTGCGGGTGTCCACGCCGTCCTCGGAGGTGTAGTTCACGCCCGGGAGGCTGAGCAGGTCCATGCCGAGGTCGAGCTGCTCGGCGGAAGGCTTTCCACGCGTGAGGTCGAGCGTCAGGTTGCGCTCCTTGAGCTCGCGGTAGGCCTTGTCGGCCTCGCCCCTCAGGGACCTCAGGTTCTCGATCACGTCGGTGTTCTCGGCGTTCGCGGTGTTCGCGTGGGTGAGCTTCATAGTCCCGCAGGACCTCCTCGACTTCAACGGGTGGGTTCGGTCCGAGTGTAGTTGGCGGCGACGGGAACCGACAGGGTGCGCCCCACCCGTCAGCACCACCGGTTCCGCGCTGAACCCGTCCTCCAGGACGTCCGCCCCCGGGCAGGACGCCCCCACCGCCCTACGGTGTCACCACCGCGAAAAAGTAAGAGGACACCGCGCACCCGCCAGAGCTCGTTGACCCTTGCTGCATTCCTGCCCTGGGGGAGTTCACAAGATGCACGCCGCGCGGCGTCCGGTCCTCATAGTAGCAAGCCGGGCCCCGCGGAGCCAAGACCGGTCGCCCGGCAGCGCCGCCACATGCCGGCGTCACCCCGTTTTCGCCCTCCCACCTGGGAATTCACCCGCGTTTTGCATCTGCGACACCGTCGTGTGTATATTTCTCGGCGGAGGATTCGACTAGCGGCCTATGTCACACGCCTGGAACGCGTGCGGGAGTCACATCCCTCAGGGGTTCAAATCCCCTATCCTCCGCCAACACGAAACCCCCGGTCCTCGGACCGGGGGTTTCGTCGTGCGCTCACCACCGCTCACCACCGCTCACCCCGCGATCAGGTCGTACCCCAGCTTCGCGGACATCACGACGACAACCACCAGGATCACCACGCGCACGAACCCGGTCCCCCTGCCGAGCACCATCCGGGCACCGATCTGCGCGCCGACCACGTTCGTCACCGCCAGCCCCAGGCCCAGCAGCCACAGCACCTCGCCCTGCAGCGCGAAGGTGACCAGCGCGCCGAGGTTGGTGAACACGTTGATCACCTTCGCCCACGCGGCACTGGTGATGAAGTCCCCGCCCAACAGGGAGGTGAAGCCCAGGATCAGGAACAGCCCGGTGCCGGGGCCGAACGTGCCGTCGTACACGCTGATCGCGGCGACCAGGGCGGTCAGGCTGAGCCAGGTGCGCACCCCGGGGCCTGTCCCGGCGAGCCCGCCGGTCCCCGACCCCTGCCCGAACGAGGGCCGCACGGCGATGAACACCCCCACGGCGACGAGCAGCACGATGATCACCGGGCGCATGACCTGCTTGTCCACCGAGGAGGCGATCATCGCCCCACCCGCCGAACCGAGCAACGCCACCGGCGCGAAACGCAGGGCCTTACGCGCCGAGGGCACCTTGCGCGCCAGCACCGCCGCCGAGCTGGCGGTCCCGAAGATCGCGGCGACCTTGTTCACGCCCAACGCCTGGGCGTTGGACATCCCCGGGTTCAGGATCATCACCAGCGGGATGAGGATCAGTCCCCCACCACCGACCACGGCGTCCACCCACCCGGCCGCCAACGACCCGACGAGCAGCACCCCGATCACCGTCACAGACACCGCGCACCTCCTCCGTCTCCTACCAACCGGTATGAGCGTACCGGCACCGCGCCTACACTGGCCCCGGAAAACGTTGAACCCGGAAAACGTAGAACCCGAGAGCATCCCAGGAGCCCCACCGATGACCACCCGCATCGCCGTGATCGGCGAGTCCCTCGTCGACGTCGTCCAGGAGGGCCCGACGCAGGAACGCCACGGCTACGTCGGCGGGTCGCCGCTCAACGTCGCGGTCGGCCTCGCCCGCCTCGGGCTCCCCGCCACGCTGCATACCCGCATCGGACGCGACGGCTACGGAGAGATGGTCGCCGGACGACTGGCGGACGAGGGCGTCGCCGTGCCGGACGGCGCGCTCGTCGACGACCGGACGTCCACCGCCACGGTCACCCTCGCCGACGACGGTGGCGCGAGCTACGACTTCGACCTCGTCTGGGACCTCCCCGTGCCGGACGTCTCGGACACCTCCGGGGTCACGGTGGTGCACACCGGCTCGATCGGTGCCGTCCTCGAGCCGGGCGGGACGGTGGCCCGCACGGCCGTGGCCACCGCCGGCCCCGGCGTCCTGCGCACCTACGACCCCAACGTGCGCTCCGACATCATGGGCGACGCGGGCACCGCGCGCCGCGTGATCCGCGACCTCGCGGCGTCCTGCCACGTGGTGAAGTTCAGTGACGAGGACGCCGCCTGGCTCGGCGACGGCCGCACCGCGGACGAGGTGCTGGCGGACGTCGCGGCGTCCGGCACGCGGGTGACGGTGATGACCCGCGGCGCGGACGGCTGCACCGCCGTCGTCGACGGCGTCACCCACGAGGTGCCCGGGCGGAAGGTGGAGGTCGCCGACACCATCGGCGCCGGCGACGCCTTCATGTCCGGCCTCCTGTTCGCCCTGGTCAGCGACGGCAGCGACCGGCTGCTCGTCGCCGGTGAGCCCCTTGGCACCGACCGGGTGGCCCGCGCACTGGACACCGCGGTGGCCAGCGCCGCGGTGGCGGTGTCGCGTGCCGGGGCGCAACCGCCGCACCGCGATGAACTGGTGTGAGCGACCACCTCCGGACGTGCACCTCTAGACTCGGCCACCATGCACTCACTTCGGGACGCCCTGACCACCGACGCCGACCGGGCCGTCTTCGACGACCTCGTCGCCGGACGCCCCACCGTGTGGCGTCCCCACCGTGGTGGGACGGCGCCTGACCACAGCGCACTCAGCGCGCTTGCCCCGCTGGTCGACGCCGCGGAGGACCGCTTCCGCTGGTTCGCCCCGCTCTTCGAGGAGCTCTTCCCCGACACCCGCGGCCGCGGCGGCATCATCGAGTCGGAGCTGACGAAGGTCACCGCGCTCAGCGAGGCATTGGGCACCGGGTTCGACGCACCCGTGCCGGCGAACCTGTGGGTCAAGCGGGACGACTCGCTGGCGGTCAGTGGCTCGGTGAAGTCCCGCGGCGGCATCCACGAGGTCCTCCAGACCGCGGTGGAGACCGCCGACGAGCTGGGCATCGACCTTGCCGACGGGCCACTGACCTTCCTCTCCGAGACCACCCGGGAACGCATGGCCACCCGGCGGATCGTCGTCGGCTCCACCGGCAACCTGGGCATGTCCATCGGGCTGATGGGCGCGGTGCTCGGCTTCTCCGTGACGGTACACATGTCCCACGACGCCAAACAGTGGAAGAAGGAGCGCCTGCGCGCCTCCGGGGTCGAGGTCGTGGAGCACGAAACCGACTTCACCGAGGCCGTGCACGCCGGACGTCTCGCCGCCGAGGCCGACCCGCACGCCCACTTCATCGACGACGAGAACTCCCGCAGCCTCTTCGCCGGCTACGCCGTCGCAGGACGCCGCCTCGCCGGCCAGCTCGCGGCGTCCTCCGTCGTCGTCGACGCCGGGCACCCGCTGACCGTGTACCTGCCGTGCGGTATCGGCGGGGCACCCGGCGGCATCACCTACGGGCTGTGGGAGACCTTCGGTGACGCCGTACACTGCGTGTTCGTCGAACCCGTGGCGATGCCCGCCTTCCTGCTGGGCCGGCTCACCGGGCGCGACGACGCCGTCGCCGTCACCGACATCGGACGCGGCGAGGCGACACTCGCCGACGGCCTGGCGGTCGGGCGTCCCTCCGGATTCGTCGGCGCGACCGTCGGCCACCTCGTCGCCGGGTACGCCACCGTCACCGACGACGACCTGATGCGCGTCCTACGCCTGGCGCACGACGTCGCCGGCATGAAGCTTGAGCCGTCCGCCTGTGCGGGGCTGCGCGCAGCAGGATGTCTCGGGAACGGTGACGGGGACGGCGGCACGCACATCGCGTGGCTGACCGGCGGTTCCCTGATGCCCGACGAGGAGTTCGCCGCGCTGCTCGACAGTTCCGCGGCGTTCTAGTCGACAGTTCGGCGGGATTCTCCGGGACGCGACTACTCCGGCGGGTACGCGGCGTCGAGTTCCGCCAGCCAGGCGCGGGCGTTGCCGTCGGACGGGGCCCGCCAGTCGCCCCGCGGCGACAGCGAACCCGCCGGCGACACCTTCGGCCCGTTCGGCACCGCGGTGCGCTTGAACTGCGCGAAGCCGAAGAAACGCTGCAGGAACGTGCGCTCCCACCGCACGATCGTGGCCAGGTCGTAGGTGTAGCGGTCCTGCGGGGGGAACCCCGCGGGCCATTCGCCGGCGTCGGCGTCGCGCCATGCGTGCCACGCCAGGAAGGCGATCGTGGACGGCCGCGTCCCGCGCAGCACGTGCCACAACGTGAAGTCGTGCAGCGCGTACGGCCCGATCGTGTCCTCGGTCGACTGCACCTGCCCGTCCGCCCCGGCGGGCACGAGCTCCGGGCTGATCTCGGTGTCCAGCACCGAGCGCAGCACCACCGCGGCGTCCTCCCCGACCACGGTCCCGTCGGCGATGACCCAGCGGATCAGGTGCTGGATCAGCGTCTTCGGCACACCGGAGTTCACCGCGTAGTGGCTCATCTGGTCGCCGACACCGTAGGTGCACCAGCCCAGGGCGAACTCGGAGAGGTCACCGGTGCCCACCACCACCCCGCCGAGGTGGTTGGCCAGGCGGAACAGGTAGTCGGTGCGCAGGCCCGCCTGCACGTTCTCGAAGGTGACGTCGTACACCGGCTCGCCGTCGCCGGCGGGATGCCCCATCTGCCGCAGCATCTCGGTGGCCGCCGGCCGGATGTCCAGGGTCTCGATCGTCGCCCCCATCGCCTCGGCGAGCTTCACCGCATTCGACTTCGTGTGGTCGCTCGTGGCGAAGCCAGGCATCGTGTAGGCCAGGATGTCGGAGCGCGGACGCCCGGTACGGTCCATCGCCCGGGCCACGACCAGCAGCGCGTGGGTGGAGTCCAGCCCGCCGGACACCCCGATCACCGGCCGCGGGTTCCCGATGGCCTGCAGCCGCTGGACCAGGCCGGACACCTGGATGTTGAAGGTCTCGTAGCAGTCCTGCGCCAGACGAGCCGGGTCGCCGGGCACGAACGGGAAGCGCGCCACGTCGCGGTACAGTCCCACGTCACCGCGCGGGGCGCCGAGGGTGAAGGAGACGGTGCGGAACGCCGCGTCCCGCGTGCCCACGGCGTCCTGCACGCTCCGGCGGTTGTCGTCGAAGGTGCCCTGGCGCAGGCGCGCGGCGCGTAGCCCGGCGACGTCCACGTCGGCGACGCTGACGCGCGGGCCGTCGGGGAAACGCTCCGTCTCCTCGAGCAGCACGCCGCGCTCGTGGACCATCGTCAGACCGTCCCACGAGACGTCGTTGGTGGACTCGCCCTGACCGGCGGCGGCGTACACGTACACCGCCAGGTTGCGTGCCGACGCCGACTTCGCCAGCAGGTGACGGTCGTCGGCGCGCTGCACCGTGATCGGGCTGCCCGACAGGTTCAGCAGCACCGTCGCCCCCTGCAGCGCCGCCAGCGACGACGGCGGCACCGGCACCCACATGTCCTCGCAGATCTCCGCGTGCAGCGTGAGCCCGGGCACGTCGGACGCCTCGAAGAGCAGGTCGGAGCCGAAGGGGACGTCCTGCCCGCCGATGCTGATGCTCGCCGCGCGCACGTCGTCGCCCGGCGCGTACCAGCGGCGCTCGTAGAACTCCCGGTACGTCGGCAGGTAGGACTTCGGGGTCACACCGAGGATGCGGCCACGGTGGACGACCACGGCGCAGTTGTACAGCCGGTTGCCGTGCACCAGCGGCGCGCCGACGACCAGCACGGGGAGGAGGTCGGCGGACGCGGCGACGATGTCGGCGAGCGCGTCGGTGACGGCGTCGAGGAGGACGTCCTGCATCACCAGGTCCTCGATGGCGTAGCCGGTGAGGCTGAGCTCGGGGAACACGGCGACGGCGACATCACGCCCGTGCAGGTCACGGGCGGTGTCGAGGATGGTGCGGGCGTTCGTGGCAGGGTCGGCGACGGCGACCGGGACGGTGGCGGCGGCGACGCGGGCGAACCCGTGCGCGTAGGCCCCTGCGGTGGGCTGCTGTTCAGGCATGCGTCCAGTGTGCCAGGCGGGTGCCGGCCCTTCTATCGGTGCACGGTGTTGACGATGTAGACGTTGCAGCCCGCCTCGGCGGTGACCTTGCGCGCCACGCTGCCCAGGATCCGCGCGAGCCCCTGGACGCGCTTGTTTCCCACCACGATCAGGTCGGCGTCCAGCGCCTCGGCCTTGCCGACGAGCACCTCCGCCGGGGAGCCCACCCCGGCGGACGCCACGACGGTGAGTTCCGGGTGCGCCGCGCGCAGTTCGGCGGCGACGGCGTCCGCGCTGCTGCGGGCGTTGGTCGCCAGACCGTCCGAGGTCGTGGAGGACGCCGCGGGGCTGCTGCCGTCGCTGCCGCCCTCGGTCTCGATACTGTAGGAGTCGTTCGCCGCGTAGGCGGTGACGACGTGCAGCTCCGCACCGAACCCCTCCGCCAGCTCGGCGGCCTTCCGTGCGGCCCGCAGCGCCGTCTCGCTCGAGTCCACGCCTGTGACCATTACCTTGACCATCTTGATCTCCCGTTCCTGCCGGTGTACTTCGCGTCGTGAACCATCATAGGCCGTGTGTGCGCGGGCCGGAGGGCGACCCAACGGCATGAGGTAATGCTAGGCTCACCCCCATGTACCTCGGCGTCCTCCCCGCAAGCCCGTGGCAGCTCCAGAACGCCTGGCCGGAGTCCCCGGAGTTCACCTCCCGCGCCATGGACCCCACGCTGTACGCCGGGCTCGCCCGTGACTGCGAGGCTGCCGGCATGGACTTCCTCTTCCTGCCCGACAAGCACGTCGCCAACGCCGCCCCGCCCGGGCGTGCCGACCCGTCGATGGTGGACAGCTGGTTCGAGCCGCTCACCCTGCTCAGCTACCTCGCCGCCGTCACCTCCCGCATCGGCCTGGTCCCCACCCTGTCCACCACCTGGTACGAGCCCTTCCCGCTGGCCCGCCAGATCCTCAGCCTCGACCACCTGTCCGGGGGACGCGCCGGCTGGAACGCGGTGTCCTCGCACCCGGGCCTGGAGCAGCCGAACTTCGCGCACCGCCCGGAGGACACGCGTGAGGGGATGAAGGCCCGCCACGCCGAGGCGGTGTCCCTCGTGAAACGGCTGTGGACGTCCTGGGACGCCGACGCGGTGGTCGCCGACGCCGACGCCCGGCGGTGGACGCGCCCCGGTACGGTGCGCCCCGTCGACCACCACGGCGAGTACTTCGACGTCGCCGGCCCGCTCACCCTGCACCGGTCAGTGCAGGACCACCCGCCGGTGGTGATGGCCGGGGCGTCCGACGGTTTCCTGCGCACCGCGGCGCGCGACGCCGACGTGGTGTTCACCGCACTCAGGGACGCCGACGACGCCCGCCGGGCCGTCGGAACCCTGCGCACCTTCGCCGGGGAGGAGGGACGTACCGGGCAGGACGCCCCGCGGCTCATGCCGGGCTACTTCGTCTCCGCCGCCGGGTTCCCCGAGTTCGGCTCCCCTGGCGAGCCGGGCCCGGCGGGACTGCACTTCCACACCCCCACCACCGGCGGGCGTGCGCCGTCCGGCCGGGACGTCGCCGGGCACCTGGTGCGCATCGTCGAGGAGACGGGCCTGGACGGGTTCATCCTGATGCCCCGGCTCATCCCCGAGGACCTCCGGTTCCTGTGCGACGAGGTCGTGCCGGAGCTCGTGTCCCTCGGCGCCCGACCGTCCCCGTCGGGGCTCCCCACGCACTCCACGTTGCGGGCGAACCTGGGGATGAACCTGGGGATGAACACGGGTGCGACCGGTTAGCTCACAGCACCCGGTGCCGTCCGATCGGCAGCACCAGCGGCGTGCCGGACACCGGGTCGTCGATGATGCGCGAGTGCAGCCCGAACACCTTCTCCACGCGGGCCTCGGTGAAGATCTCCGCCGGCGCTCCCACGGCCTCCACTCCCCCGTCGGCGATCATCACGACCTGGTCGCAGTAACGGGCGGCGAGGTTGAGGTCGTGCAGCACCATCACGATGGTGATGCCGGACGCCTCGTTCAGGTCGGTGAGCAGGTCCAGCACCTCGACCTGGTGGGCCATGTCGAGGAAGGTCGTCGGCTCGTCCAGCAGCATCAGGTCGGTCTGCTGTGCGAGCGCCATGGCGATCCACACGCGTTGGCGCTGCCCGCCGGAGAGTTCGTCGACGGCCCGGTCGGCCAGCGCGGCGGTGCCGGTGGTGTCCAGGGCGAAGGCCACGGCCTCGTCGTCGGCGGCCGACCAGCGCGACATGATGCCCTGGTGCGGGTGGCGTCCGCGTCCCACCAGGTCGGCCACGGTGATGCCCTCCGGGGCGATCGGCGACTGCGGCAGCAGCCCCAGGGTGCGCGCGAGCTCCTTGGCCGGACGCGAGTGCACGTCCCTGCCGTCCAGCAGGACGTGGCCCGACGTGGGCTTGAGCAGCCGGGACATGGACTTCAGCAGCGTGGACTTGCCGCACGCGTTGGCACCGATGATGCCGGTGACCCTGCCGGGCAGCACGCTGAGGTCGATGCCGCGGATCACCGCGCGGTCCCCGTAGCCCAGGTTCAGGTCCTCGACGGCGAGGGAGTGTTCACGAGTCACAGTGCGCCTCCAGTGGCGTTGCGCCGGTTGGTGCGGATGATGAGGTAGATCAGGTACGGCGCGCCGAGCACACCGGTGACGACACCCACCGGGTAGCGGGCGTCGAAGGCCCACTGGCCGGCGAAGTCGGCGATGAGCACCAGCAACGCGCCGACGAGGGCGGCGGGGATGAGCAGGTTCGTGCCCGGCCCCACGAGCCGTGCGGCGATGGGCCCGGACAGGAAGGCGACGAAGGCGATCGGCCCGGCCGCGGCGGTGGCGAAGGCGATCAGCCCCACCGCCGCGACGACGAGGACCAGCCGCGTCAGGGTGACTCGTACGCCGAGGGCGCCGGCGGTCTCGTCGCCGAGCTGGGTGACCGAGAGGTTGCGCCACTGCGCCAGCAGCACCGGCACCAGCACGACCAGGGCGAGCAGGACGAGACGGACGTCGTTCCACACGGCGTTGTTGAGGCTGCCGGTGAGCCAGCGCATCGCCGTCTGGGTGTCCCACGTCTGTGCCCCGGAGAGCTGCCAGTTGGTGAGGCTGGTGAGGATCGCCGAGACCCCGATGCCGACCAGGATCAGCCGGGTGCCGGCCACCCCGCCCTTCCACGCCAGGGCGAAGACGAGCAGCGCTACACCGAGCCCGGCGGCGATGGCGAAGGCGGACACGCCGGCCCGGCTCAGCGACAGGCTGAGGATGGCGAAAACCGCCGCGGCGGATGCTCCCGAACTGATGCCGATGATGTCCGGGCTGGCCAGGGGGTTGCGCAGCATCGTCTGGAAGACCACACCGCCGAGGCCGAAGGCCAGGCCGCAGACCACCGCCAGCGACGCGCGCGGCAGGCGCAGGCGTCCCACGGTGAAACTCGCCCCGGGCACGGTCTCCCCGGTGGCCACGCGCCACACGTCGCCGAGCGGGTACACGGTGTGCCCGTAACTCAAGGACGCCAGGTAGGACGCCACGACGAGGGTCACGAGCACGGCCACGAGCGTCCACCACCGCCGGTGGCGGCCGCGTCGTTCCGCCGCGACGGCCTGAATTGTGCTGGTTACACTCATAGCGCACGCACCTTCTGACGTCGGACGATGGCGATGAACACGGGCGCACCGATCAGGGCGGTGAGGATGCCGACCTCCAGTTCGGACGGGCGGGCGACGATGCGTCCCAGGATGTCCGCGGCGACGAGCAGCACCGCGCCGGACACCGCGGCGAAGGGGATCAGCCACCGGTGGTCCACGCCGACGAGCAGCCGGCAGGCGTGCGGGACGACGAGGCCGACGAACCCGATGGGCCCGGTCACCGCCGTCACCGCACCGCACAGCACCACCGCCCCCAGGGCGGCGCACGCCCTGGTCAAGGCCACCCGCTCGCCCAGCCCGGCGGCCAGTTCGTCGCCGAGGGCGAGGGAGTTCAACCCGCGTGCGGACAGCAGGCAGACCAGGAAACCCACGACCAGGAAGGGGGCGACGAGCCGGATGGAGTCCCACGTGCCGCCGCCGACGCCGCCGACTTGCCAGTCGCGGGCGAGGTCGACGAGGTCGGCGCGGGTGAGCATGATCGCGCTGATGAAGGACGTCAACGCCGCCGCCGTGGCGGAGCCGGCGAGCGCGAGTTTCAGCGGGGTGGCCCCGCCGTGGCCCAGTGAGCCGATGACGTAGACGACCACGGCGGTCACCGCCGCACCCGCCATCGCCAGCCAGATGTACTGGTTGGTGGTGGTCAGGCCCAGGAACGCCATGCCCATGACGACGGCCAGCGCCGCACCGGTGTTGACCCCGAGGATGCCGGGGTCGGCCAACGGGTTGCGGGTGACGCCCTGCATCACCGCGCCGGTGACGCCGAGCGCCGCCCCGGCGACGACGGCCAGGACGGTGCGGGGGATGCGTTTGGCGACGGAGGCCTGGTCGAATCCGTCGGCGGAGCCCCCGTAGGCGGCGAGGATGTCGGCCAGCCCCACGTCGCGCGAGCCCACGGCGGTGGAGACCGCCATGACGACGAGCAGCACGACCACCGCCACGACCAGCCAGAGGGTGCGCAGCGTCGTCGAACGGCGCAGGCGCTCAGCCGTGGTCTCGGCTGTGTTCGTACTGGTCGTGCTCGTCATTACCGTGCGGAGCCTTAGTCCTCGCCCTTGGCGGCGGCGTCGGCCAGGGCGGCGACGTAGTCGTCGAGGATGTAGGGCACGCCCAGCGGGGTGGGCATCGCGGCGGTGCCGAGCTCGTCGTTGCCGAGCAGCACGACGGCGTCGTTCTGGATGGCGGGGATCTGGCCGAGGATCGGGTCGTCCTTCATCGTGTCGAGCATCTCCTGGTCACCGTAGGTGACGATGATCTCCACGTCGTCGAAGACATCCGCCTGCTCGGCACTGATCGTGCCGCTGAAGTCCGGGTTGTCCTCGGAGAACTCGCGGATCGAATCCGGGGCCTCCATGCCCAGGTCCTCGAAGAACTTCGGGCGCGCGTCGTGGGTGGTGTAGAAGCTGACCTGGCTCAGGTCGGTCGGATCGACGTGGGTGAGGAACATCGTCTTCTTGCCCTTGATCTCCGGGCGCTCGTCGGCGGCCGCGGCGATCTGCTCCTCGAGGTCGGCGATGAGGTCCTGGCCCTCATCCTCCTTGCCGATGGCCTTCGACTCGATCTCGATGTTCTCGCGCCAGGTGGTACCCCAGGCGACCTGGTCCGCCGGGAAGGGCACGGTCGGGGCGATCTCGGAGAGCTTCTCGTAATCCTCCTCGGTGATGCCGGAGTAGCCGGCGAGGATCACGTCCGGCGCGGTGTCGGAGACGGCCTCGAAGTCGATGCCGTCGGTCTCGTCGAACAGGACGGGGGTCTCGTCGCCGGTGGCGCCGAGCTCGTCGAGCTTCTCCTGCACCCAGGGCAGCACGTCGGAGCCGCCGAAGTTGGCCTTGGCCATGCCGACCGGCACCACGCCGAGGGCCAGGGGAACCTCCTGGTTCTCGAACTGGACGGTGGCGACGCGCTCGGGCGTGCCGTCGATCTCGGTCGTGCCGAAGGCGTGCTCGACGGTGATCGTGTCACCGGAGCCACCGCCGTTGCCGTCACTGTCGTCACCACCGTCGGAGGAGCAGGCGGTCAGCACCAGGCCGAGGACCGCCACGAGGGCGATGAGCAGGGTCCGCAGCGAACTGAGCTGGGAAAGGGGGACGCGCAGGGTGCGGGTCATGGGTCACGGGCCTTTCGCGGGGGATGAAACGTCAGGGATGCCGGAAATTAGGCATGCCTGTACACAATATCCCGAGCCTGACCTGCCCGCAACCACGCATTCAGGACAGCTGGTTGCTCGGATCGGACACGAGCGCCGGTGCCCGGAACTGCCCCGGGGTGACGCCCGTCGCCCGCCGGAAGGCGGTGATGAAGGCACTCGCCGAGCGGTACCCCACCCGTTCGGCGACCTCGGAGACCTCGTGGCCGACACCGAGCAACGCCACGGCGTGCTTCACCCGCGCCATCGCCACCCACCGGCTGAACCCCAGCCCCGTCTCCGCCTCGAAGGTCCGGGTCACCGTCCTGCTGCTCACCCCGATCCGCGACGCCCACGCGGTCAACGTGGTCTGGTCGGCGGGGTCGTCGCGCACCGTCTCCACGATGGGGCTGATCAACCCCGCCCGCGGGACGGCGAGGACGAGTTCGTGCACCGACGGACGCAGGACGTCCAGGATCATCCGCTCGGTCAGCTCACGGGACTCCTCACCGATCCCGCCGGTACCGAGGCGGTCGATCAGCAGGCCCAGCAGCGGCGTGAGCTCCACCGCCACCGGACCCGAGCCCAGCGACGGGGTGTCCACGGTGAAGTGCACGGTACGCTGCCACGGCCCCGGCGACCGTCCACAGACGGTCGCCCACCCGCACCACACCGGACCCGGAGTCGTGCCACAGCAGCTCGTGGGTGGGGTGGGCGTGCTCACCCCAGGTGGTGTCGCGGTCGAGGACCTCGTCGCGCCCGAACGCGCGAACGCCGAAACTCAACTCCCCCGCCCGGTACACCGGGAGGCTCCGGTTCTCCTCCAACGTTCCCATAGTGCCATTAACTTAGTGAATACTGAACAGGGCCACAACACCATGACACGTGGGGGCCGCCACGGGTTCCCCCGGAAACATTCCCCGTGGACGAAAGTTAGTATAGGCTTCGCTCTCATGAACGCCTCCCCCGTTGTTCGACGCCGCTGCGCCGCCACCGCCGTCCTCTTCCTCGCCGCCGCCCTGACCTCCTGTTCAGACGGGGACGACTCCTCCGGATCCGACGACGCCCCGGACACCGTGTCCGTCACCCACTCCATGGGCACCACCGACGTCCCCACCACCCCGGAGACGGTGGTGAGCTTCTCCCCTGCCTGGACGGACGCCTTCAGCGCCCTCGGGGACCCCGTCGACGTGGAGTACCGCATGGACGGCTACGACGACAGGCCCTGGGCAACTGGCGACTCCGGCACGGTCAAGACCTACACCGCGAGCGCGGAGGGCACCGCCGACCAGAGCGAGGAGATCGCCGCGGTGGAACCGGACGTGATCTTCGTCAGCTACGTCCCCGACCAGGCGACCTACGACAAGCTCAACGCCATCGCCCCCACCGTCGCCGTGGTCGGCGACAACACCCAGTCCGACGACTGGCGCACCGTCACCGAGCTGGCCGGGGAGATCCTCGACAAGTCCGACGAGGCCGCGGGGCTGGTCGAGGAGGTCGACGCTCGATTCGACGAGACGAAGGACGCCCACCCCGGACTCGACGGCGCCTCCGCCGCCTTCGGACAGATCAGTGAGCAGGGCCTCGCCGTGGTCACCGACGACAAGGACCCCGCCAACGGCTTCCTCACCGACCTGGGTATGAGCCTGCCCGAGGACATCCTGGCCGCCAGCAACGACGGTGCACGCGCCTTCATCGCCGAAGAGAACATCAGCCTGCTGAACACGGACTTCCTGGCGATGTGGGCGATCGGGATCGATCCCTCCGACCTCGAGGGGTGGGACCAGCTCACCGCCGTCGAGAACGGGTCCGCCTACCTGCCGGACGCCACCTCGGCGATGGCGCTGAGCCAGCCGACGGTGGCGTCGGTGCCCTGGTCCCTCGACGAACTGGACGACACCTTCGCCGCGGTGGACCAGGTCCGGAGCTGAACCGGCTGAACCACTCACACCGGCCCGGCGCGTCCTCTAGCGTTGGCACCATGACCGACCTCCCCACCCTCACCGTGACCGACGGACCTGCCCGGATCGCCCACGTCCGCCTGAACCGTCCGGACAAGCTGAACTCGCTGACCCTGGGCGTCCTCGACGAACTGGTGGCCATCACCCGGCGCATCCGCGCCGACCGTACGATCCGCGCCGTGGTGATCTCCGGGGAGGGACGCGCCTTCAGCGCCGGCCTCGACTTCGCCTCGGCGATGGCGAAACCGCCGGCGCTCGTCGCGTCCTTCCTGCCCCGGCCGTGGCGCGGCACCAACCAGTTCCAGGAGGCGTGCTGGGGATTCCGGCGTCTGCCTGTGCCGGTCATCGCCGCCGTGCACGGCCACTGCTTCGGCGGCGGACTGCAGCTCGCGATGGCCGCCGACTGGCGCATCACCACCGCCGATGCGCAGTGGAGCATCCTCGAGGCCAAGTGGGGGCTGATCCCGGACATGTCCGGCATGCAGACCCTCAAGCAGCAGCTTCCGGCGGACCTGCTCAAGCGCCTCACCATGACCGGCGAGGTTTTCGACGGCGCCGCCGCCGTCGACCACGGGCTGGCCAGCGAGATCTCCGAGGATCCCGTCGCCGACGCTGAGACGCTGGCCGAACTCGTCGCCACGCGCTCACCGGACTCCGTGGCCTACGCCAAGAAACTCGTCGACGAGACCTGGACCCGCGGCCCGCGCGCCACCTTCTGGCTGGAGCGTGCCCGGCAGTTCCGCCTACTCGTGGCAAAGAATACCCAGGTCGCGCAGAAGGCGGCGGCGAAGAAGGCTGCCCCGGTGTTCCGGGGACGATCGGTGCGCTGAGACTCCGCGCCGTCGGGGTCAGTCCAGGTCGTCGTGACAATTCAGCGGACTGTGGCTGTCCAGCCGGACCACGTCCAGAGCGGATTCCTCGAGTTTCCAGGCAAGTTCCTCATCTGCGCTGATGAACAGGGAGTTGGAGTAGATGGGACAACTGATCAGGAAGGTCCCGTCCTGCGGCCACACGTAGATCGGCATGTGGGGCCGTCCAGGCCGATCGGAGCCGAAGGTGAGCAGCCAATCCAGCGGAGCCTGTACAACTGCCAATCCCCCGAAACGGCCAAAGGGCAGCGGTGCCGTGAAGTCGAAAACCCGGACCGACTCGACATTCTCTACCTCCCCCGCATAACCCGGCCACATGGCGAAGGTGACCTCCGTGGACGCACGCAAATCCGGCAGCGCCCCGGTCAGTATATGCAGGAGAGTTTCCAGGCTGATTTCGTCACAGCCACCACTGGCCGGGTGGTATTTCGAGGACTCTCCTGGCCCGATTCGGTCCGACATCTCCCGCCATGTGGAGCCGGGATGCAGGACATATCCTGCTCTACCCGCCAGCTCTCCCCAGGAGACAAACCTATCGTCGGCGATCTCGGCGGGGCTGAACACCCGGAGTCTTGCTGAGTGCCTCTCATCACTGAAAGCCGCCACCAACGACTCATCCTTGTCCACACGTGGAGTGTATGAGCGCATGTCCTCACACTATCCCTGTGTATGCACGGCGTAAAGGGTTACCTAATGTCACCGCCCCTGTCAGTTGACCCACACCACCGCCTCATGTGACAGCAACCGCGGATCGTCCAGCGCCGCCGCCCCGATCGACGTCTCGATCCACTCCCGGGCCGCCCGGCCTTTCTCTTCCAGCGTGTCGCCCGGCATCTCGCGCAGCGTGACCGCACCGTCGCGCTTGGCCAGCCGTTCACCCGAAGGCCCCAGCACCAGCGGCACGTGCACGTACTCCACCTCGGGAAGTTCCAGCAGATGCGCCAGGTACCCCTGGCGTGGCGCGGAACTGAGCAGGTCGTCGCCGCGCACCACCTGGTCCACCCCGGCGAGGGTGTCGTCCACGACGACGGCGAGGTTGTAGGCGAAGCCGGCGTCCTGCCCGACCCCGCCACGGCGCAGCACCATGTCGTCGACGTCGCCGGTGTAGGTGCCGCCGTCGACGGCGAAGGCCTCGCGCACCGTCCACTGCCCGACCTGCGCGCGCAGCCGCAAGGAAGGCACCCGACCTTCGGCGGCGAGGGCGTCGCGGCGTCCTGCCCGCTCGTCGTCCTGCAGGTCACGGCAGGTTCCCGGGTAGTGGCCGGGGACAGCGTGCGGGGCGCGGGCGGCCTCGCGGATGTCCTTGCGCGAGCAGTAGCACTCGTAGACCAGGCCGTCATCCTGCAGGCGTTCCAGGGCGACGTCGTAGCGGTCCACCGACTCCGACTGGCGCGCCACCGCCCCGTCCAAGGTCACGCCCACGGCCTCGAGGTCCTCGAGCTGCCGGTCGGCGGAGATCTCCGAGGAACGTGCGGCGTCGATGTCGTCGATGCGCAGGACGAAGCCGCGGCCGGTGGAGCGCGCCCACGCTTCTGCGAGCACCGCGGTGCGCAGGTTGCCGAGGTGCAGGTCGCCGCTGGGGCTGGGGGCGTAGCGGCCGTTGGTGGCGGGGACGTTCATGACGCCCAGGATATCGCGGGCAGTCGCAACCCCACTGGTCGGTGCGACCAGCCGGTGGGGTTGCCACGCGCTGTGCCATGCTGGGGCGGCATGAGCCCCGACGCTTCTGCCTCAGCCGCCACTGCAGCCACCACCTTCATGGCCGCCCATGCCCGCGCCCTCGACCGCCGACGCTTCGAGGTGCTGACCACCGGCACCGGCCACACGGCCGTGCTCGGCGCGCTGGAGGCCTACCGCAACGACGACGGCGGCTACGGCTGGGGCCTGGAACCGGACCTGCGCGCCCCGGAAAGCCAGCCCGTCGGGGCCCTGCACGCACTGGAGGCGCTGGTCAGCTGCGCCCCGGCGCGCTCCCCGCACCTGGAGGCACTGCTGGACTGGCTGGCGTCGGTCACCCTGGCCGACGGTGGTCTGCCGTTCGCTCTACCCGTCGCCGACCCGACCGGTTGCGCGCCGTTCTGGGCGCAGGCGGACCCGCAGGAGTCGTCGGTGCAGATCACCGCGGCGGTGGCTGCGCAGGCGCACCTGCTCGCCCGCACGGACGCGAGGGTGAGCGGCCACCCGTGGCTGCGCACGGCGACGCGGTACTGCCTCGAGGCGATCGACGCCCTCGCCGACATGCAGGACCCCCCGTTCGCCTACGTCCTCTCCTTCTCCCTGCAGTTGCTCGACGCTCTCGACGTGGCCGAGTACCCGGACTCCCCCGCCCTGCTCGACCGGTTGTCCCGGTTCGTGCCCGCCGACGGGAAAGTTCCGGTTGTTGCGGAGGGTGCCAGCGACGAATCGCTGAATCTACTGGACTTCGCCCCGTTCCCGGGACGCCCGGTGCGTAGGCTGCTGGACGCCGCGGCCGTCGAGGCCGACCTGGAACGCCTGGCCGGCGCGCAGTGCGCCGACGGCGGGTGGCCGGTGGACTTCGCCAGCTATTCCCCGGCCGCCGCCCTGGAGTGGCGTGGTCATGCGACGGTGCGCGCGGTCGAGGTGCTGCGCGCCAACCGCGGGTAGCGTTGGTGGGGTCCACCTATTCGTCACCAGGCGCTTGGAGGCGCTGACATGGGATACACCCACCACAACCGATTCGACGGCGCACCGGACCCGGACGCGCTGTGGACCATGCTCGACACCATGCGCGGGTACCTCCCGTTCCCGCTGCAGGACCCCCGCGAATCACGACAGTCGCGGCCCACTGGCCCCTCCCGTTCGGAGCGGCCGCGGGTCAGCGTCCACGCCCTGGTGCTGGGCGTGCTCGCCGACGGCCCGCGTCACGGCGGGCAGATCGTCCGCGAGATCGCCGCGCAGGACGACTCGTCCGAGGCCCCCGGTGCCGCCGAGATCTACCCGGAGCTGCAGTTGCTCGTCGACGACGGGCTGGCGACCGTGGCGGAGACCGACGGGCGCCGCACGTTCACCCTGACCCAGGAAGGACGCGACGAGGCCGCGGCCGCCGGCGATACCGACGCGGATGCCGTCGCCCCGTGGGACGGGCTGTCCCGCCTGTTCGAGGGCCGGGGTGAGCTGCCGAAGGCCGGCGTGAAGTTGGGCCAGGCGGTCCACCAGGTCGGTATCGGCGGGAGCGAGGACCAGCGGCGTCGGGCGACGGCGTTGCTGGACGAGGCGCGCCGCCGGATCTACGGCATCCTCGCCGAAGAAACCGAAGAAGCCGACGGTGCCGCAGACGCCTGACCTGCGCCGCCGTTACCGGCGCATCACCACCTTCGGCCTGCGGCTGATGGTGGTGATGTGGTGGTTCGAGCTGGTGCTGCCGCGTCTGGGGCTGCGCAGGTTCAGCCAGCGCAACCAGGAGCAACGCATCGTCCGCGCCGCCGCCCGGTTCAGCGCGCTGGCCACCGACCTCGGCGGGCTGATGATCAAGGTCGGCCAGTTCATGTCGACCCGCATCGACGTGCTGCCCACCGCGGTCACCGACGAGCTCGCCGGCCTGCAGGACAAGGTGCCGGCCGAGGACTTCGCGCAGATCCGCGCCCTGGCGGAGTCCGAGCTCGGCATGCCGTTGTCCCGCGCCTTCGCCGCGTTCGACTCCGTCCCGTTGGCCGCGGCCTCCCTGGGTCAGGCGTATAAGGCGCAACTGACCCCGCAGGACGCCACGGACGTGGGCTTCACCGACGTGGTCGTGAAGGTGCAGCGCCCGGGCATCGGCGAGATCGTGGACGTCGACCTCGCCGCGTTGCGGCGCATCGCCGGGTGGTTGTCGCGCATCCGCTTCATCGCCGCGCGCGCGGACGTCCCGGCCCTGGTCGAGGAGTTCGCACACACCAGCGCCGAGGAGATCGACTACCTGCACGAGGGCGCCGAGGCCGAGTCCTTCGGCGCGGAGTTCCGCAACCTCGCGCACCCGGCGCAGGACGCACCGACGGTCGTCTGGGAACGCACCGCCCGCCGCGTCCTGACGTTGCAGGACGTCTCGGCGGTCAAGATCAGCGACGTGCGTGCGCTGCGCGCCGCCGGCGTCGACCCCTCCGAGGTGGCCGACCGGTTGGCCGAGTCGATGTTCACCCAGCTCTTCGACACCGGCCACTTCCACGCCGACCCGCACCCGGGGAACATCTTCGTCACGCCGCGCGGGGGCGGGGATTTCAGCCTGACCTTCATCGACTTCGGCATGACCGGCACCGTCGACGAGGACCTGAAGACCCGCCTGCAGGACCTCGTCGTCGCCGTCGGCCTGCAGGACGGGGCCGGCATGGTCGCGGCGATGAAACGTCTCGGCGTCCTGCTGCCCACCGCCGACACCGACGAACTCGAGGTCGCCGTCACCGAACTCTTCGCCCGCTTCGGCGGGATGGGTGTGATGGACCTGCAGTACGTGGACCCGCGCGAGTTCGAGGACTTCGCCAAGCGCTTCCGCGACGTGATCCGCTCGCTGCCCTTCCAGCTGCCGGAGAACTTCCTGCTGATCATGCGGGCGGTGTCGATGCTGTCCGGGCTGTGCTCCACCCTGGACCCGAAGTTCAACATCTGGGAGTCGGTGGAGCCCTTCGCCGCCCGCCTGGTGCGCGAGCGTGCCGGCGCCTCGGCGAAGGACGTGGCGCGTCGTGCGATGACGACGGGGCTGGCCACCGCCCGGGTGCTGGGGCGCCTGCCCCGACGGCTCGACGACGCGATCACCATGATCGAGAGCGGCAACCTGTCGGTGAACACACCGCAGGTGGAACGCCAGCTCAAGCGCCTGGAACGCGCCGCGGTGCGGGTCGTCGCCGCGATCGTCTTCGTGGGTCTGGTCGTCGGCGGCGCGGTACTGCGCGGGGCCGACGGCGCGGCGGGGGTCGTCGGCACCACGATGATGCTGGTCTCCGCGGTCCCGTTGCTCTACGCGGTGTTCGGGGGCCGCGGCGGCTGACACATGTCAGTCGACCTTGATCACGAGCTTGCCGAAGTTCTTCCCCTCGAGCATGCCGGCGAAGGCCTCGGGCATGTTGTCGAAACCCTCCACGACCTGCTCACGGTAGTTGATGGTGCCGTCGGCGACCTTCGGCCCGATCTCGGCGAGGAACTCCGGGTAGTACTCCTCGGCGAACTCGATCTGGATGAAACCGCGGATCAGCAGGCTCTGGGAGAGCACGGTGCTCATCGCCACGGGCAGCCGGTCGGTGTCGCCGCCACCGGCGTTGTTGTACTGGGCGACCAGGCCGCACACCGGCACGCGGGCGAACTTGTTGAGCAGCGGCAGGACGGCGTCCCACACCGCGCCGCCGACGTTCTCGTAGTACACGTCCACACCGTCCGGGCAGGCCTCGGCGAGCTTGTCGGCGAAGTCGGGGTCGCGGTGGTCGACCACGGCGTCGAACCCGAGCTCGTCCTTCACGAACGCGCACTTCTCCGGACCTCCGGCGATGCCGACGGCGCGGGCACCGGCGAGCTGGGCGAGCTGACCGACCATCGAGCCGACGGGGCCGGACGCCGCGGCGACGGCCACGGTCTCGCCCTTCTTCGGCTGGCCGATGACCTTCATGCCGGAGTAGGCGGTGAACCCGGGCATGCCCAGCACGCCGAGGGCGGCGGTGGCGGGGGCACCGTGGGTCTGCAGGGTGCGCACGTGCGTGGCGGGCAGCACCGCGTGGGTGCACCAGCCGGTGTGCGCCTGGACGAGGTCACCGACCTCGAAGTCCGGGTGGCGTGAGACGGTCACCTCGGCGACGGTCTCACCCGTCATCACGCCGTCGACGGGGACCGGCTCGGCGTAGGACTTGGCGGCACTCATCCGTCCGCGCATGTAGGGGTCGAGGGAGAGGTACTGCACCTTGAGCTCCAGCTCCCCGTCCTCCACCTGCGGCAACGTGACCTCCTCGAAGCGGAAGTTCTCCGCGGTCGGCGCGCCGGTGGGGCGGCTGGCGAGGACGATCTGTCGTGCGGTGGTCATTGAGGCGTCTCCTAGAAAAGGGTCGGAATTCGGTTCTCCGTGGACCGAGGGTAGTCCCCGGTCCTGGCAACGGCACACAGGTTGGCACACAGGTTTCCGGCTACAGTGAAAGAACCGACACACGGGGACAAAGGGGAATTGGGGAACATGCAGGACATCAGTGATGAAAACCATCTCAACCCTCGACAAGGTTACTTGCGACGAGGTATTCTGGGATCCGAGCACGACGATCTCCAGATCCTTGAAACCGCCCACCGCCACGGAGTCTCTGACGAGATCATCAAACACGCACTCCGATACCCGATCAGCCAGTTTGTCCAGGAGGACGGAATGACCATGATCATCGGACCTGGCTGGGACGGCACGCCTGTTGAAATCGGGCTCGTCGCTTGGCACGACGGAGTCGCCGTCGTCCACGCGATGCGCCCTGCCCGGAAAAAATACCTGAGGGGATAACCCAATGACCCGACGAACACTTGCCGACATCACGTCCCACGCCGAGGAGCTCGCCGACGCCTTCGAGAACTACGATCCCGCCCCCGGCGACGACAGCCGCGAGCTTCCGCCTGTCATGGCAGTGAAGCTGGCCGCATGGCGCAGAGATGCCGCGGAGAGCGACCTTGCCGACGCAATCCACACCGCACGCGGCAGCAAGGTCTCCTGGCGCGAACTCGGTGAAGCACTCGGAACTAGTGGGGAGGCCGCTCGCCAGCGTTACGGTGCGGCGTAGCCGAAACCTGCATCCGCGCCGTCGGCGGATAGACTCATCCACCATGACTGACTCCCCCACGCCCGACCACGTGGCACCGGACACCACCTTCGAGCTCGGCAGCCGCGTCGGCACCGTGGACGGGGCCCCGGCGCACGGGCGTACCGGCGTGATCCACACCCCGCACGGGGACGTCCACACCCCGGCGTTCATCCCCGTCGGTACGAAGGCGACGGTGAAGACGCTCACCCCCGAGCAGGTCCGTTCCACCGGTGCGGAGGCGGTACTGTCGAACGCCTACCACCTCTACCTGCAGCCCGGCGAGGAGATCGTGGACACCGCCGGCGGCGTCGCCGCATTCGAGAACTGGCACCGACCGACCTACACCGACTCGGGCGGATTCCAGGTCATGAGCCTGGGCGTCGGTTTCAAGAAGGTGCTGGCGATGGACGTCGCCAACCTCACCGAGGGTGACATCCGCGCGGCGAAGAAGGAGCGCATGGCCCTGGTCGACGAGGACGGTGTCGACTTCCGCAGCGTCATCGACGGGTCGAAGCACCGGTTCACCCCGGAGAAGTCGATGCAGATCCAGCACAGCCTCGGGGCGGACATCATGTTCGCCTTCGACGAGCTGACCACCCTGGTCGACACCCGCGTCTACCAGGAGCAGTCCGTGGAACGCACGCACCGGTGGGCGCGACGCTGCCTGCTCGAGCACGAGCGTCTCACCCTCGAGCGCAGCCACCGTCCACTGCAGTCGTTGTGGGGTGTGGTGCAGGGCGCGCAGTACGAGGACCTGCGACGCAAGGCCGCACGCGGACTCGTGGACCTGTCGCAGGAGGCGGAGGACGCGGGGCGCCGCGGCTTCGGCGGCTTCGGCATCGGCGGTGCCCTGGAGAAGGAGAACCTGGGCACCATCACCGGCTGGGTGTGCGACGAGCTGCCGGAGGACAAGCCCCGCCACATGCTGGGGATCTCCGAGCCGGACGACCTGTTCACCGCCATCGCCGCAGGTGCGGACACCTTCGACTGCGTGGCACCGACCCGCCTCGCCCGTCGCGGCGGGGTGTACACGCTGGACGGACGCCTGAACCTCATGGCGGGACGTCACCGCCACGACTTCATCCCGATCGACGCCGGTGTCGGCGGCTACGTGTGCGACAACTACACGCGCGCCTACATCCACCACCTGCTGCGCGCCAAGGAGTACCTGGCGGGCACGTTGTGCACACTGCACAACATCCACTTCATGGTGACGCTGACGAACAACATCCGGCGCTCCATCGAGGACGGACGCTTCGAGGAGTACCGCGACGAGTTCCTCGGCCGCTACTACGCCGACACTCCCCCGGAGCTGCGCGGCCGCCAGCCCTGACCTGCACGTTGTCACGGTAACCCGGGCAGCGTCGTCTCTCCTGTGTCCCCCGTTCTCAACCGGACCGCAGGAGTACGACCATGACCCACATCGACCTGATGAAGATCCGCAAGCGCACCTACGCCGCCGCCGGAGCCTTCGAACTCGCCGCGCGCAGCGGCCTGGACCGTCGCACACGCCTGCTCGTGGAGCTGCGCGCCTCCTTCCTGAACAACTGCTCCTACTGCATCGGCATGCACTCCGACGAGGCACTCAAGCACGACTTCGGCCAGGCATGGGTGGACGCGATCCGCGACTGGACGCCGGACGCCACCGGCACCCCGTTCAGCGCGTCCGACGCCCTGGTCCTGGCCTTCACCACGGCCGGCACCCGCCTCAGCGAGGACGCCGACTTCGACGTCGACCTGCAGGAACGCGTCCTCGCGGAGTTCGGGGAGAAGACCACCGGCGCGCTGATCAGCGAGATCGCCGCGATCAACATGTGGAACCGCCTGGGCGTACTCTCGCAGAAATGACGGACTCACACGCCTGGGCCCACGAACGTCCCCGCCTGCTCGGCCTCGCCCACACGGTGCTCGGCACCTGGCAGGACGCCGAGGACACCGTCTCCGAGGCGTGGCTGCGCCTGGACCGCGTGACGGGCACCGGGCAGGAGCCGCAGGACGTCCCGGCGTGGCTGACGGTCGTCGTCGCGCGCCTGGCGCTGGACGCCGCGACGTCCGCCGCGAAGCGTCGCGAGAGCTACGTGGGGCCGTGGCTGCCCGAGATCTCCGTGCAGGACGACCCGGCCGAGCACGCCGTGCTCGGCGAGGGCGTCGACCTGGCGTTCCTCCGGATGCTGCAGACCTTGCGTCCGGTGGACCGGGTGATCGTGGTCCTCGCCGAGGTCGCGGGCATGTCCCACCACGACATCGCGGCGGTCACCGGCACGACCCCGTCGGCGACGCGGCAGCGGTTGCGTCGGGCACGGGTGTCGTTGTCCACCGGCGACGTGCCTGTCCCCCACGTCGTGCAGCGCCACCGCCTCGACGTCCTGGCCGCCGCCCTCAACGACGGCGACCTGGGCACCCTCGTCGACGAACTCTCCGAGGGCTGCGTCCTGTGGACGGACTCCGGCGGGCTGTCCTCGGCGGCCCGCAACGCCGTGCGCGGACACGACCGGGTCTCCCGGTTCCTCGCCGGGTTGGTCGGCAAGTACGGGATGCCCCGGGTCTCCGTGGTCGACACGGTGGCCGGGCCGGTGTTCCACGCGGTTTCACCGGACATGACCCGCCTCGTGGTCCTGGAGACCGGTGAGGCTGGCGGGGGCGCGGGCACGGTCACCGGGATCCAGGTCCAGCAGAACCCCGGCAAGATCAGGACGTCGCCCGGTCAGTCCTCCATGCGCTCGACCTTGCCGGAGGCGTAGGCCTCCTCCAGCTTCGCGCCCTCGACGTCCACCGACGGCAGGATGCGGTCCAGCCAGCGCGGCATGTACCAGGTCGCGCGCCCGCACAGGAACATCAGCGCGGGGATCAGGGTCATGCGGATGAAGAAGGCGTCGAACAGGACACCGACACCCAGGGCGAAGCCGAAGATCTGGATGAACGGCAACGGCTGGGCGATGAACGAGGCGAACACGCAGATCATGATCAGCGCCGCCGCGGTCACCACCTTCGCCCCCAGGCCGAAGCCGCCGATCACCGAGTCCTCCACGGCGTTGTATTTGCTGGTCTTCGCCGCCTCGTGACTGTGCAGCGTGAACCGTTCCCTCATCCGGGACACGATGAACACCTGGTAGTCCATCGCCAGGCCGAAGGTCACGCCGATGAGGAAGATCGGCATGAAGCTGATCAGCGGACCCGGAGAACTGATCAGACCCCACAACCCCTCCTGCCAGAACAGGACGGTCACACCGAACGCCGCGCCGACGGACAGCAGGAAGCCCGCGGCCGCCATCACCGGCACCATCAGCGAGCGGAAGACCATCAGCAGCAGGACCAGCGCCAGCCCCACGACCAACGCCAGGTAGATCGGCATGGCGTCGGCCAGGCGGTCGGTGACGTCCTGCTGGATCGGCACGAGCCCGGTGATGCCCATGTCCACGCCGGTCTCGTTCTCCAGGACCTCCTGCTGGGCGCGGAGCTGCTGGATCAGCTGAGCGGTGCGCTCGTCGGTGGGCCCGGTCTCCGGGGTGACGAGGATCTGCGCGGTCGAGCCGTCCTCGGAGGCGGCGATGAGCTGGGAGTGCTTCACCCCGACATTGTTGGCCAACCGGTCCTTCACCGTGACGAACGCGGCCTGGGCAGGCTCAACCCCACCCCTCACCAGAGGCGACAGGGCCGAGGAGGTCGGGTCCACATCGTCGGTGTTGACGATGACGAGGAACGGGGAGTTACGCCCGGCACCGAAACCCTCCTCCAGCATCTCGGCGGACTGGCGCTGGGTGGTGTCCAGCGTGGAGGTCTTGTCCGACGGCAGGGACAGCTGCAGGTTCATCGCCGGCAGGGTCAGCAGCACCAGCGACACGACCACCAGCAGCAGGAACCCGCCGGGCGCGCGGTGCACCAGCTCCACCCAGCGCGTGCCGAGCGGCTTGCCGGACTTCGTGCCGGATGCTGCGCGGGTCGGCTTCTCGTGCTGGCCGTGTTTCCCGCGCTTGCTGCGCTTACTGCGTCTCCCTCGCGAGCCGGACGCCAACGACGCGGCGACGGCCGCGTCCGCCTCCTCCATACTCATGCCCTCGCGCACGCGCGCACCCGTCGCGGCGTCCTTCCGGAAGACGCGGTCGCCGAAGGCGCCGAAGAGTGCGGGGACCAGGGTCAGTGCCACGAAGACGGACAGCAGCACCGTCGCCGCCGCGGCGTAACCCATGTAGGAGAGGAACTCGATGTTCGCCACGCGTAGGCCGACCAGTGCGATGATCACCGTCAGGCCGGCGAAGACCACCGCCGAACCGGCCGTGCCCACCGCCAGGCCCGTGGCGTCCGCCCGCGATCTGCCGTGACGTAGTTCGTCGCGGTAGCGGCTCATGATGAACAGGGCGTAGTCGATGGCCACGGCCAGGCCCAGCATGATGCCGAGCACCGGGGTGATGTTGTTCAGCGGCACGAAGGCGGTGGCACCGGTGATGCCGAGCGCGCCGAGGCCCACGCCCACGATCGCGCTGATCAGCGGCATGCCCGCGGCGATGAGCGAGCCGAAGGTGATGAACAGGATGATGAACGCCGCCAGCAGGCCGACGGCCTCGCTGATCGGTTCGATCACGATCGGGTCGCCGAAACCGGCGCCACCGGCCTCGGCCTTCAGCCCGGCGTCGCGGGCGATGTCGAGGGCGTCGTTGACGGCGTCCTTGTCCTCGGTGGTCACGTCCGCCGGCAGGTCCACGTCGAAGGAGAAGGACGTGGTGCCGGTGCGCCCGTCCGGGCTGAGCGTGGCGACGTTGGCCGCGTCCGCCTCGGCGACCTCGCGCGAGAGCCCCATCTCCGTCGAGGTGTTGATGACCAGGTCGGTCTGCTCGTCGTTGTAGGTGACCGGGTTGCCGAAGGACGAGTCGTCGCCGAAGTCGTCGACGGTGGTGCGCACGGTGTCGACGACCTCGTCGAGCACCCCCATGTACTTCTCGTCGGCGAGGCTCTCTCCCTCCGGGGCCTGGAACACCAGGTTCACGTCCGAGGCCATGGCCGGGTTGTCGGTGCCCGGGAACTCGTCCATCAGCATGCGCGTGGCGTGCTGCGACGGCACCCCGTCGATGCTGAAGACGTCGTTGTAGCCCTTCTGGATGACCAGCGAACCGCCACCGACGGCGGCGAGCAGGACCGCCCAGATCCCGATGACGAGCCACCGTCTCAGGTAGGACCACCGGCCGAGCCGGAACAGGAGTAGAGCCACGGAGAGGCCAGCCTTCCACGTAGGAGCACAGTGCGAACGCCAATCCTAACCCGTCGACCTGTGGACGGAACCTCTCCGGGCAAGCAACCCCCGCAAGGCGTCGCCGGGGTAAGCGCACGGCGTGAACCGACAACATTCGCACCCCATAAGAGGATGATCATCACATAAGGCCAGGTCAGATTCGCACAGGCTGCTTATGAGGTGCGAAATGTACTCCATCCCCCGTACCTCCACAGCGCCGGTCCTAGCCCAGCCCACCCCATCCCACCCCGCAACGCGAGAAACCCTCCCGGTCTCCCGGGAGGGTTTCTCTGCGGCGGTGGCGGAGGGATTTGAACCCCCGGTCGCTGTTACACGACGCTCGCTTTCGAGGCGAGTTCCTTCGGCCGCTCGGACACGCCACCGCCGACTAAGTTAGCAGCAACCGCCCCGCACGGGCAAAATGCCCGCGGACGAACCCTCGGGGCGGCAGGCCGGTCACTTGTCGGAGAGCTTGTCCAGCCCGTCCTTCAGTGAGCCCTTGGCCTTGTCCGCCTTGTCTCCGTCCGTGACCTTGTCGATGGCCTCGCCGGCCTTGTCCTCGACCTGGTCGCGGTTGTCGTTCACGGCCTTCTTGGCCTTGTCGCCGAGTCCTCCGAGATCCATGATGTTCAACCTCCGTGAAAGTTCTGGAAAGGGGTACTGCATCTGACCCGCCCCAGGATAGAGAATCAGCGCCGGTCGCGAAAGAACCCGGAGAGAAGTTCCTCGCAGTCGGTGGTGCGCACCCCGCCGCGCACGGCGACGGTGTGCAGCGGGGAGTCGCGTGCCACGTCCACCACGGAGCCGCATGCGCCGGTGCGTGGTTCGTGGGCGCCGAAGAGGATGCGTCCCACCCGGGCGCCGACGGCGGCGCCGGCGCACATCGCACAGGGCTCCAGGGTGACCACGAGGGTGCAGTCCTGCAGCCGCCAGGCGTCGCCGTGGGCGGCCGCGGCGGCGCGCAGGGCGAGGACCTCGGCGTGGGCGGTCGGGTCGGCGTCGGCCTCCCGCCTGTTCGTCGCCGCGGCGAGTTCCCGCCCCTCGGGGTCGACGACGACGGCACCGACGGGCACGTCACCGTCGGGCGTGGTGGCGGCGACGGCGAGGGCGCGGCGCATCAGGGCGTCGTCCCGGTTGTCGCGCACGGTGGCCGGCAGACCCGAACCGGTCACTCCCACCCGCTGTACCCGAGCGTGTCGAGGATGTCGGCCAGGTCGTCGTCGAAGCCCAGCTCCTCGGCCAGGCGCATGAGCTGTTCGGTGGCCAGCATCTCCCCGTCGTCGAGGATCACGGAGAACACCTGGTCGCTCACACCGAGGTCGGTGAGGATGTCGAAGTCGCCCTCGGGCCAGGGGGCGTCGGGATCGTCGGCGTCGTCGATGTCGTCGTCGGTGGGCCCGTCCACGTCGAGTTCGTCGAGGATGTCACGGGCCAGGCCGATGCCGGGCTCGTCGTCGTCCTCGACGACCACGGAGGCGTCGCTGAGCAGCAGCTGGGGGCCGCGCGGGCCGGGTCGCACCAGGGCGCACCAGTCGTCCTCCACGCAGACCATGGCGAACAGCACGCCGGCCGCGCGCAGCCGCCCGAGTTCGGTCAGCAGCGGCCGCAGCCCGTCGGGCACGTCTCGTTCCAGGATACGCAGGTGCCAGGACGCGCCGCCGGAGTCACCCTCGGCGAGTTCGGCTGCGACGACGAATCCACTCATGCTCGCTAACCGTAGTCGCCCTGTGCCACACTTGAAAGGTGAACTACACAGCAGCGTCCCCCGCCCCCGCCGACCCGTTCCCGGTCTGTGTGCTGGGGCTGGGCCTGATCGGCGGCAGCCTGCTGCGTGACCTGCAGGGCGCAGGACGCCCCGCGTTCGGATGGAACCGGTCGCAGGCCACGGTGGACGCCGCGACGTCCGACGGTTTCGACGTCTCCGCCGACCTCGTCGCCACGCTGCGCCGCGCCGCCGCGCAGGACGCCCTGATCGTGCTGGGCGTGCCGGTGCCGGCACTGCCCTCGCTGCTGGAGGAGGTCGCCGTCCACGCCCCGGACTGCGGGCTGACGGACGTGGTCAGCGTGAAGGCGGAGGTTCTGGAGCTGGTGCGCGCCCACGGGCTGGCCGAGCGCTACGTGGGCGGCCACCCGATGGCCGGTACCGCCGACTCCGGGTGGGACGCAACGACGACCGGCCTCTTCGACGACGCGGTGTGGGTCGTCACCCACGACAACGCGGGCGAGAACGACGCATGGGTGACCACGTGGCGACGGGTCGTGGAGACCGCCACGGCCACCGGCGCGGCGGTGGTGCCGGCACGCACCGGAAACCACGACGACGCGGTGGCCCGGGTCTCCCACCTGCCGCACGTGCTCGCCGAGGCGCTGGCGGTGACCGCCGACCGTGGTGGCGCGCTGGCGTTGTCGTTGGCGGCGACGAGCTTCCGCGACGGCACCCGCGTGGCCGGCACCGCCCCGCCGCTGGTGCAGGCGATGTGCGAGAACAACCGGGACGCCCTGGTCACGGCCCTCGACGAGACGGTGGAGCTGCTCGGCGCCGCCCGCGCGGCCCTCGGCGACCCCGACGGGGACCTGGGTCAGCTCACCGGTGACGGGTACGACGCCCGGCTGCGCTACGAGGCGCGCGCCGGACGCACCCGCGAGGCACCGTCCAACCGCCCGTTCATCCGGGTGCGCCCCGGTGATCCGGGCTGGATCGAGCAACTGCACCAGGCCGAGAGCCTCGGCGCGCAGATCGGGATCCTCTAGACCCCTGCTCCTGCCCGACTACTCCTGTCCGACCTGGCACTCGGCGGCACCGCCGGTGGTGGAGGACTGCTCCACCAGCGGGGCGATGCGCTGGGCCAGCTCGGCGACGGCGGCGCGGGAGGTCTGCTCGCTGCCGTCCTCGGGGATGACCCCGATGGAGACCGGGACCTGTGCACCGACGGGGCCGACGAGACCGAACTCGCGCAGGATGAAACTGCCCTCGGCGGTGTCACCCCACCCACCCTTGACGTGGGCGTTCTCCAGCTGGCCGAGGCCTCCGGCGTGCTCCTCGGCGAGCCGGCCCATCGCGTCGACGGTCTGCTCGGAGCCCAGCACGCAGGCCATCTGGTTGGCGAAGATGGCCTGGTTGTCCAGGGTCCAGCCGATGTCGCCGAAGCCCTCGTAGTCGGCGCTGTCGCGGTCCACGTTCGTGTCCGTGGGGTCGCCGCCCTGGGCCAGCACCGCGCCGAGCGCGGTGGCGGCCTCGTCGTCGTCGCCGAGGGACTGCCACAGCCGCAGGGCGGCGTCGTTGTCGGAGACGGTGATCGCGGCGTCGATGTCCTCGGTCAGGTCCTCCACGGGCGTGCCCTCACGCAGGGCGGCCTGCACCGCGGCGATGGACACCGGCACCTTGATCGAGGACAGCCCCGGGCCGTCCTGCAGGTCACCGACGTGCACGATGCCGCCGCCGGCGCGCATCGTCGCCCCGGCGGTGACGCCGAACTCCGCGGAGACCTCGTCGACGGCCGCGGCGAGTTCCACCCGGATGTCGTCGGCCTCCTGCTGCGCCGTCGGTTCGGAGGACGCCGCGACGTCCTGCTCCAGCGCACGGCGGTCGCGCTCGGCCTCGTCCCCGTCGTCGGCCGCGAGGCCGTTGAGGAACACCGCCACGCTCAACACGCTGAGCAGCAGGGCACCGACGATCCAGAGACTGAACTGGTTCGCCTTCCTCCCGACACCACCACCTGGCCCCCCGGCGTTGCCGCCCGACGCGCGATGATGCGTTCCGGTTGCTCTTGCGTTGCTTGACCTGGGTACCACAGCATCCGACATTAGCCGACGGGTCTGCAATTCCCGCAGTCCGCCAGCTGTCGGTTCGCTGACGATCCACGCACCGGCCGGGACCGGTCAGCAACCACCCTCGGCGGGCACACCGTGAGCACCGGCGACGGTGTCGCGCAGGGACCCGGCGACCTCGTCGAGCACCACCTGGGCGGAGGCGTAGCTGCCGTCGGGGGCGGTCGCGGCGACGGCGACGGGCACCATCGTGCCGTCGTCGGCGGGGATGAGCCCGAACTGGCGGACCAGGTAGGTGCCGTCCTCGCCGGGTCCCCACCCGCCCTTGAAGCGGGCGCCGTCGAGCCGGCCGAGACCGTAGTCCTGGCCGGCGGCGACCTGCCCCATCGCGTCGAGCACCGGGGCGGAGCCGGCGACACAGCGCAGTCCGGCGGCGAACCTGGCCTGGTCGCCCAGCGCCCAGGTGGTCTGGCCGAAGGTGCTGAACTCCGCGCGGCGTTTCTGCGCCGGGACGGTCGTCGTGGTGTCGCCGCCCTGGCGCAGGACGTCCTGCGTGGCGGCGGCCGCGGCCGCCTCGTCACCGAGGGAGGCCCAGAGCGCCTCGGCGGCGTCGTTGTCGGAGACGGTGATCGCCTGACGCATCAGCCCGTCGAGCCCGTTCTGGTCGTCAGCACCGGCGTTGGTGAGTGCGGCGACGGCCACGGGGACCTTGCTGGTCGACCAGGCGGCGTCGGCGAGGTCGGCCAGGGAACCGCCGGTGCGCAGGTCACCGTCGTCGAGCAGGGCCACCCCGGCACTGCCGGATCCCTCCGGGACCTCGAGGGCGCCGGCCTGCGGTGAGGATGACGCCGAAGACGTCGGCGCCGGGCTCGTGGTCGGGTCAGTCGTCGGGTCCGGGGTCCGTGCGGTGGTGCTCTGCCCTGCCGTCTCCTGGGCCGTCTCCCCGTCACGGTCGACGTCGCCGATCACGCAGCCGCCGAGCAGCAGCGCCGCGGTCACGGGCACGACCGCGGCAAGGCCCCTGGCGCCCCTGACGCCCCCGGCGCGGCTACGCAATGTAGACATTCGCGTCGTTGCCGCCGGAGCAGTGCACGTAGCTGCCCTCGTCGGTGCAGCTCATCCGGTAGGACGTGCCGTTGACGGGGCTGGTCACGGTGAGATCCTGGTCGGTCTCGCGGTTGTCGAGGTAGGCCTCCACGAAGGCGTCGCGCACGGCCTGGGCGAACTCGTCACTGGTGTAGGTGTCGCCCGACGGCGGGGACTTGTACACGGAGTTGAAGTCACCGGTGGGCTCGCCGGCGCGGGCGGCGGCGTTGACCGGCTCGGCACCGGCGGGCAGGTCCGCACGGTCGGGACGGCTCTGACTGGACGTCGTCGACGGCGCCGAGGAACTCGAGGGGGCTGAGGAAGAGGTCTCGTCGGCCTGCGTGGTCTGCCGGCTGATCGTCGGTGACTGGGCGGAGTCGTCGCCTCCACCGCCGAAGAGGTCGTCCCACTTCCAGACCAGCAACGCGGCGACGAGGACGATGATCAACACCGGGATGACGACCAGGAGGATGCGTCCCGCGCCGGAACCCTGCGGACCCTGCGGCTCCTGCGGCGGCTGAGAGTACTGGGGCGGCTGCTGCTGGAACGACTGTCCCCAGTCAGGTTGACCACCGGCGGCCTGTCCCCACTGCGGCGTCTGGTCCCGGTCACCGGGCCCGCGGCCCCAGCCGTCACTGTCAGTCATTAGCTCTCCTCACATGATCCTCTTGTCCGTTATTGAGTGTAGAACACCGTTGCGGATCCGGCCTGCGCCGTGCACCCTTGTTTCATGGGACAACGCACCGACGTGACCTTCCTGTCCGGCCAGGTGAACTGTGCGGCCTGGCTCTACGAACCAGACACCGCACCAGACACACCACCGCGGGCGACGCTGGTGATGGCCCACGGGCTCGGCGCGGTCCGGGACATGGGGCTGGACGCCTTCGCGCAGCGATTCGTGGCGCACGGCTACCGCTGCCTGGTGTTCGACTACCGGTACTTCGGCGCCAGCGACGGCCGTCCCCGTCAGCTGCTCAGTGTGCGGCGTCAGCGTGAGGACTGGGCGGCGGCGGTGGCCTTCGCCCACACCCTGCCCGGCGAGGCCCCCGTGGTCGCGTGGGGGACGTCCTTCTCCGGCGGGCACGCGATCCACGTCGGGGCCACGGCGGAGCCGGGCTCGCCGGGCACCGTGGACGCCGTGATCGCGCAGTGCCCGTTCACCGACGGGGTGGCCTCGGTGCTGCGCATCCCGCCGGTGGTCTCGGCGAAGCTGACGCTGCGGGCGGTGCGCGACATCGCCGCGTCGCTGCTGGGCCGCGACCCGGTGACGGTGGCGACCGCCGGCGGGGCCGGCGACACCGCCCTGATGACCGCCGACGACGTGATCGACGGCTACCTCGGCCTCGTCCCACCGGACTCCACCTTCCGTAACGAGGTGGCCGCCCGGATCGTGCCCGGCATCCTCACCTCCCGGCCCGGCGGGTACGCCCGGAAGCTGACCGTGCCCGCCCTGTTCTGCCTGTGCCGGGCGGACTCCGTGGCCCCGGTGGCGGCGAGTCGTCGCCACGTGGCCCGCGCGCCGCAGGGTGTGGTCAAGGAATACGACGCCGGCCACTTCGACATCTACTCCGGGGCGGACTTCGACGCCGTCGTCGCCGACCAGCTCGCCTTCCTCGGCGACGTGTTCGGGGACGTGTCCGGGGACGTGTCCGGGGACTGATCCCCCACGCACCCCTGCGGCGGCAGCACCGGACGGTAGCTGTGCCGCGTGCCGGCCGTGGACGACGCCGAGCCGGGCAGGTCCGCCAGCACCCCGACCGCGGCGACGGGGTCGAGCAACAGACCGGGGCCGAGGGCGGCCACCGGGTCGTCGTCGTTGATCTCGTCGACGGTGCACCGGTCCTCGGCCGGCGCGGCGACGGTACCGGGACGGCCCTGCCACAGCTGGGCGGCCGGCGCGGCCGCACCGTCCTGCGCCAGCTGCCGTACCGCCGCCAGACCCGCGCCGACGCCGAGGCTCTGGCCCTGCACCACCACCGCCGGACGCCGCGCGGCGTCCAGCTCCTCCACGCGCTCGGTGACCTCGCGCAACAGCGCCGTCGCCGACTGCTCGGCGAGCTCCGGGCGCATCAGGTACGCCACGGCCGAAGGGGTGCGCGCATAACGCACCGCGACGTTCGCCACGTCCCCGTCGGCCCAGTCCTCCACGGCCTCCACCTGCACCGGGTCCACCCACCCGGAACCGGTGGGCAGGGTGACCAGCACGATGCCACGCTCCAGACCACCGGCGTCGACGAGTTCGTCGACGGTGTCGCGCGCGGCGGCCGTGGCGTCCTGCCCCGGGTGGTCGCCGTAGACACGCACCGCGCCGGACGCGGCGGGCTCGGTGAGCACGTCGCGCGGGTGCTGGGCCAGCGGCCCCCGGTCGAAGGCCCACCACGTCGCCGCCGCGGCCGGGGCCACAAACTGCGACAACGCCGCCAGCACCACCGCCGCCGTGAGCAGCGTCCTGCCCCGGTTCACCACGGGAACCACTCCTCCACCGGTGCGCCGTTGTGCTGGCGCACGGTGTTGACCGCCACGCCGGCGTAGGCGACGCCCGCCACCGCCCGGCACGCGGTCGCCCCGTCGCAGGACGCCGCCATCTGGGCGGCCATCTGCCGGTCGAGTGCGGCGCGGGTGTGCTCCGGGATGGTCTCGCCGGTGCGGTAGGCCACGCGCAGCAGGTCGTAGCCCAGGTCGTGGGTCATGCACGCCGGCTCAAAGGACTCCGGCAACGGCACCGGCGAGGAACAGTCGCCGGTGGGGTTCGTGGCGGAGCCGGCGTTGTCCTGCGTGCTGTCCTGCGTACCTTCCTGTGTCCCGGGCCGGTAGCCGAGCTCCGCAACCAGCTCGGCGGGGAGGTAGGACGTCCCGGGCTCCCCCGCGGCGAGCGTCTCGGCGGCGGCCACCGCGCCCACGGGCTGCGGGGTCACCGCCGTGGACCCGGCGGTCGGGGTGGACGTGGCCCCCGTGAGGAGCACGACGGCGGCGGACATCAGGACGGTGGTGGCGGCGACTCTTCTACGACGTGACATGCCCCGGAACGCTAGGCAGCGTCCTTCCCCGCGTGGATCCCTCCGCAGGGTGATTGTGGATCTCACTCTCCAGGGGGATCCGGGTGGCCGCACCGCCGACTAGCGTCACAGGCATGAGACGCAGCGACCAGCCCACCCGACCGTTTCGCGGCGCGATCGCGCGTGCCACCGACTCGACGGTGCGCGCCGTGTCCGGTCCCGCCTCGCGCGCCGGCGTGACCCCGCAGGTGCTGCTGCTCGTGGCGCTGTTCACCACGGTCCTGTTCACGGTGGCCTGGCCGACCTACTTCGTCACCCACGGACTCAATGCCGCGATCGTGCCGCTGCTCGCCGCCGTCGGTACGCTGCCGGTGCTGACCAGCCTGTGGCACCCGGTGCCGTCCTGGCTGGCGGTCGTGCTGGCCTGCCTCATCAGCGCCCCGCTACGCACCGAGGAGACCTACATGCTCAGCTGGCCGGTGCCCTTCCACCTGGCGCTGGCGTTCACCCTGGCGGTCGTGGTGGTGCGCGCCCCACGCAACTCGGTCATCCTCGCCGTGGCCGCCACCGGGGTCCTGATGCTCACCAACCCGGACGGTGCCCGCGTCGGCTGGGTCGTGGGCGTGACCGTGTGGACGGTGCTGTTCCTGCTGGTGCGCTGGCTGCTGGCCTCCCGCCGGGACCTGCGCCTGGAGGAGACCCGCACCAGCGAGCAGTCGGAGATGCGGGTGATGGCCGAGGAACGCAACCGTCTGGTGCGCGACCTGCACGACGTCGTCGCCCACCAGATGTCGATGATCGTGGTGCAGTCGCAGTCCGCCCCCTACCGCCTGCAGGGGGTGACCCCGGCGATCCACGCGGAGTTCGACTCCCTCTCCGACACCGCCCGCGAGGCCCTCAACCAGGTGCGCGAACTGCTCGGGGTGCTGCGCAGCGACGCCGAGGACGGGGCCACCACCCCGGTGGGCACCGACCAGATCGGCCCCACGCTGCAGGCCGCCCGGCGCGCCGGGGTGGACGTGTCCTGGTCGCCGCAGGACGTCACGGCGGTGTCCGCCCGCCTCGACGACACCACCGGCGTGGTGCTGCACCGGGTGCTGCAGGAGTCGCTGTCCAACGCCTCACGCCACGCCCCGGGGTCCGCGGTGCTGGTGGGGCTGGAGCTGGACGGTGACGGCGGGGACCAAGTCTGGGTCACCCTGACGGTGGACAACGGCCCGGCCGCGCCGGACGCCATCGTCCCCCCGGAGCACAGCGGCGGGGCCGGCATCCAGGGCATGTCCGCCCGGGTGCGCGCCGTGGGCGGCACGTTCACCGCCCTGCCCGCCGCCGACGGCGGCTTCACCGTCACCGCCGCCGTGCCCGCACCCACCCGGTAACGTGACCCCCATGACCGACAACCCGGCACCCACCACCGTGCTCGTGGTCGACGACCAGGCGATGGTGCGCCAGGGCTTCGCCGCGCTGCTGAACTCACGCGAGGGCATCACCGTGCTCGGCGACGCCGCCGACGGTGCCCAGGCCGTGGAGCAGGCCACCCGCCTGCACCCGGACGTGGTGTTCATGGACGTGCGCATGCCGGTGATGGACGGGCTCGAGGCGGCCCGGCGCATCCTGTCCTCCGGGCTGGACCCCGCCCCACGGATCATCATGCTCACCACCTTCGACCTCGACGACTACGTCTACGAGGCGCTGCGCATCGGCTGCTCCGGGTTCCTTCTGAAGGACGCCCCGGCCGACGAGCTCGCCCGCGCCGTGCGCCTGTCCGTCACCGGCGAGGCGCTGCTCGCCCCCACCGTCACCCGACGCCTCATCGCCGACGCGGTGGCTCGTTCCCCGCGCTCCGCCCCACGCCGGGCGTCCACCGAACTGGCCTCGCTGACGCCGCGGGAGCGCGAGACCGTCGAACAGATCGCCACGGGTCGCTCCAACGCCGAGATCGCCGAGGTGCTGTTCATCTCGGAGGAGACGGTGAAGACCCACGTGCGCAAGGTGCTGCAGAAACTGCGCCTACGCGACCGGGCTCAGGTCGTGGTCTTCGCCTACGAGAACGGGGTCGTCTGAGCCGAGCGCGCGCAGCCCGTCGGCGACCCGCCGCGCCCACTGCCCCACCGTCGCCACTGCCTCCGGCGTGCCGGGGTAGCGCACCCGCAGGTGCATGCCGTCGTCGTTGAGGACGAACCACGCCATCACCCCGTCGGTGCGGATCCACGCCGAGACGTGCTGCGGGTGTGCGGCGTCCGGCACCTGCACCGGCAGCCGACGGTTGTCCAGCCACGACAGGGCGAACATGCCCGGCGTGTTCGGCATCCCGCCCCACGGGCGCAGCAACGGCTCCAACGGGTAGGACCCCAGGGTGATCGCGTCGCGCACCGCGGTGGCGCACGCGGACGGGTCGACCGAGTCGCAGTCCAGCACGGAGTTGGTGATGAACCAGCCCACCGAGTCCGCCCACCGCGCCGGGTCGTCGGCCGGTCCGCGCCGGGAGTGCACGGGGAACACCGCGCGCAACCGCCCCGCCCCCATGTCCCGGTTGACCTGGGTGAGCACGCTCACCGCCAACGGCAGCAACCGGACGTCGCGGGCCTCGGCGGCGCGTTCCAGACGCGCCACGCCCGCGGCGTCCAGCACGTCGAGCACCTCGACGACCTCGTCGCGGGGTTCGGAGACGTCGCCCAGGTCGAGGGGGAACACCGGCATGTCGCCGTCGCCCTCCTCCATGATCCGGCACCACCGCTCACGCACGTGCGCCGGGGCGGCGTCGCGGCCCGCAAGCGCGCGGACGTGATCACCGAAGGAGGGCACAGGCGGGAGTGGAGCATCTTCCAGTGCGGCGAGCATGTCGCGCACCAGCACCAGCAGCGACCATGCGTCGGTGTGACTGTGGTCCAGGCCGATGACGGCGGTGCACGTGCCGTCGCCGTGGTCGACCACGCTGAGCCGGTGCGACGGGGAGCCGAAGGGCTCGCACGCCTCGTCGAAGACCCCGCGCAGCACGGCGCGCGGATCCTGCGTGCGATCGCCCGCACGGCGCCAACGGCCGCCCGTGACCTGCACGTCCTGCACGCGGATGCGTCCTGCGTCCTGCGTGAGCACGGTGCGCAGCGTGCCGTGACGGGCCACGACCCGGTCCCACGCCGCGGCGAGGCGTCCGCGTCCGACGGACGGGACGGCGAAGGCGACAGCCATCCAGCTGCCCGGGCGCGAGCCCGCGGCGGCGTGGCGCGCCTGGTCGAAGGACGGGGCGTGGCCGGGCGCACCGGGAGACGCAGCAGACACAGGGGACACCGTCTGGTCGAAGACGTGTACCTGTCCTGCGGCGAGCTCCATACGGGCTACAGTTGTCAGTCTCATACCCACGGACGATAGGGCCGTGGGATTACACACGGATTTCCTGCATGAGTCGCACACCTGACAAGACAGACGCCCTCTCCTCCCTCGCTCACGACATCTGGGGTCCCGTGGACGGCACCCCGGTCGTCCAGCTGCACGGGCTGACCTCCAGCCGTGCCCGCGACGTGGCCCTCGGCCTCGACCTCACCGCAGGTCAGGACGCACTGCGCGTGCTTCGCTACGACGCCCGTGGCCACGGCCGGTCGTCCGGGCCCGAGCACCCGGCGGCCTACCGATGGACCTCCCTGGCCCGCGACCTGGAGGACGTTGCGACCGAGTTCTCCCCGGACGCGCCGGTGCACGTGGTCGGCCAGTCGATGGGGGCGGCGACGATCCTGACCTCCGCGGCGGCCGGGCACGACTACGCGTCCATGACGTTGTGCATCCCGCCGACGGCCTGGGAGCTGCGCGGGGACCGGGCGGGTATGTACGAGCGTTCCGCACAGTTCGTCGAGGAGCACGGCCTGGCCGCCTTCGCCGAGACGACCCGTGCGGAGCCCGCGCCGCCGGCGCGCAGCACCGAGGTGCCGTTCACCATGCCGGACGTGGCGGAGGATCTGCTGCCCACGGTGTTCCGCGGGGCGGCGGGCAACGACCTGCCCTCCCGGGAGCGTATCGCCGCCCTCGGGGAACGCCGGATCCCCACGCTGATCCTGGCCTGGGTCGGCGACCCCGCGCACCCGGTGGCGGTGGCCGAGGAACTGCACTCGCTGCTGCCGGGCTCCCAGCTGGCCACGGCCTACTCCCCGCAGGACGTGGCGCGCTGGCCGGACATGATCGGCGCGTTCATCCACACCGCGGCCAAGTTCCGGCGGTGAGGTCCCGGCGGGCCATCCTGTCGCGACTCCCGCGAACCCCGCGCCCCGTCCGACCCCCTGTCAACGACGGGACGAATCCGGCACGCGACGCGGGATCACCCGCGCAGCACGAAACCCCGCCATCCGGGAAGATGACGGGGCCGTTTGAATGGTGCGCCCGGAGGGATTCGAACCCCCAACCTTCTGATCCGTAGTCAGATGCTCTATCCGTTGAGCTACGGGCGCGCCGTTGCATCTCTGCAACGAGACCATAGCCTACACGCCACCCCGGAAAGCAGCAAAGCGCCTGGTAGATCGCCGATCACACCAGCTTCGAAACCACCTTCAACGGCAGCACCTTCAGCAGCGGGCCGATGAGCCGCCACGGCCACCCGGGCACCAGCGCCCGTCGCTTCCGCGCCTCGATCGCCGCCATCATCGAGCGGACCCCGGTCTCGGTGTCGACCATGAACCGGGTCTTCTGCTCGACCTTCTCGTTCATCTCCGAGCGGATGTAGCCGGGCAGCAGCACCGTCACGTCAATACCACCAGCCCCCGACACCATCAGCTCCGACTGCAGCCCCTCTCCCAGGCTCGCCACGAAGGCCTTGGTGGCACCGTAGGTGGTCATCGCCTTGCGGTTGCCGCGCAGCGCCGTCACCGAGGACACCAGCACCAGGTGCCCGGCACCGCGGGCCCGGAAGATCTCCATGCCCGCCTCCGCCTGCGCCAGCGCGCCGAGCACGTTGGTGGTGGCGGTCTCGCGGTTGGCCTCCGGCTTGCCGGAACCGACCTTGCGCCCCTTGCCCAGCCCCGCGTTGACCACCACGCGGTCCAGCGGCGCCTCGGCGTCCGCGCGTTGGAAGACCTCGCGCACCGCGTCGGGGTCGGTCACGTCCAGCGCGTAGGTGCGCACGGTGACCGCGGGGCAGGACGCCGCGATCTCCGCGGCGAGGGCGGCCAGGCGCTCCGTCCGGCGGGCGCAGAGCGCGAGGTCGTGGCCGGCGGCGGCGGACTGGCGGGCGAGTTCGGCGCCGAGGCCTGAGCTCGCGCCGGTGATGAGTGTGGTGAAGGTCATGAGCCGACCGTATCAGCACGTCACGACTCTTATGGCGGAAACGAGTGAGCACCCGCCGACGGTGAAGAACACCGTGAGCGGGGGCTCACCCAAGAAAAGCGTGCGCCCGGAGGGATTCGAACCCCCAACCTTCTGATCCGTAGTCAGATGCTCTATCCGTTGAGCTACGGGCGCGACGCTGTTTCCAGCGACTCCAGATTCCTCGGCACACCACCAGACGGGACGTGTCACGCGATCCCGGGGTACACCACACACCCCATATAGCGGGACCACGCCCTGAATGTCCGGTAACTCACCACAAGAACCGGACGGCTGACGACACGTCCTCACGAAAAGCCTGAGGAAACTGAAGTGGCGGAGGCGAGAGGATTTGAACCTCCGGTCCGCCGTTAAGCAGACAACTCATTAGCAGTGAGTCCCATTCGGCCGCTCTGGCACGCCTCCATGCCGCCACGTGCGTGACGGACGACTCGAACCATACATCAGCCCCCCGCACCAGATCAAAACCTGCCGGAGACTATTCTTGACCGCATGATCCGCGCCGACCTCACCTCCCTCCCCACGTACGTCCCCGGCAGTCTCCACGGCCACCCCGTGAAGCTCTCGAGCAACGAGTCCTCCCAGGGCCCGCTCCCCGGGGTGACCAGGGCCGCCGCCGAGGCACTGGCCACGGCCAACAGGTACCCGGACATCGTCTCCCACGAGCTGCGCACCACCATCTCCGAGTGGCTCGCCGGGCCGTCCTCGCTGCTGCTGGACGCCGACAACGTCGCCGTCGGCGCCGGGTCGTCCTCCCTGATCGAGCAGGCCGTGCTGGCGACGTGCCGTGGCGGCGACGCCGGGGACGAGGTCGTCTACCCGTGGCGCAGCTTCGAGGCGTACCCGATCCTGGTGCGCGTCGCCGGCGCGACGCCGGTCGAGGTGCCGCTCACCGCCGGGCACGGCAACGACCTGCCGGCGATGGCCGCGGCCATCAACGAGCACACCCGGCTGGTCATCGTGTGCAACCCGAACAACCCCTCCGGCACCACGGTGTCGCGCGAGGAGCTCATCACGTTCCTGCGCGCGGTGCCGGAGGACGTCCAGGTGCTGCTGGACGAGGCGTACATCGAGTACGTCCGCGAGGACGACTTCCCCGACGGCCTGGGCCTGCTCGCGGACTTCCCGAACCTGGCGATCGCGCGGACCTTCTCCAAGGCCTACGGGCTGGCCGGCCTGCGGGTGGGCTACCTGGTGGGGCGCCCGGAGTTCATCGAGGCGGTCAACAAGGTCTGCATCCCCTTCAGCGTCAGCGCCGTCGCCCAGGCCGCCGCGGTGGCGAGCATCGCCGCCCGGGACGAGCTGCTCCAGCGCACGGAGGAGACGGTGACCCAGCGCACGCGCGTGCTGGAGCACATCCCCGAGGCCTGGCGGATCCCCTCCCAGGGCAACTTCGTGTGGCTGGACCTGCACGACCGTGCCGCCGCATTCGAGGAAGCCATCGGTGAGTTCGGCGTGGCGGTGCGCTGCTTCGACGGGGAGGGCGTGCGCATCACGATCACCGACGAGGCGGAGACCGACGTGGTCGTCCAGGCGTTGGACGCCCTGGCGTCCGAGTTCTTCCCGGAACGGTAACTACACGGAAACACCGGGCGTCCAGCATGGGGTCATGTACACGCCATCCTTCTCCCCGTTGTTCGCCACCCGCCCGGCGTCCTCGCCGGCCGTGCGCGACGTCCGCAGCTTCAACTCCGCCCCGGCGGAGCAGCTGACCACCCTGCTGTCCTTCATGACCGCCAGCCGCGAGCTGGCCCGCACCATCGTGGTCGGACGGCCCTACCTCGACGCCGCGGACGTCTACTCCGCCGCCTCCCGCGCCCTGGTCACCCTGCCCACGCAGCTCGTCGAGGGCATCGTGGACGCCCACCAGCCGGTCGACCGCGTCCCGCTGGTGGAGGACGCCTGGACGGCCGGTGAGATCACCGACGACCAGCTCTCCGACCTGCGCGACGCCGCCCTCGGCTACGCCGCGGCGCAGGGCCACCTCTTCATCGCCGACCCGGCGGTGTGGGGCTCACCGGAGGCGGTGACCATGATCCCCGCGCAGGATGGCACGACCGCCCCGGCCGTCCCCGCCCTGGTGGACGCCCTCCTCGAGGACGTCGAGCGGCGGCTGCGGCTGCCGTCCACGCAGGCGTGGGAGCTCACCGTCGCGCACCTGGTGGAGTCCAACCGTCAGAAACTGGTGACCCTACTGGAGCGGTAGGGGCGCTTTCCTGGACGGGGTGCCCCCCGACAGCACCCGTCCCACAGCAGATTTCGCACCCCATAAGAAGCCTCTTTAAATCTGACCTGGCCTTTTGCAAGAGTCAGATGCTTATGAGGTGCGAAATCTGCAGTACCCGGGTTCTGTTCCCTCGTCCCCGCTAGCGCCAGCTCTGCTCCAGGCTGCCGTCGATCCCGTCCATGTTCGGGTCGGTGACCACACAGGTCACCGTCCTGTCCTCCTGCGCCCAGCTCTCCTTCGACGGCATCATGGTGACCACGTCCAGCGCGGAGTCCGCGTACCCCACCCCGACGTAGGTGGTGAAGGCGTCACCGCCGCAGATGCCGCCGGCCTCCTCGCCGAGCTGCTCGTTGCCGGGGAAGAGGGTCTTGCCGGCGATGTCCGCCTGCGCGAACACCTCACCGGCGTGGGGCTCGGCGCAGTCGACCAGGTCGATGTCGCCGGTGCCCTCGAGCTGCCCCATGTCCGCCACGCAGTCGCCGATGGCCAGACCGCGGGCGCCCCGGGAGCCCGGGTCGGTCTCCACCGGGTCCACGTCCGGCTGGTCCGGGTCCTCGTCGTCCGGCACGGCGTCTTCGTCGCCGTCCTCTGCGCCGTCCTCCTCGCCGGCGGCGTCGGACTCGGGAACGGGCTTGTCCGGCGGCGGTTCGGTGCCCACGGACCCGCCGGGGGCGTCGTCGTCGGGCTCCGGGTCTCCGATGGTGCAGGCCCCCAGCAGCAGCGGCGTGCACAGCACCACCGCAGCACCCGCCCGGACGGCACCTCGCGTGATCGTTCTCATCGTGACGAGGTTACCGTCAGGACCTCCACCACTGGCGGACCGGCACCCCGGTGTGGCCGGACTCATCCGGGCGCACCGCCAGGACCTGGTGGAGCTGGATCACGTTGTGCTCGAAACCCCACTCCGAACCGGCCATGTACAGGCCGAACAGGCGGGCCGTCTCCTCGCCGACGAGGTGGACGGCGTCGTCCCAGTTCAACGCCAGCAGCTCGCACCAGTCGTGCAGGGTGCGCTGGTAGTGCGGGCGCAGGTTCTCCTCGTGGACCACGTCGAAGCCGGTGTCCTGCATGATCGTGATGATCCGGCCGGAGCCGGTGAGCTCGCCGTCGGGGAAGATGTAGCGGTCGATGAACTGGCCGGTCTTGGTCTTCCGGTTGTGCGGGCGGGTGATGCAGTGGTTGAGCATCCGGCCGCCCGGGCGCAGCTTGGCGTACAGGCGCGAGAAGTAGTCCTCGTAGTTGGGCACACCGATGTGCTCCAGGATGCCGATCGCGCTGACCGCGTCGAAGTCGGACTCCGGCACGTCGCGGTAGTCCATGCAGCGCACCTCGGCGAGGTCCTGCAGGCCCTCCTCCTCGATCTTGGCCTTGCCCCACTCGTACTGCTCGCGCGAGAGGGTCACGCCCACGGCCTTCACACCGTTGCGCGCGGCGTGACGGACCATGCCGCCCCAGCCGCAGCCCACGTCCAGCAGCCGGTCGCCCGGGTTGAGCCGCAGCTTGTCGAAGACCAGCCGGTGCTTGTTGTCCTGGGCCTGGGTCAGCGGCCCGTTGGCCACAGCGCCCTTCTCCCACTGGGCGTAACCCCAGCCGCCGTCGGGGCCGGTGACCTGGTCCTCGCCCTCGAACTCCGGGTAGTAGGCGCAGGTGTAGGCCATGGAGTCGCCGAGGAAGAGCTCGTAGAAGTCGTTGCCCACGTCGTAGTGGCGGCTCACGACCTCCTTGTCCCGCTCCGGGGAGTGCCGGGAGAGCCCCTCCAGCATGGCGCGCTTCCAGCCGGGCAGCGTCTCCTGCTCCGGGGCGGGCTGCAGCTTGATCGCACCCATCGCCTTGAGCGACCGGCCGATGTCCAGCAGTTCCTTCGCCGAGGGGCGGCGGATCTGGTCGTAGAGGTGCTGGAGGTGGTCGAAGACGAGGTACGGGTGTCCCGGCTCGTCCCCGCTGATGCGCAGGCTGCCGGTGATGTAGGCCCGGGCCAGGCCCAGGTCACCGGGGGCGGTGACGATGTAGGCCAACGCGTCCGGCGAGGTGATCTCCAGCACCAGCTCCGCGTCCGCCGGCCCGGCAGTCGACCCGTCGAAGGCGGTCACCCGGAACGGCGCCGGCGGCGTGATGACCTTGTCGACGATCTCTCCCACCGTCAGCGGCGTGAAACCCCTGTTCATTTCTCTCCTCTGTGTCCTCTGCGTCATCTGCGTCTTCTTCGTCTTCGTGTATCTGTCTTCCGTGCCGCTCACACGCCGCGCACGGTCTTCTCGTACAGTCCCGGGAACCGCCCGTCGGGGTCGAAGACCGCCTTGAGCTCCCCGGGACGCTCACCGCCGTACAGCTCGGCGAACTTCTCCTCGGTGTAGAACGCCTCGGAGTACAGGGACTTGTGCCCGCCAAGGTCGGAGACCACGCGCTCGATCTCGCGGTTGAAGGCGCCCTCCGGGGCGTCCGGCCCCATCTGGTCGGCCGGCACCGAACTCCAGAAACCCACGTTCACCCACGTCTCCCCCGGTGACAGGGGGTACAGCGGCCAGGAGGCATCGTCCGACAGGCGGATCGGGCACAGCCACACCGGCTGGATCTCGCAGGTGGTGAAGAACCAGGTCAGGAACTCCGGCAGGTTTTCCGGGGTGACCTCGATGTCCTGCACCACCCGCTCACGCGGCGGACGCCCGTTGTGTGCCTCGATACGGTCGGCCAGATCGAAACGACGGTCCCAGCCGATGATCTTCCAGTAGAAGCTGGAGCGCAGCAGGTCGCGGGGCCACAGGGTGCGGACCGTGGGGTTCTGCGCACCGAAGGCCCGGTTGCACCAGAACCAGTCGACGTCCCAGCGCCACAGGTAGTCGCGCACGGTCAGCTTGTCGCGCAGCACGCCGGCCGGGTGCTGCAGCGAGCGGTAGTAGCTGCGCTCCCGGGTGTAGTCACTGGTCGGACCGGGCTCGTCGGTGGCGCGGCCCAGCACCAGGTAGCTCTCCTGAAGGCTGAAGACCACGCCGTCGAGGTAGTCGACGCGCTCGCCGTCGTACTCCTTGTCGGTCACGATGCGGTCGAGCGCCTCGGTCAGCGACGTCACGTCGTCGAAGCGCACGTGCCGCAGGTCCACGTAGGGTTCCACCCGCTCGCACCGCACGGTGAGCCGCACGCTGTAGCCCAGGGACCCGTAGGAGTTGGGGAAGCCGCGGTACAGGTCGGTGTTCTGCGTGGGCGAGCAGGTGAGGATCTCGCCGGTGCCGGTGAGCACGTCCATCTCCAGGACGGCCTCGTGCGGCAGCCCGTTGCGGAAGGACGTGGACTCCACGCCCATGCCGGTGACCGCCCCGCCGAGGGTGATGGTCTTGAGCTGCGGCACCACCGTCGGTGCGAGCCCGTAGGGCAGCAGCACGTCGACGAGGTCCTCGTAGGTGCACATGCCCTGCACGTCGGCGGTGCACGCCACCGGATCCACGGCGATCACGCCGTGCAGGCCCGAGACGTCCAGCCCGACGGCGTCGCTGGAGCGTCCCCGGAAGAGGTTGGACGTCTTCTTCGCCAGCCGTACCCGGCTGCCGGGTGGGACGGCGTCGAAGCTGTCCTTCAGGCGTTGCACCGCCTGCTCGTGGGCGAACCACCCCACCGGGGCGAGGTCTCGCTGGTCAAGTCCGTTTCCTATGCGTACCGCGTCGGTGATCCTGCCGGCGACGGAGACCGCTTTCTCCTTCAGTCCCATAGGAGGCCACTGTAGCCCTCCTGTGGGAACCCTGCCGTGCCCCGGGGGTCGTGACCTAGCATGGACGACCGTGACATCCTCGACTTCCTCTCTCCAAGATAAGACTCAGGAACCCCTCCCTCACCGGTCCCACCCCCACACCCTCCTTCAGGCTCTCGTCGACTTCTTCGTGCGCTGGAACCGCTTCAGCGGGCTGACCTCCCGGAGCGGCTTCTGGTGGATCATGCTGGCGTACGTCCTGGTCACGCTGGCCTACCGCCTGCTGCGCGAAAACCTCCGGACACCGCCGGACGAGGTCTACTCCACCGTCGCCGGCCTCACCTGGCTGCTCCTGGTGATCCCGGTGCTGGCGTTGAGCTGTCGGCGCCTGCACGACGCGGGCTATCCCGCGGCATGCCTGCTGTACGGCTTCATCCCGCTCGTCGGGCAGATCATCCTGGTGTTCCTGTTCGCCACGCGCTCGCGTCCGCACCTGGTGCGACCGGAGTGGCTGGACGACGGACCCCGCGCCCCGTCGGCGCGCGGCTACGTGGTCCTCGTACAGGTCGTGCTGCTGCTGTGCGCGCTGGTGCAGGCGGCCATCGGCCTGAACAGGCTGCACACCGGTCAGGATGCCGACACCGCCGGCGACGCGTGGACGTGGCTGTCCGGCGCGGCGGTGTCCGCGGTCTGCTACCTCGCCGTCGCGGTGCCGTACCTGGCGGTGACCCTGCAGGAGGGACTGCGCGAGGGGTTACGGTGGTGAGGTGACCGACCTCCCCTTCGCCGCCGGACGCGACGCCCTGATCCACGCGGTACGCACCCGCGGCACCGCCGTGGTCCAGGCCCCGCCGGGCACCGGCAAGACCACGTTGGCGCCGCAGTACGTCGCCGAGGCGGTGCAGGGGACGCAGGGGAGCACAGGCAAGGTCGTGGTGACCCAGCCGCGGCGGGTGGCGGCCCGCGCGGCGGCGACGCGTGTCGCCGAACTACGCGGCGTCCGGCTCGGCGACGAGGTCGGCTACACGGTGCGCGGGGACCGGAGGGCCGGGGCGTCGACCCTGATCGAGATGGTGACGCCGGGGGTGCTGCTGCGCCGGATGCTGCGCGACCCGGACCTCGACGGGGTGGCGGCGGTCGTCGTCGACGAGGTGCACGAGCGTGCGCTGGAGTCCGACCTGGTGTTCGCGATGCTGGCCCAGCTGCGCGAACTGCGCGATGACCTGGTGGTCGTGGCGATGTCGGCGACGGTGGACGGCGCCCGCTTCGCCGGGCTGCTCGCCGACCCGCCGGCACCGGTGGTGGACGTCCCCTCCCCCATCCACGCCCTCGACGTGCGCTACGCCGACTCGGCCGCCTCGATGGTGAACCGGGACCGGCGGTCGCGCACCGCCGTGCAGGACGTGGTGCTGGCCACGGTGCGTCGGGCGCTGGCGGAGACGCACGGCGACGTGCTGGTCTTCGTGCCGACGATCCGCGACACCACAACCCTGGCCGACAGGCTGGCAGGTGACGGGGTTGAGGCGTTCGCACTGCACGGCCGGTTGTCCACCGCCGAGCAGGCGGCCGTGGTGCGCGGCGGCGGTGACACCCGGCGCGTGGTCGTGGCCACGGACGTCGCGGAGTCCTCCCTGACGGTGCCCGGCGTGCGGGTCGTGGTGGACTCCTGCCTGGCGCGCACCGCCCGGCGTGACACCTCCCGCGACTTGTCCGTGCTGGTGACGGAGGTGGCGAGCCAGGCGTCCTGCACGCAGCGCGGCGGACGTGCCGGACGTGAGGGGCCGGGCACGGTGTACCGCTGCATCACCGCCGAGCAGTTCGCGAAGGCCCCCGCGTTCGCCCCGCCGGCGGTGACGACGAGCGACCTGACCTCGGCGATGCTGGACGTGGCGTGCTGGGGTTCGCCGCGCGGGGCGGACCTGCCGTTGCCGGACGCCTTCCCGGGCCCCGCCTCCGACGCCGCCGAGGCCACGTTGCGTTCCCTGGGTGCGGTGGACGCCGACGGCCGGGTGACCGACGTCGGACGCCGCCTCGCCGCGGTGCCGACGGACCCGCGGCTCGCGCGCGGGGCGACGGTGGCGTCCCGACGGGTCGACGTGCGCACCGTCGCCGCGGTGCTGCACGTCGTCGACGAGGGGTCACGCGTGAGCGACCTGCCGGCGGCGGTGCGTCAGGCGCGTGGCTCCCAGGGCGCGCGCCGGCTCGAACGGCTGCTGGACGCCGGGACGTCCTCCCCGGACCTGCGTGGTGAGGACGCGGTGGCGTACACCGTGGCCTGCGCGTTCCCGGGCCTGGTGGCGCACCGGGTGGGCGACTCCAACCGCTACCTCACCGCGTCCGGCACCGGGGTGGTGTGGCGCGACGCGAAGGCTCACTCGTCGGCGTGGATCGCCATCGCCGACCTGGGACGCAACAGCGGCAACACGAGCAGTACCGAGGCGCTGGTGCACACGGCGGTGCCGTTGTCGCGCGAGCTCGCCCTCCAGGCCGCCTCCCCGCTGCTCACCGACGAGCTGACCTGCACCTGGACCCCCGGTGGCCCCGCCGGGAAGCTGCAGGCCCGGCGCGTGCGCGGTCTCGGGGCGATCGAGTTGTCGTCCACCCCGGTGGCCACCGCGGACCTTTCCGAGGCCACCCGTGCCGCGGCGGTGCGACGTGGCCTGGCGTCCCACGGCATGGACGTGCTGACCTGGTCGGACAATGCGCGCAGTCTGCGCCAACGCATCCAGTACCTGCACGTCAACGGGATCGACGGCTACCCGGACGTGCGCGGCGGGGAGAGTGAATTGCTCGACTTCGTGGTGCCGGACCTGGCGGCGGGCCGGCGCCCGGACCTCGCCGGGCTGCTGCGCGGGCTGATCCCCTGGGACCGTCCCGTCGACACGTACGCGCCGACCACGCTGACCCTGCCGTCCGGGCGCACCGTGCGGCTGACCTACCCGCAGGTCGACGACGCCGCCGACACCCCGCCGGTGGTGTCGACCCGGCTGCAGGACTGCTTCGGCCTGCACGTCTCCCCCGAGGTCGCCGGACGTCGCGTCCGCTTCGAACTGCTTTCGCCGGCCGGACGCCCCGTGGCGGTGACCGACGACCCCGGCGGCTTCTGGTCCGGGGCGTACGCGCAGGTCCGTGCCGAGATGCGGGGGCGCTACCCGAAACATCCGTGGCCGGAGAATCCGTGAAACCTGCGCGAAATCTCCCGGTGCAATAATCTGTGCGACAACAGGTGGACAGCCGGTCGCTATACGGCCCCGTGACGGGGCGTCCGGACCCAGGCGACCTGCCCACCGCGAGTCACCAGGAGATCCACCAGTGACTTCAGCCCAGACTTCAGCACCCATATCGGTGACGGTGAACGGAGCGACTCTCCACGGCACCGACCCCCACGTCAACCTCCTCGACCTGCTGCGCGACAACGGTCTGACCGGCTGCAAGGAGGGCTGCGCCGAGGGCGAGTGCGGCGCCTGCGCGGTGATGGTCGCCCGCCCTGACACCGCCACCGACGGGACCACCCGCTGGACGCCGGTGAACGCCTGCCTGCTGCCCGCGGCCGCCCTCGACGGGCAGGAGGTCGTCACCGCCGAGGGCATCGGCACCGCCGGTGACCTGCACCCCGTCCAGCACGAGATGGCGGTGCGCGGCGGTTCGCAGTGCGGCTACTGCACGCCCGGCTTCATCTGCTCGATGACCGCGGAGTACTACCGCCCGGAGTCCGACAGGCCCTTCGACCTGCACTCGCTGTCCGGCAACCTGTGCCGTTGCACCGGCTACCGTCCGATCCGCGACGCCGCCCTCGCGCTCGGCACGCCTGACTCCCCCGGCTCCGCCGACGCTCTCGCGCAGCGCCGCGACACCCCCGCGCCCTGCGCGGCGCGCACCGACCTCACCGGCGGCACGGCGCGTTTCCGGCGTCCGGAGTCCCTGGATCAGGCCTGTCGCATCCTCGCCGAGGATCCGTCGATCACCGTCGTCGCCGGTTCCACCGACCACGGAGTGGGCGTGAACCTGCGCGGGGAGCGTCCGGCGGACGTCATCGCCGTGGACCGCGTTCCGGAGATGCGCGGCATTCTGCGCACCGACACCTGCGTGGACATCGGCGCGGCGCAGACACTCACCGAGATCGAACGCCAGGTCGGTGACGAGGTGCCGCTGCTCGGCCAGCTGCTGCCGCAGTTCGCCTCCCGCCTGATCCGCAACAGCGCAACCCTCGGCGGCAACCTCGGCACCGGCTCCCCCATCGGCGACGCCGCACCCGCCCTGCTCGCCCTCGACGCCTCACTGGTCCTGACCAGTGCGGACGGCGTGCGCGAGGTGGCGTTGGCGGACTACTTCACCGGCTACCGCCAGTCCGTGCGCCGGCCCGGTGAGCTGATCACGCGCGTGCGGATCCCGCTGCCGCTGGCACCGCTGACGGCCTTCCACAAGATCGCGAAACGACGCTTCGACGACATCTCCTCCGTCGCCGTCGCCTTCGCGCTCACCGTGGAGGACGGTGCGGTCACGCGCGCCCGCATCGGCCTGGGCGGGGTGGCGGCCACCCCGCTGCGCGCGCTGGCGACGGAGGACGCGTTGGTCGGCGCGCCGTGGACAGCGCAGACCGTCGCCGCCGCGTCGGACGTCCTGCGCGCCGAAGGCACGCCGATGTCCGACCACCGCGCGAGTGCGGACTACCGTTCGGCGATGCTGGCGACCTCGCTGGAACGCTTTTACGAAGAGCACGCAGAAACAGCGGAGGTGTCGCGATGAGTGTCCTCTCGCAGCGTCCCGCCGACCCCGTGGTCGGCGAGTCCCACCCGCACGAGTCGGCGTCCCTGCACGTCACCGGCACCGCCCTGTACACCGACGACCTGGTCAACCGGTACCCCGGCGTCCTGCACGCCGAGCCGGTGCAGTCGCCGCACGCGCACGCACGCATCGTCTCGCTGGACGCCACGGCCGCCCTGGCGCTCGACGGTGTGGTGCGCGTGCTCACCTCCGCCGACGTGCCCGGCGTCAACGACGCAGGCACCAAGCACGACGAGCCGCTGTTCCCCGAGGCGTCCGGCGGCGAGGTGATGTTCCACGGCCACGCGGTGTGCTGGGTGCTCGGCGAGTCGCACGAGGCCGCCCGGCTGGGCGCGGCCGCGGTGGAGGTGGAGTACGAGGAACTGCCCGCCGTGCTCAGCCTCACCGACGCCATCGGGGCCGGCAGTTTCCACGGCGCGCAACCGACGATGCTGCGTGGCGACGCCGCCGCGGCCCTGGCCGACGCCGAGCACGTGCTCGAGGGCACCTTCGAGTTCGGCGGGCAGGAGCACTTCTACCTGGAGACGCAGGCGTCGTTGGCGCTGCTCGACGAGAACGGCCAGCTGCTCGTCCACTGCTCCACCCAGCACCCCACCGAGACCCAGGACATCGTGTCCCACGTCCTCGGCGTGCCCGCGCACGAGGTCACCGTGCAGTCGCTGCGCATGGGCGGCGGGTTCGGCGGCAAGGAGATGCAACCGCACGGCTACGCTGCGGTCGCCGCCCTGGGTGCCACGCTGACAGGGCGTCCGGTGCGCGTCCGGCTCAACCGCACCCAGGACATGACGATGACCGGCAAACGACACGGCTTCCACTCCACCTGGACCGTCGGATTCACCGACGAGGGCCTGGTCACCGGGCTGGACACCACCCTCACCGCGGACGGCGGCTGGTCGCTGGACCTCTCCGAGCCGGTGCTGGCGCGCGCGGTGTGCCACGTGGACAACGCCTACTGGATCCCGCACATCGCCGTGCACGGGCGCATCGCGCAGTGCCACCGCACCTCGCAGACCGCCTTCCGCGGTTTCGGCGGGCCGCAGGGCATGCTCGTGATCGAGGACATCCTGGGACGTATCGCCCAGGTGCTGGGCCTGCCGGCCCGTGAGGTGCGCCGACGCAACTTCTACTCCGCCGGGCAGTCCACGCCCTACGCCATGCCGGTGCGCCACCCCGAGCGCGCCGTCGCCGCGTGGGACCAGGTGCTCGAACACGGTGACGTGGAGGCCCGCGAGGCCGAGATCGCCTCCTTCAACGCCACGCACCCCTCGCGCCGGCGGGCGCTGGCGATGACGCCGGTGAAGTTCGGCATCTCCTTCAACCTCACCGCCTTCAACCAGGGCGGGGCGTTGGTACTGGTGTACAAAGACGGTTCCGTGCTGGTCAACCACGGTGGCACGGAGATGGGCCAGGGCCTGCACACCAAGATGATGCAGGTCGCCGCGACCACGCTGGGCGTGCCGATGACGCTGGTCCGTCAGTCCCCCACCCGCACCGACAAGGTGCCGAACACCTCCGCCACCGCGGCGAGTTCCGGGGCGGACCTCAACGGCGGTGCGGTGAAGGACGCCTGCGAGCAGATCGTGTCGCGCCTGCGCGTCGTCGCCGCCTCCGTGCTGGGGGTCAGCGCCGACGACGTGCGCTTCAGCCGCGGCCTGGTCACCGCCCTCGGCAGCGAGGAGTCCGTGACCTGGCAGTCCCTGGTGTCCACGGCGTACATGCAGCGCGTGCAGCTCTCCGCCAGCGGTTTCTACCGCACCGAGGGCCTGCACTGGGACGCCTCGGTGATGCAGGGCGAGCCGTTCAAGTACTTCGCCTACGGGGTCGCCGCCGCCGAGGTCGAGGTCAGCCGCTTCGACGGCTCCTACGAGGTGCGCCGGGTCGACATCGTCCACGACGTGGGCGACTCCCTCTCACCACTGATCGACCTGGGCCAGATCGAGGGCGGGTTCGTGCAGGGCCTGGGCTGGCTGACCCTGGAGGACCTGCGCTGGGACACCGGTGAGCGCCCCGGCGACCGCGGCACCGGACGCCTGGCCACGGCCGGGGCGTCCACGTACAAGCTGCCCTCGCTCTCCGAGCTGCCCGGCGACTTCCGGGTGGAGCTGCTGGACAAGGCGCACGAGTCCGGTGCGGTGTACGGCTCGAAGGCGGTGGGCGAGCCGCCGTTCATGCTGGCCTTCAGCGTGCGCGAGGCGTTACGCCAGGCTGTCGCCGCCTTCGGCGCGGGCCTGTCCGAGCAGGTGGAGCTGCCGTCCCCGGCGACGCCGGAGGCGGTGTACTGGGCGGTCGAGCGGGCCCGGTCCCGGGTTCGGGTATGAGCTGGTTGTCGGACGCCGCGGACCTTCGCGCCCGTCGTGTGCCGTCGGTGCTGGTGACGGTCGTGGCACGTCGCGGCCACGCCCCGCGGGAGGCGGGCGCGAAGATGCTGGTCACCGCCGACGCCACGTCCGGCTCCGTCGGCGGCGGAAACCTGGAGGCCGGGGCGGTGCGGCGCGCCCGCGAGATGTTGGCCGCCGGTGCGTCCTCCCCGGAGACGATGGACTTCGCGCTGAACGACAAGGTCCCCTACGAGCACGGGCGGCAGTGCTGCGGCGGCGAGGTGACGGTGCTGCTGGAGATGCTGGACGTGCCGCCGTGCGTGGCGGTGTTCGGGTGCGGGCACGTGGGTCTGGAGTTGGCGCGGATCCTGTCGCGCCAAGACCTGGACCTGTGGTTGTGCGACTCGCGTCCGGCACAGCTGACCGAGGCGGAGACCGTGACGCAGGACGCTCCGGCGACGGTGACCACCCGCCTGGCGGTGCTGGGCGAGGCGGTGGTCGACGAGCTGCCGGCCGGTGCGCACGTGCTGGTGATGACCCACGACCATGCCGAGGACCTTCACCTGTGCGACGCCGCGCTCGCCCGCGACGACCTGGGTTCGGTGGGTCTGATCGGTTCATCGGCGAAGTGGGCCAGGTTCCGCTCGAAGCTCGCCGAGGCCGGTCACTCCCCGGAGTCGGTCGCGGCGATCCAGTGCCCCGTAGGCCTACCTGACCTGGGCGGGAGCCACCCCGCGGAGATCGCGGTCAGTGTGGCGGCGGACCTGCTCACCCGCCTTCCGTCGCGCTGAACTTTTCCTCCAGCCGCTCCTCCAGCCAGTCCCGCAGCACGGCGGCGTGGGTGTGCTCGGTGTCCTTGCCGGCGAAGAGGAGCACGACGTCGCCCTGTGCCAGCGCCTCGCCGATGGAAGCGACGGCGGTTTCTGTTTCCCCGTTGTCTGCATTGTCGGCGTCATCGAGTTCGGCACGGTAGGCGTCACTGAACTTTTCCCAGCCCAGGGTGCCGTCGTGGAAGTCCTTGCGCAGCTGCGTCGACGGAGTGAGTTCCTTCGGCCAGCCGGTGAGCCCGAGGCTGTCCTTCGACACCCCGCGCGGCCAGAGCCGGTCGACAAGGAAACGCGGCGCGTCCCCCTGCACGTCGTAGACCCTGGCTATCTCGATTCTGCCCATCATCCGCCATCCCATTCGAACATGCTGTTGACTCGTGCCCGGACCCCAGTGTACACTTCACCGTACAAACGTAAAAGGGGGAACCGGGGACATGACCACCACCGACGAACCAGCCACCGTCGACATCGACGCCCTGCAACGCCACATCAACATCGTCGAGATGGGCCTGATCATCCACCTACGCCAACTCTCGACCACCGACCGCCTCGGCGCAGCACTGGCCCTACGCGGACGCTCCCGCAACGACGCGACCCGCTTCGCTCACGCAGGCGAACTCGCCGCACGCAACCTCGAACTGTTCTGCGCCGTGGTGACCACCGGCATCCTCGCCGCCGACCACCTCGCCCTGATCCGCCGGATGATCCACGCCCAACTGTCCACCGTGCCCAAAGGTCGCCACGACGAGATCACCGCCTGCCTGGATGCGGCAGTCAACACCCACGTCACCCCGTGGCTGCGTGACACCACCCGCCTGGTCACCCTGCGCGAACTCGGCGACCGGGTGCGCGCGGCGATCCTGGATGTCGCACCGGTGCTGGCCGACAACACCGCCCAGGCCCGGGAGGACACCGTCACCCTCAAGCGCCGGGGCAACAAGATGATCCTCACCGGCGGCGACATCGTCACCCTGGCGGCCATCGACGACAACCTCGACAAGAAGGCCCGCGTCCTGCTCGCCGACGCCCGCCGCCTTCAAGAAAACCTCCCCGAAGACGAACGCACCGAGCTACCGACCCGCTCCCAACTCAAAGCACAGGTCATGCTCGAACAACTCGGCGACAACCCGGCCTCGATGGAAATCCGGGTGCATCTCTACCGCGCGACGATCGACGGGGTGCATGGCACCGGGGCGGGCTACGTCGCCAGAGTTGGGTGGGTCAACCCCGCCACCGCGCAGCGCTTCGAGGGCGCGTGTGACCCGAGCAAGGTCAAGGAGATCCCCATCGATCCGCAGGCTTACCCCGAGTCGCCGGGGTATCCGTTCCTGCTGGGGCAGCGCACCTACCTGGAGGGCCGGGACGCGACCTGCCGGTTCCCCAACTGTGACGTGCCGGCCACACTCTGCGACAACGACCACATCATCAACTCCCAGCATACTGACGCCACCAGTGACGGGGTGACGCACCCGAGCAATGGGCAGAAACTGTGCCGTCCACACCACCGGCTGAAGACCGAGGGGTCCTGGCGGTGCTCCTCCCCTGATGGTGGGTTCACGATCCACTGGCAGGGCCCCGGCGGGGTGCGCTACACCACGCATGCGACCGGCCCGTTGGCCCAGGTCTACGGCCCGGAAGTCAAGGACACCGGCCCTGCCCCCAGCTTCGACGACGCAGACGACACAGACGCCGACACTGAGGACCCTGCCGACGAGGACTGACCCCCGCGCACACGAAAACCCCCGCACCACCAAGGTGCAGGGGCCGGACGCGCGGGCCCGGAGAGCAGCGAAGAGCTACCCCGAGAACCCATCGGCCATGGCGATGTCGTGCAACTCCTCCGACACGCGCCCCGCCAGGTTCCGGTCCTCCCACATCATCCGGACCACGGACTCGCTGTCGCCGTCCGGCAGTGACGGCACCCCGCCGACGAGTCCCTCGCGGACATGGCGGAACACCCGGCACTGTGCCTCACGGTGCACGAACGGCACCGGCTCCACGTCGCGCCCGGTGTGGTGCTGCACGTCCGGGATCAGCCCCCAGCAGCTGCGGTAGATGTCGTAGCCCTCGAGCTCCTCCCCGTTGTCGAGGGTCACCGTGTCGCCCACGTGGATCCGGTCGTAGTTCGGCGACTCCGTCCCGTCCACGCACGCGAGCTGCTCCTCGTCGAGGAAGCTCACCCACATCGTGGTCTGCGCCCCGGGCTGCCGATACGGTGCGGCGGCGATGTAGCCGCGCGGGCTGACGTGCGCGGTGAAGGCGGTGGTGGTGTCCGGCACGCACGCCCGGATGAAGGGCACCATCGGCGAGACGCCGTGCGACTCCAGTTTCGTGAGCATCACCCCCGGCGAGGCGTTCGACCCCACCGCCACCACGGGGGTGAGTCCCAGGTCGTCGGCGATGCCGACCATGCCGACCTCACCGGGGAAGTAGCCCTCGGCGGTCAGCGTCCCGGAGGTGGTGGGCCAGGGTCCGGGGTACAGCCACGGTGTGGCGGTCAGGTCGACGTCGAGGCAGGGCGCGTGCTCAGGTGCAGCAGTCATGACAACCTCCACCCTACGCCAACCCTGCTCTCCCGTCCCACCAGTCACAGGATACGATCTGGTACATGCGTACGACGACCCGCCGGGACCAGATCTTCGACGCCGTGGACCGGCTCATCGGCCGGGAGGGGATCACGGCGGTGAGCATGCGCACCGTGGCCGCCGAGGCCGGCGTGTCCCTGCGCCTGGTGCAGTACTACGGCACCGACAAGAACACACTGGTCGCCGCCTCCCTGCAGCGTCTCTCCGACCGCAGCATCCGACGGTGGCGCGAGCGACGCCACCCGGACGACTCCCTGCGCGCGGTCATCGAGGGCTACTTCGCCGCCACCCTGCCCGTCGACGAGGAGACCTGCGCCTTCCACCGCATCAGTGTGTCGATGGAGCTCATGGCCGTGACCGGCACCGAACCGGCGGCATCGGCGTACCGCCGTCACCTCGCGGCCACGGGCACGGAGTTCACCGACGCCTGCCTGACCGCCATCCCGGAGCTCGGGGAGGACACCGCCGGCAGCATCGTCGACACGGCGATGGCCCTCGGCCACGGCCTCGGCTCGCTGCTGATGGCCGGACGTGTCACCGAGGACGCCGCGCGCGCCACCGTCGCCGCGATGGTCGCCGACCTGCCAGGCTAGAACAGGCTAGAACCGTTTCAGCAGGTCGTAGGCTTCCTGCGCCATGCGGGCGATGACCTCGCCCGCCGGTTCCTGCTGCCGGACCAGGCCCACGGCCTGCCCCGCGTGGAGCTTCAGGTCGTCGGCGTGGCGCCCGCCCGGGGCGCGGGCGGCGACGAGTTCGGCGTCGTCCACCGTCCGGTCGTCGGCGTAGCGGTCGACGAAGTCGTTGCGCACGGTGCGCGTGGGCCAGGTCGTGGTGTCCCAGCCGACCTGCTCGGCGCGGTCGTAGATGCCGGTCAGCACGGTGTTGCGCGCCGAGGCCGCCACGGCGGCCGCCTTGAGGTCCGTCGAACCCATCGACTCGGGGGACGCCAGCAGCGCCGTGCCGATCCAGGCGGCGTCCGCACCCGCGGCGAGCACGGCGGCCAGGCCGCGTCCGGTGCCGATCCCGCCGGCGACGACGACGGGCACGCCTGGGGCGTGCGAGGCGGTGTGGTTGAGCACCTGCTGCATCAGCGGCATCGTGCCGATGCGCCCGGTGTGTCCGCCGGCGTCGGTGCCCTGCACGCAGAGCACGTCCACCTCGGACTCCAGGGCCTGGCGCACCTGCGGCATGTCGTTGACCGGCGCGACCACGCTGATCCCCGCTGCGTGCGCCCGCGCCACCCACGGCGACGGGTCGCCGAAGGCCAGGGAGATCACGGTGGGGTTGGCCTCCACCGCGGCGTCGAAGACCTCGTCGGTCAGCGCCCACACCATCAGGCCGATGCCGAAGTTGCCGCCCTCCCCGGCGATCTCGGCCTGCTCCAGGATCCACTCCGGCGACGTCGAGGCTCCCACCCCGATCATGCCGAGCCCGCCGGCCCGGCTCACGGCGGCAGCCAACTCACCACCGGCACGTCCTGCCATGGGTGCGCCGATGACCGGCAGGTCGATGCCCCACAGTCGGGTCAGCAGCGTGTGCGGTAGCTGTGTCACGGTGGTCCTTCCTTACGTCGCGTTGGTCCCTCCAGGGTAGCCTGGCGGCCATGGACATGACACTGAAGAACGCCAAGGACGTCAACACCGCCGCCGTCACCACCCTCGGCCTGATCGGGGGCTGGGTCAGCGCGCGCGAGACAGGTGTCCGCCCGCTCGGCGGCGTGCTGCTCGCCGCGGCAGGCGTGTACGCCGGACGTACCTGGCTGGCCAAGGGCGGTCCCGCGCTGACCGCCGGGCTGAGCACCGCCTACGTCGCCGGCTTCGGCCTGTCGCACCCGCTGGCCAAGAAGATGGGCTCCTGGCCGGCCGTGCTCACCGTCACCGCCGGCGTCGCCGGTGCGTCCTACCTGCTGTCGGACAGCAAGTAGGCACCCACCGTGTTCTCGGCGAGGGCGCGTAGCTCGTCGAGGTACGGTTCCACGTCGCCGGTGAAGGTCACCGGGTCGGCGGCCGTGGCCCAGCCGAAACCGGTGGCGATCTTCTCCAGTGCGTTCTCCGCACCGGTGGTGTCGTAGCCGCCGCGGATCCAGTAGGAGAAGGGCTTCTCGCGGTCCTGGTTCTCCAGGAACGTGGAGTCGAGGTAGTGCTTCAGCGCGCCGGAGATGTAGCCGAAGTTGGCGCTGGTGCCCAGGATCACCGCGGCGGCGTCGTGGAGTTCGCCGGCGTCCGGTTCCAGCGCCTCGCGTTCGCGCACCTCCAGCGCCTCGTCGAGTTCGCCGGACGCCTCGCGCGCCGCCGCGCGTGCGGCGGCGAGCACGGTGTCGGCGATGGTGCGCAGCTTCCCGGTCGGACTGTGGTGCACGATCAGAAGGTAGGCCATGGACCCCATGATGCACGTATCCTCGGGGACATGACAGGCACGACAGACGACACCCTGAGCACCGTGGTCCTGCGGCACGTCTCCTTCGAGGACGCCGGCACGTGGGAGGAGCTGCTGCAGCCCCGCCACGTCGACGCCGGCGTGGACTTCCCGCCGGGCCCGCTGGAGGCCGACCTGCTGGTCGTCATGGGCGGGCCGGTCAACGCCGAGGACCCCGACTACCCGTACCTCGCCGACGAGATCGAGCTCATCCGCGCCCGTCACGCCGCCGGACGCCCCGTGCTGGGCGTCTGCCTCGGCGCGCAACTGCTGGCGCTGGCGCTCGGCGGGCGGGTCGTCCCCGCCCCGGCGGGCGTGCCGATGCAGATCGGCTGGTCGTCGGTGACGCTCACCGACGCCGGCGCGTCCGGCCCGTTGCGCGCCCTGGAGGGACGCCCCGTCCTGCACTGGCACGGCGACCGCATCGAACTTCCCGTCGGGCGGGCGGCCGTGGCGGCCGGCGTGGAACGTCTCGCCCACGACGAGGACACCCCGGTGCAGGCCTTCCGCTCCAACCACGCCCTCGGCCTGCAGTTCCACCCGGAGGTCGACCCGGACACCTTCGAGCGGTGGCTCATCGGCCACCACGGCGACCTGCAGGAACAGGGCGTGGACGTCGACGACCTGCGCAGGGCAACGGCGCAGGAGGGCCCGGGTCTGGTCGAGCCCTCGCGCCGGATGGTGCTGGGCTGGTTACGCACCGTGGGGCTGATCGACTGATTACAGTGGGGAACATGAACTCACCACTGATCCTCCCCTTCAACGGCCGGGTGCCGCGCATCCACGCCTCCGCCTACGTGGCACCGACGGCGGTGATCATCGGCGACGTGGAGATCGGCGCAGACTCCTCGGTGTTCTACGGCGTGGTCATCCGCGGCGACGTCGGGTCGATCCACATCGGCGAGCGCACGAACATCCAGGACAACTCCGTGCTGCACGTGGACACGGGGGTCTCCAACGTGCTCGGCGACGACGTCACCGTGGGCCACCAGGCGCTGGTGCACGGCGCCAGCGTGGGCGACGGCACCCTGATCGGAATGTCGTCCTCCCTGCTCAGCGGATCGACGGTGGGTGCGGGAACGCTGATCGGCGCCGGGGCGACCGTCCTGGAGGGGCAGGACGTGCCGGACGGCGTGCTCGCCGCCGGGCTGCCGGCGAAGGTGCGCCGCGAGCTCACCGACGAGGAGCGCGCCGGCCTGGTCACCCACGCCGGGCACTACGTGGAGATCGCCCGTGGCCAGGCGGCGCCGGGGCAGGCGGTCGACATCGACGAGGTGCGCTTCAGCTGAGCGGACTCAGCAGCTCCGGTAGCCCGACCGCCGCGGTGGTGCGCACCGACCGGGTGGCCAACGGAGTCAGGTCGGTGTCCGCCGGGCTGATCTCGACGACGGGTACGCCGCGTGCCGCGGCGATGTGCGGCAGTCCGGCCGCGGGGTAGACCACCCCGCTGGTGCCGACGATGACCAGGAGGTCACAGGCCTCCATGGACTCCTCGGCGGCGGCGAAGGCGTCCTGCGGCAGTGCCTCGCCGAACCAGACGACGCCGGGACGCACGAGGGCACCGCAGGTGGCGCAGTGCGGCGGGTGCAGGCGGGTGGCGGGGTCGGTGGAGGTTTCCTGAAGTGACGGCAGTTCCGGCTCGGGGGCCGGGGCACCGCAGCCGGCGCAGCGGAAGTCGACGAGGCTGCCGTGCAGGTGGGAGACGTCCCGGCTGCCGGCGCGTTCGTGCAGGTCGTCGATGTTCTGGGTGGTGACGTGCACGTGCACGCCCGGGACGTCCTGCCAGGCGGCCACCGCCCGGTGTCCGGCGTTCGGGGCGGCGGCGCGGGCCTTCGCCGCCCGCCACAGGTACCACGCCCACATGGGGTCCGGGTCGCGCGACCAGGAGTCCACACTGGCCATGGCCTGCGGGTCGACGTGGCTCCACAGCCCGGTGGTGGCGTCGCGGAAGGTGTCCAGTCCGGAGTCCGCACTCATGCCGGCACCGGTGAAGACCTCGATGCGTCGGGCGTCACGGACGGTCTGTGCCAGGCTCATGCTCCAAGGGTAGGACGTGTTCTCCGGAGGCGTCCAGGGTGAGCGCCAGCGACGAGATGTACTGCGTGCGTCCGGCCGGGCCGGGCACCGCGGAGGCGAGCATGTCCGGACGCTCACAGGACTCGCCGGTGACCGCACAGGTCAGCCGGGCGTCCGAGGGGTTGCCGTCGGCGTCCTCCATGGGCAGGTCGATGCCGTCGGAGTCGCGGCGCAGGTACCAGCGTCCCTTCGTGAGGACCGCCATGAGCGGGGTGGTGACCACGGCGATGACCGCGGCGAAAAGCGGGGAGAACGGGGCGACGGCGTCGCCGAACGCACCGAAGAACATGGCGATCGACACCCCACCGGACAGCAGCACCGACACGATGCCCACCGGGTTGTAGTCGAAGAGCATGCCGCGGCGGAACTCCGGGCGCTTCGGCGAGATCCCCAGCAGGTACTTGTTGACCACGATGTCGGCGGCCACGGTGAAGATCCAGGCGATGGCGAGGTTGGAGTAGAAGCTCAGCACGAAGCTGAGCACGCTGAACATGTCGAACTCCATCAACGCCAGGGAGATCGACACGTTGAGCACCACGAACCACACCCGGCCCGGGTAACGCTTGGTGGTGCGCGAGTAGATGTTCGTCCAGGCCAGGGAGCCGCAGTAGGCGTTGGTGGTGTTGATCTTGATCTGCGAGATCACCACGAGCACCACCGCGAGGGTCACGGCGAGCCAACCGGGCATCATCTGGCGGTACTCGGTCATGAACTGGTTCACCGGCTCCACGGCGATGTCGGAGCCCTGCCCCACCACCGAGATCATGTAGACAGCGAGGAAGACGCCGATGATCTGCTTCGTCGCACCGAGCACCACCCAGCCGGGCCCGCCGCAGATCACCGCGGCCCACCAGGAGCGGCGGTTGGCGTCCGTCTTCGGCGGCATGAACCGCAGGTAGTCGATGTTCTCGGCGATCTGCGCGGTCAGCGACAGGCAGACGGCCGCGGCGAGCATCATCGCGGCGAAGGACACCGGCGAGTCGTTCTCACCGGTGTACTCCAGGAAGGTGCCCACCGACGAGGGCTCCTGCACGATGAGCACCACCAGCGGCACGAACATCATCACCAGCCAGAGCGGGTTGGTCCAGGAGTGCAGCTTGGACAGCAGCTTCATGCCGAAGATGACCAGCGGGATGATCATCAGCGAGCTGACCGCGTAGCCGGCCCACAGCGGGATGCCGAGGCCGACCTTGAGTCCCTGCGCCATGATCGCGCCCTCGGTGGCGAAGAGGATGAAGGTGAAGGACACGAAGATGAGGTTGGTGATGATCGAACCCTTGTAGCCGAAGCCGGAGCCGCGGGTGATCAGGTCGAGGTCCACGTTGTAGCGCGCGGCGTAGTAGGCCAGCGGGAAGCTGGACACGAAGATCAGCACGGCGGCGATGAGGATGCCGCCGACGGCGTTGGTGGTGCCGTGCTCCACGCCGATGGCGGCACCGATGGAGAAGTCCGCGAGGTAGGCGATGCCGCCCAGGGCGCTGGCGGCGACGGCGGCCGGCGTCCACTTGCGGTAGTGCCGCGGGGCGAAGCGCAGCGAGAAGTCCTCGGTGCCGACGGGGCTCGACGGGGTCTGTACCGACTGGGAGGCGGGTGCCTCCGCGGTGGTGGGTGTGGTCACTGTCTGGGTCATGGGACAGGACGCTACGGTCGCCGTTTTTCCGGCACCCTCCCCGTGGCGTTTCGTCGAGGTTACGGTTGCGGCATGCCGATCCAGCGCCCCGCCGCGGCGCGGAACGCAGCGGTGTCGAGGGTACCCGCGCCGGCCGGGATGCCACCCAGCCAGCGGGGACCGCCCCGCAGGACGTCGAGCGTGGTGGACGTCGCGGCGTCCGGCACGACCGGCGCGACCGGCACAGAGCCGCCGATGACACCGGCGCAGGTCACGCCCCGGTGGGCCAGCGCCTCGAGGGTGAGGTCGTGGTGGTTGAGGCTGCCCAGTCCGGTGGTGGTCACCACGACCACCGGGGCGTCGGTGCGCCGGGCGAGGTCGGCGACGGTGAATCCGCCGAGGTCGACGAGTACACCGCCGGCGCCCTCGACGAGCACGAGACGGTCCGGGGCGTCCAGCGCCAGGATCCGGCGGGCCGCCTCCTGCAGACCGGGCAGGACGATGCCCGCGCGCCGTGCGGCGGCGACCGGTGCCAGGGGTTCGGGGCAGTAGGTGAAGCAGTGGGTGTCAGTGACGCCGGTGAGGGCGGTGACCGTACGCAGGTCGCCGTTGCCGGGCTCTTCGCCGGTCTGCACGGGTTTGACCACGGTGACATGACGTCCTGTGCCCTGCCCGTTCACCGCCAAGGCCGCGGTGGCGACGGTCTTGCCCACGTCCGTGCCGGTGCCGGTGACGATCAGGATCATGCGTCCACCGCCGCGACCATCGCGTCGGTGATGCGCACGATCTCCTCGTCGGTGCAGGTGAACGGTGGCATGGTGTAGAGCAGCCGGCCGAAGGGGCGCAGCCACACGCCGCGCTCCACCAGGGCCGCGGTGACCACCGGGGAGTCCAGCGGCACGACGGTCTCGACCACGCCGATCGCGCCGAGCACCCGCACGTCCGCCACTCCGGGGTGCCCGCGCAGGGGTTCCAGCCCCTCGCGCAGCAGCTGTTCGGTGCGGGCCACACGCGGACGCCAGTAGCCGGACTCCACCAGGTCCAGTGCGGCCAGGGACACCGCGAAGGCCAGCGGGTTGCCCATGAACGTGGGCCCGTGCATCAAGGCCCCTCCGCCGTCCGGCGAGTCCACGGCCGCGGCGACACGGTCGGTGGTCACCGTGGCGGCGAAGCTCATGAACCCGCCGGTCAGGGCCTTTCCCAGGCAGAGGATGTCGGGTATGACCCCGGCGGCGGCGCCGACGAGCACGTCACCGGTGCGTCCGAAGCCGGTGGCGATCTCGTCGAGGATGAGCAACGCTCCGGTCTCGTCGCAGACCTCACGCAGCCCGGTGACCAGGGCGTGGTCGTGGAAGCGCATGCCGCCGGCACCCTGCACCACCGGTTCCACGATCACGGCGGCCACGTCGTTGTACTCCACCGCCGCGCGCAGTTCGGCGAGGTAGCGCTCCAGCACCTCCGGGGTGCTGCCGCGCGGCGGTGGGGCGGGCACGAAGACCTGCGGGGTGAGCACACCGGTCCACAGCGAGTGCATGCCGCCGTCGGGGTCGCACACCCCCATCGGCCCCTGCGTGTCCCCGTGGTAGCCGCCGCGCCAGGTGAGGAAGCGGGTGCGCTCCGGGTGGCCCACACCCCGCTGGTACTGCAGCGCGGCCTTCAACGCGACCTCCACCGACACCGAGCCGGAGTCGGAGAAGAACACCGAGGTCAGCGGATCGCCGGCGAGGTCTGGGCTATTGATCAGGCCGAGGAGGCGTTCGGCCAGTTCCGCGGCGGGGCGGTGGGTGAGCCCGCCGAACATCACGTGGCTCATCCGGTCGACCTGGCGGTGGGCGGCCTCGCGCAGCGCCGGGTGACCGTGGCCGTGGCACGCCGCCCACCAGGAGCTCATGCCGTCGATGACCTCACGGTCCCCGTCGGCCAGCCGCAGGCGTGTGCCGGACGCAGACTCGACCACGAGGTTCCCGGTCGCGCCGTGGCGTGGGGCGTAGGGGTGCCACACGTGCCGACGGTCGGCGTCGGCCACCCGGTTGGCGTCCCACACGTCCGGGGAGTGCTCTAGGATAGTCATCACACCAGGCTATACACCGTTCAATGAAGGGACAACCGTGAGCGCACCGTACCTGCCCACCGCCACCCGCCTGCAGGTCTGGCGCGACGCCGGGCTCGGCCGCCACACCACCGACATCGCCACCGGACAGCACCCCGTGATCGAGACCGACGGCGGCGCGCGGCTGCTCTTCTCCTCCAGCAACTACCTCGGCCTGTCCCACCACCCCGCCGTGGTGGAGGCCGCGGTCGAGGCCACGTTCACCTACGGCACCGGCTCGGGCGGGTCCCGACTCACCACCGGGTCCACACCCGTGCACCGCGCACTCGAGGAGGAGCTCGCCGACTGGCTCGGTTACCCGGACTGCGTGCTGCTGAACACAGGGTTCGCCGCGAACCTCGCCGCGCTCACGGTACTGGCGGACGCTTCGGTGACGGTGTTCTCCGACGCCCACAACCACGCCAGCATCATCGACGGCTGCCGTGCCGCGCGCACCAACGGCGCCCGGCTGCAGGTCTACCCGCACCGCGACACCGACGCCCTGGCCCGGCTGCTGGAGCGGCGCACCACCGAACACGGACTCGTCGTCACCGACGGGGTGTTCTCGATGGGCGGCACCCTGGCACCCGTGGCCGAGATCGTCTCCCTGGCCCACGACAACGGATGCGCGGTCATGGTGGACGATGCCCACGGCATCGGCACCGTCGGCGACGGGCGCGGCTGCGCCGCACCGGGTGCGCAGGACGCTCCGGACGTGCTGGTCGGCACGCTGAGCAAGGCGCTCGGCGCGGAGGGCGGGTTCATCTGCGCCGACCGCGACACCTGCGACCTGCTGCGTAACCAGGCCCGCCCGTTCATCTACTCCACGTCCTCCCCCGTCCCGACGGTCGCCGCCGCGCTGGCGGCGGTGCGCCTGGTGCGTGCCGACGAGTCGCTCGTGCGGCGGCTGCAGGACAACGTCCGACGCCTCACCGACGGGCTCGGCCTCGTCGGACATCCGGGGACACCGATCGTGCCGGTGCCGGTCGGTGACGAACGGGCGGCCATGGCCGTGGCGGCGGAGCTGCGGCAGGCGGGTTTCCACATACCGGCGATCCGCTACCCCACCGTCCCGCGTGGCGAGGCGATCCTGCGCGTCACCGTGATGGCCACCCACACCGGTGCCCAGATCGACGCGCTGCTGGAGGCGCTGGCGGGCGTCACATCCGTCGCAGGTCCACCGCCGGACGCCCCAGCAGACGCTCCCGCGTCCGGCTGTGCACCCGCTCCACCAGCGCACGCACGCTGACGGGGTCCTCCCCCGCCACGCGCACGGTGATGCCCGCGTCACCGACCATGGTGGACGCCGCGGCGGTGAGTTCCTCGCCGGCCGCCGGCAGGTCGTCGCGGATCTGCGCGAGCAGGCCCGCGACGTCCTCCCCCTGCGCCGGGACCACCAGCACCGTGCCCCACACCGGCCAGCGTGACAGCAGCATCTCCGAGCGCGCGGTCGCGCCGGTGGTGCACAACGTGTCAGAGAGCAGCGGCCGGGCGTCCCGCGTCACCCGGAAACCCTGGGCGAGGACGTCGAAACCGTCGCGCTCGCCGCGCGCCAGGCGTCCGGTGAGCATCACCTCCGCGGCCAGCAGTGTGCCCCCTGGCGCCACGTCGGCATCGGTGACCTGCAGCAGGCGGGAGCCGCCGAAGAGGATCGTCTGGCCCGGCAGGTACTCGCACACTGCACCGTCGGCCACGTGCAGGCTGACCCACTGCGACGCCATGCCGGCGTTCATGCGGTGCACCGGCGTGCCCGCCTGCGTCGTCACCGTGGCCCGGGCGCCGGGTTCGAGCCGGAAGGTCTGTCGGATCCGGTCGTTCTGGGCCAGCCCACCACCGGTGGTACGAACGTAGAGGAACGCCTCACCGGGGTCGCGCGGGTCGATGTGGAGCGGGCGGGTGACCTGCATCGGCGCCTTGACGAACCGTGAGGTCAGGCCGGTGACACAGTCGCCGCCGCCCCGCACGCCGAAGGTCACGTCGAGCACACCGACCTTTCCGGGGCGACCCACCGGCATCACGCCGCCGGAGCTGACCTCCCCGGCGACCGCCGCCACCTCGTGTGGCACCGGAGGAGTCAGGTCGGCCGGGTCCAGCGACCTGTTCACGCCCCGTGTCACGCCCTGAAGCCCTCGAGCTTCTGCTGGAGTTCCTCCACACCCTGCCCGGAGAAGCAGTCGGTGAGCACCACGGGGTTGCCGTCGCGCACGTCGACGGCGTCGGCGTTCATCACCGTCAGGTCGCAGCGCACGTACTGGGCGATGTCGGTCTTGTTGATCACCAGGATGTCGGACTCGGTGATGCCCGGGCCACGCTTCTTCGGCATCTTCTGCCCCTCGGCGGTGTCGAGCACGAACACGAACACGTCCACCAGCGCCGGGGAGAAGGTGAGCGTGAGGTTGTCGCCGCCGGACTCGAAGAACAGGGTGTCGATCTCCGGGTGCTCGTCGAGCAGGTCCGCGGCGGTCATCAGGTTCATCGTCGGGTCGTCGCGCACCGCGGTGTGCGGGCAGGAGCCGGTCTCCACGCCGACGACCACGTCCGGGTCGATCACGCCCGCCAGCTCCCGGCGGACGTGCATCGCGTCCTCCTGGGTGTAGATGTCGTTGGTGATCACCCCGACGTTGCGCCCCGCCGCCACGAACCGTGGGACGAGCGCCTCGATCAGGGCGGTCTTGCCGGAGCCGACGGGGCCACCGATGCCGATACGCAGCGGTGAACCGGATCCGGTGACGGGGTCTGGTGTACTCATTAGGGGGTCCTCTCTAACTCATGAACAGTCGGGCGGGGGCGGACTCGTGCGCGGCGGAGGCGAGGTCGCCGCCGGGGCTCGCGCGCCCCAGCAGCCGCCAGTCACCGGACGCCAGCAGCTCGGCGGCGGTGTCGGCACAGCGTGCGCTGAGCTCGGCGATCACCGGGTGCGCGGCGGTGATCGCGACCTGCGCGCCCACGTGGTCGCACTGGCGCAAACGCAGGGCGGCACCGGCCCACCCCACCGCCAGACCGGTGAGTTCGGTGGCCACGGCGGTGACCGCGTCCATGCCGTGGGACGCATGTACCACGCCGGCGGCGACGGCCTGGTTGCCGGGCGTCTCCTTCGCCGTGACGGCCGCGGCGTAGGCGCGCAGGACGTCCGGCTGCGCCCCACCGAGCTGCTCCTCGACCTGGCCGGTGACCAGCAGCAGCTGGCGTCCCACGCGGGTGGACGCCCGCCGCAGCTCGCCGGTGACCTTCGTCGCGGAGAGCTCGCGGTCGACGGTGAGCAGGGTGGGCAGGTCGTCGGTGAGCACCGCCACCGCGGTGGCGACCCCGTCGCCCGGGGCGGCGGTGTGGCGCAGGTGCTCGGCCAGCACGTCGGTGACCTGGGCCGTCCCACGGACGCGTCCGGCCTGTACCAGGCCCTCCAGCCCGTGGGACAGGGTGTAGCGTCCCGACGGGTAGGCGGAGTCGGCGTAGGTCAACGCCTGCAGGAACGGGTGCACCGCGACCATCAGAACAGGAAGAACCGCTGCGCCAGCGGCAGCTCGGTCGCCGGGGCGATCGTGGCGGGCTCGCCGTCCACAGTGACCTCGTAGGTGTCCGGGTCCACGGCGATGTCGGCGAGCCGGTCGTTGCGCACCATGTCCTTCTTGCCGATGTCGCGGGTGCCCGCGACCGGCAGGACGGTGGAGGTCAGGCCGAGCTGTTCGGGCACGCCGGCCTCGATGGCGGCGGCGGACATGAACGTCACCCGGCTGGCCTGCAGGGCGGTGCCGTAGTTGGCGAACTGGTGGCGGTAGACCACCGGCTGCGGGGTGGCCAGCGAGGCGTTCGGGTCACCCATCTGCGCGTAGGCGATACGTCCCTGCCGCAGCACCAGGCGGGGTTTTGCCGCGAAGGAGTCCACCGGCCACAGCACCAGGTCGGCGAGCTTGCCCGGTTCGATGCTGCCGACGTGCTGGCCGATCCCTTGGGCGATGGCCGGGTTCAGGGTCATCTTCGCCAGGTAGCGCAGGACGCGTGCGTTGTCCGCGCCGCTGCCGGCGTCCTCCGCCAGCTCGCCGAGCTGCTCACGGCAGTGGTGGGCGGTCTGGAAGGCACGGATCCACGACTCCCCCACCCGGCCCATGGCCTGCGAGTCCGAGCTGAAGATGCTGATGATGCCGAGGTCGTGCAGCACGGTCTCGGCGGCGATGGTCTCGGCGCGCACGCGCGAGTCGGCGAAGGCGACGTCCTCCGGGATGTCGTGGGACAGGTGGTGGCAGACCATCACCATGTCCAGCAGCTCCTCCACCGAGTTCACCGTGTACGGCAGCGTGGGGTTGGTCGACGCCGGCAGCACGTGGGCCATGCCGGTGACCCGGAGGATGTCGGGGGCGTGCCCGCCTCCGGCGCCCTCGGAGTGGAAGGTGTGCACCGGGCGGCCCTTGAAGGCCCGGGCGGTGGACTCGAAGAAGCCGCCCTCGTTGAGGGTGTCGGTGTGGATGGCGAGCTGCACGTCGAACTCGTCGCAGACGTCCATGGCGTTGCGGATCGTCGCCGGGGTCGCACCCCAGTCCTCGTGAATCTTCAGGCCCGCCGCCCCGCCGCGGACCTGCTCGGCCAGGGCCTCCGGCAGCGAGCCTGACCCCTTGCCCAGGAAACCGGTGTTGACCGGCATCCCCTCGGCGGCACGCAGCATGAACTGCACGCCGGACGGCCCGGGCGTGCACGTGGTCCCCAGGGTTCCCTCGGCCGGGCCGGTGCCTCCGCCGAAGAAGGTGGTGACGCCGTTGGCCAGACCGTGCTCGGCCTGCTGCGGGGTGATGTAGTGGATGTGGGTGTCCACCCCGCCGGCGGTGAGGATGCGGTGCTCGCCGGCGATGACCTCGGTGCCCGGGCCGATGACCAGCTCCGGGTCCACCCCGTCCTGGGTGTTCGGGTTGCCGGCCTTGCCGATCTTCACGATACGGCCGTCGCGGATGCCGACGTCGCCCTTGACCACCCCGGCGACGGCGTCCAGCACGATGGTGCCGGTGATCACGGTGTCGAGTGCGCCGGACGCCGCCGTGGCGGTGGGGTCCTGCGCCATGCCGTCGCGCACGGCCTTGCCGCCGCCGTAGACCGACTCGTCGCCGTAGGCGCCGGCCAGGTGGTCGTGCTCGATGCGCACGGTGAGGCAGGTGTCCGCCAGGGTCACGGTGTCGCCTGTGGTGGGACCGTAGATCTCGGTGTAGCGGGACCGGTCGATGCTGCTCATGGGTGTGTCTCCAGCTCGTCGTTGGTGGCGAGGAACCCCGGCAGGTCCGCCAGGGCACGGGCCTTCACCGCCGGGTCGTCCAGCGGTCCCTCGACGAGTCCGGCGAAACCGTGCAGGACGCGCCGGCCGCCGAAGTCGACGAGCTCGACCTCGCGGGTGTCGCCCGGCTCGAAACGCACCGCCAGGCCGGACGGTACGGCCAGGTGCATGCCCCAGGCGGCCTCCCTGTCGAACTCGAGGGCCGGGTTGACCTCGAGGAAATGGTAGTGCGAGCCGACCTGCACCGCCCGGTCGCCGGTGTTGGACACCCGCAGGGTGGTCGTGCGGCGCCCCGCGTTCAGCTCGACGGTGGCCGGCTGGTCGGGGGCCAGGCCGTAGCTGGCGGATCCGGACATGTGGGTCTCCTAGTGGTGGTGATGGTGGCCGTGCGAGTGGTCATGGCCGTGCGAATGGCCGTCCTCGTCGCCGTGGGAGTGGGCGAAACCGGTGGCGTGGTCGGCGAGCAGACCGGCGGCGACACCGTCGTCGTGGTGGTCGACCAGCTGGTGCAGCGCGGCGTGCGAGGCCCGCGACGCCGCCGTGGCCAACGACGAGGGGCGGAACAGCGGCATGGCCACGTCGTCCTGCCCCAGGTCAGCGCGTACCTGCGCCACCCGTGTCGCCCCGAGCAGCCGCAGCCGTTCACGGGCGGTGTCCACCGACGGCCACGACCCCTCGAAGGCGACCTCCACCAGCAGGTCCTCGGAGAACTGCTGGGCCAGACGCACCCGGCGCAGCAGCTCGGCGTCGGCGAAGGGGTCGACCGTGGAGGCGATGAACAGCACCGCGTCGTGATCCTTTGCCGACCCGCGCAGGTGACGGCGCATCTCCGCGATCGCCCGCGTGCCGTCGATCAACGACGGACCGAGCACCACCGTCGTGCCGGAACGCCGTTCCCACGCCAACGCCTGCGCCGCCTGCGTCACCGACGTCAGCGCCCGGCCCGTCCCCGCGGGGACGACGACCAGCGCAGCGTCCTGCGTCTTGGCGTGCTCGGCATGACGCGCGAGCTCGCGCGGACCGGTGACCACCGGCACGCCCGTGGCGTCCTGCAGGGCGGCCGGGGACGGTGCCTCGGCGCCGGCGTAGAGGACGGTGACAGACTGCATCCCCACGCTCACAGGCCGATCGGGTCGTGGACGCTGACCAGCTTCGTCCCGTCCGGGAACGTGGCCTCGACCTGGATCAACGACAGCCGCTCACGCACCCCGTCCTGCACGTCCCCGTGGCCGAGCACCTGCGTACCGACCTCCATCGCCTCGGCGACGGTCCGACCGTCGCGCGCGGCCTCGATGACGGCCTCACTGATCAGCGCCGTCGCCTCCGGGACGTTGAGAGTGAGCCCCCGGCCCCGGCGCCTGCGGGCGACCTCGGCGGCGGTGAAGATGAGGAGCTTGTCCTGCTCCCGGGGGGTGAGATCCACGGTGCGTCCTTGGGGTTTGTGCGGGGTTTTTGTGCGGGGGTTTGTGCGTGCTGCGTGCCCACCCAACGGTAGCGGCGGAGGGCCGTCGGCGGGGACGGGGCCGCCGAATTTTAACCCCGCGGAAACACGGCGGCGCGGTCAGCTGTCCCCTTCGACGATGTTCTTCAGCACGCCCGTCGCGCCCATGCCGTTGGGCCAGCCCGCGTAGAACGACAGCTGCAGCAACGCCTCCTTGAGCTCCTCGTCGGTGACCCCGTTCTGCCGGGCGAAGTCGAGGTGGAACTGCAGCTGGTCCATCTTGCCCAGGGCGGTCAGAGCGGAGATGGTGACCAGGCTGCGGTCGCGCTTGGACAGGCCCTCGCGCTCCCAGACCTCGTCGAACAGCACCTTGTCGGTGTAGTGCACCATGCCGGGAGCGAAGTCGCCGAAGGCGTTCTGCCCGCCGGTCCAGCCGGCGTTCGCTGAGCTCTCGGTGTTCTCGGTGTTGTCGGTCATGTCAGCTCCTGTCGTGTCGGGAAACTCAAGTGCCCTCTCCAGTAAACGCCTCTTTCGGCCTGTCGTGGGGGCCCTGTCGAAGGAGGTACCAGCAGAACTCCCCGGCTACTGCGTCCCGGTGGATGGGCCGTGGTTGAGGGGGTAGCGGAAAGGATGAGCGGCGAGGTGACGGCCTTCACGGTGCTAGCGTCGAATGGAACTCCGCCTGAAGTAACCACACGCAGCCTTGTCCATTGAGGTGAATCGACATGTCCCCCAGCATCCACAGCTACGGCTCGGCCCTCCGCGCCAACCGCGTAGCCAGGGTCCGTCGGCGCATCCTCGACGCCGCAGCGAGCTGCTACGCCACGAACGGCTACCCCGGAACCACCCTGACGCACATCGCCAGGGAGGCCAGGGTCTCCATCGACACCGTGCTGACCGTCGGCCGCAAGCGGGAACTCCTGGTGGCCGCCTTCCAACAGGCCTACGCCGGCACCGAGGGACAGCAGTCCCCCGCAGACAACGAGGATGCACCCCGTATCGCCGCGGTCCCCGACCAGGGCAGGTACCTTGAGGCCGTAGCCTCCTTCGTCGCCGCGGCGAATGCGCGCACGAGCATGCTGTGGGGCGAACTCCTCAGCGCCGCCAACTCGGACGACAGGATCGCCGAGTCGGTGAGCACGCTGCTCGCCCGCCGCCGTGACGACTACCGTGCCCTCGCGACCTCCTTCATCAGCAGGGGGCTGGTGTCCTGGCGCGCCAACGAGCAGGAGCTCGACGAGCTCGCCGACGAACTGTCCTTCCTGTGGGCCCCGGAGGCCCACCGCCAGCTCGTCCTGGAATCAGGGTGGTCGATGGAGAAGTACACACGCTGGCTCGTCGAATCGGTGCAGCGGCAGTTCGCGTAGATTTCCAGAGGGAACGTACATCACACTCTGTCTTCCCTCTAGGAGCATCATAGCCGGCAACAGCATACACCTCCCCACCCTTCTGATCCCTGGTGCAACGACAGCGGATACCGCGAAGGCCGCCGCCAAGCTGCAGGAATACTACGGCTCCCGGTATGCGCCGAGTGACAAGAAAACGAAGACGGGCGCGTGGTTCGACGACTTCGATCCGTCCGGCACACGGTCCTGCACACCTAACGAGATCACCGTGGACGACCTGCTGTCGCTGAGCCTGCTCAGCACGCCGGTACGTGGGGACTCGGCCGTGGTGATCCTGGGGCCGATGAAGGAGCGGATCAGCGCACTGTTGTCCCAGATCCCGGTGGACGAGACCCTGGCCTCGCACTCCGAAGAACTCAGCGCGGAGACCTTTCCGGCATGGCGGCTCGAGAATCTCCTACGGGAGGTCCCAGGCATCGGTCTCACCCGTGCCACCAAACTCATCGCACGCAAGCGGCCACACCTCTACCCCATCCTCGACTCCGTGGTAATCGCAGAGATCGGGACGCACCGCAAGCACCTCAATCCGATCCGTGAGGCATTCCAGGACCCGAAACTCATCGAACGGATCCGTGTGGCGAGGAATACCGCGAAGCTGCCGGAATCCATCAGTGATCTGCGCATCTTCGACGTGATCACCTGGATGCAAGGGGTATCGAAGGGCGCCGACCCAGAAAAGTACGACGCACCGTCCGACGACATCCCCGGCTGAACGCTCAGTCGGCGAGGAACTCCAGCAACGAGGCGTTGAACTCCGCGGCGTGGCTGTCGTTCAACCCGTGGGGCGCGCCCTGAATCACGGTCGTCCTGCTGTGCACAACGGCCTCGGCGGTGCGCTTACCGGAACCCTCGAAGGGCACGATGTCGTCGGAGTCCCCGTGGATGATCAACGCCGGGACCTCGATCTTCGGCAGGTCATCGCGGAAGTCGGTGGTGCCGAACGCCTCCATGCAGCCCAGGGCGGCGTCCTGGTCGCTCTGCTGCGCCAGGCGCACCGCGTCCTTCCGGGTCTCCTCGCTGACCTTGAGGTCGTCGCCGACGGAGTAGAAACCGGTGGTGAAGTCCTCGAAGAAGGCGTCGCGGTCCGCGCGCAGGCCGTCCTCCATGCCCTTCGCGGCGTCCTGCGTGAGCGGTCCGTCCGGATTGTCGTCGCCGTTCATCATGAACGGCGGCACCGCCGCGGCGAAGACCACGCTGCGGATCCGCGAGGTATCGCCCACGCTGAAGTAGCGGGCGACCTCGCCGCCACCCATCGAGAAACCGACGAGGGTCACGTCGGTGAGCTCGAGGGCGGTGAGTACGTCCTCGAGGTCGCGGGCGAGGGTGTCGTAGCCGTAGGCGCCTTCCGGGTTGTCCGGCTTGCCGGAGCGTCCGAACCCGCGGCGATCGTAGGCGACCACGCGGTAGCCCTCCTTGCGCAGGACCTCCGTCTGCGCCGACCAGGACTCCGCGGACAACGGCCAGCCGTGGATCAGCACGACGGTGCGTCCCAGGTCACCGGCCTCTCCACTGTCGTCGACGTGCAGGGTGACCCCGTCACGTGTGGTGATGGTGCTCATGGTGCTCGACCTCCTCGGTACGAGAGTGATGTGCAGGTTCGAGGATACGGACTGTGCCGGCATCCGTGGGCCCGTGCCGGTCACACCCGCGCGAGCACCAGGTAGGTCAGGTAGACGGCGTACAACGCCACCAGCAGCAGCCCCTCCCAGCGGCTCAGCTTCCGGCCGGTCCGGAACATCAGGACCACCAGCAGCGAGACCGCGACCAGCACGAGCATGTCGACGCGCAGCACCTCGTCCGGAACGGGGATGCCGTCCGGGGCGACGAGCACCGTGGCACCGAGAATGAACACGATGTTGTACACACTGGAGCCGATGAGGTTGCCGACCGCCATGGACGCCTGCCCGCGCAGCGTGGCCACCACCGTGGTCACCAGTTCCGGGGCGGAGGTACCGACCGCCACGATGGTCAGGCCGATCAGGGCGTCGGACACACCAAGTTCTGAGGCGATATCGACGGCACCGGTGACCAGCCAGTCCGCACCGAGGATCACCAGGGCGATGCCCCCGAGCAGCAGGACGACGTCCACCGCGCCGCGCCGCCAGCCGGCGGGCGGCGCGTGCTGTGTCTCCGCGTGGGCGGCGTGGGCGGCATCCACTTTGGCAGCCTGCCGCGACAGTTCCTGTGCGCGCGACCGCTTCGTGTACCAGAGGATCGTGGCGGTGTATGCCACCCCGACGAGCAGCAGGAGGAGGCCCGCGGGCCAGGTCAGTGACCCACCGAACGAGAGCACGAGCAGCAGGACCGCCGCCGCGGCCACGGCCGGCAGGTCCAGACGCAGCATCTGCCGTGCGGTGATGATCGGCTGGATCGCCGCGGCCAACCCGAGCACGAGCAGCAGGTTGACGATGTTCGTGCCCACGATGTTGCCGGTCACCAGGCCGGGACTGCCACGCACCGCGGCGTCGACGCCGACGGCCAGCTCCGGCAGGCTGCTGCCGATCGCCACGACGGTGAGCCCGACGACCATCGGGGAGATCCCCATGCGCGCGGACAGTGCCGAGGCCCCGCGCACCAGCAGTTCCCCGCCCACGACGAGGACGGCGAACCCGGCGAGGAGCAGCAGCCAACTCACGGCAGGCGCTCAGTCTTCCTCGTGCGTGTGGTGCGTGTGGTGCGTGTGGTGCGTGTGATGCGCGTGCGTCCCGCCGAGGTGGTGCAGCAGGCGGTGGACGCGCTCGTCGGTGAGCGCGTAGCGCATCATCCGTCCGTCCCGCGTGGCCGTCACGATGCCGGCGGCGGTAAGCAGGCGCAACGCCGCCGAGGCGGTGGCCGTACGCACCCCGGCGCGCTCCGCGAGCTCGGACATGCTCAACGTGCCGGGCCCCTCGTAGTGCAGGACGGTGAGCAACCGCAGCCGGGTTGGGTCGCCGAGCAGGCGGAAGGTCTCCGCCCAGTCGTCGGAGAGTTCGCGCATGCGGGCAACGCCGGCGCCGCCGGTGTCGCTGCTCTCTTGTGACCCGCTCATGACTCCGTACTGTAGCGAAACCCGGCGGAGTACACGCCGAGAAGACACCGAGAAGACACCGAGAAGACACCGCAAGAACCATTGCCCCGGGTGATTTCGTGACATATATTAAACACATGGTGAATAAACCAGCCGTCACCGTCACCGACCTCCACGTGACCCGCGGGAAGCACCGCGTCCTCACCGGCCTCGACATCACGCTCCCGGCCGGCACCATCACGGGCATCCTCGGCCCCAGCGGCTGCGGAAAGACCACCCTGATCAGGGCCATCGCCGGTATCCAGATCATCCGGTCAGGATCGGTCACGGTGCTCGGGGAACAGGCGGGCAACGCCACGAACCGCGCACGCGTGGCGTACGTGACCCAGGCCAGCTCCGTCTACCCGGACCTCACCGTCGCCCAGAACCTCCGCTACTTCGCCCGGCTCAGCGGGGTCGGGCAGGACGCCGTCGACACGGCCGTCGCCAGCGTGGGACTGACCGGCCGGGAGGGTGACCTGACCGGCAGCCTCTCCGGCGGCCAACGCACGCGCGTCTCCCTCGCAGCCGCCCTGCTCGGCGACGCCGAGCTGTACCTCCTCGACGAACCCACCGTGGGTCTGGACCCCGTCCTGCGCCGCGACCTCTGGGCACTGTTCAGCAACCTCGCCCAGCGGGGAAAAACGCTGTTGGTGTCCAGCCACGTCATGGACGAGGCCGCCCGGTGCGACCGCGTGCTGCTGCTGCGAGGAGGCCGGCTGATCGCCGACGCCACGCCGGACGAGCTGCGCCGACGCACCGGGCAGGACGACCTCGAGCAGGCCTTCCTCACGCTCGCCGAGGGCACCGACGGCACGGAAGACGCTGTAGCCACAGGAAGGACCGCACCATGACCCGCACCCTCGCCACCGCGCGCCGCGTGGCCGCGCAGCTGCTGCACGATCCGCGCACGCTGGCCCTCGTCCTCGTCCTGCCGTCGGTGCTGTTGTGGTTGTTCAGGTACGTCTTCGACGCCAGCCCGGGGACCTTCCAGCAGGTCGGACCGCAGATGCTGGGACTGTTCCCCTTCATCCTCATGTTCCTGCTGACCTCGGTGACCATGGTCCGCGAGCGCACCTCCGGCACCCTGGAACGCCTGCTGACCACCCGGCTGCGCCGTGGGGAGTTCATCGCCGGGTACGCCGTCGCTTTCGGTGCGGCCGGGTTGGTGCAGGCCACGGTGACCTCCGCCGTGGGCATCCTGTTCCTCGGACTGGAGGTCGACTCCCCGTGGGTGCTGGGCGTGTTCACCGTGGCGAACGCCCTGCTGGGCACGTCACTGGGACTGCTGGCGTCCGCCTTCGCCCGGACGGAGTTCCAGGCCGTCCAGTTCATGCCGTTGGTGGTGATCCCTCAGCTACTGCTGTGCGGGCTGCTCGCCCCTCGCGACAGTATGGCCGTGGTGCTGACCCGCGTCTCCGACGTCCTGCCGTTGAGCTACGCCGCCGATTCCTTCACCCGCCTGACCCACGTGTCCGGCTGGAACGCCGACTTCACCGTGGACCTCGCCGTGGTGCTCGGTTTCACCGTGGTCTCGGTGGCGCTCGCCGCCCTCACGCTGCGGCGTCGCACCGCATGAGCGGGGAAGGACGCCCCGAGGTACGCCGCGGGCGAGGCCGTCCCCGTGGTGACGGTGCCGCGCGGACGCGGCAGACACGCCGCAAGATCGTCGACGCCGCCCGACGGCAGTTCGCCGCGCACGGTTTCCGTGGCGCGTCCGTCCGGTCCATCGCGCAGGAGGCAGGGGTCGACCCGAGCCTGATCAACCACCACTTCGGGGACAAGGCCCGGCTCCTCGTGGCCACGATGGCCCTGCCGTTCGACCCGGTGGACCGCATCGAGACGGCGTTGGACGGGCCACTGGAGGACCTCGGCGCCCGGCTGGTGCGCACGTTCTGCGAGTCCTGGGACCCGCACCGCGACGTGTTCACCGCCGCGGTGCGCAGCGCGCTCGGCGGTGCCGCCGACACTGCCGCTACCAACAATCCCCCGCTACTGAACTTCGCCGAGGACGTGGTGACGGGGCGGATCGCCGCACGACTGCACGGTCCGGACGCGGACCTCAGAGCATCGTCCGTGGCGAGCCAGCTCATCGGCCTCGGCCTGATGCGCTACGTCGTCCGGGCCCCGCCACTGGCGGAGGCGGACGTCGATTCCGTCGTCGCCGTCCATGCCCCGGCGATACAGGCGACCATCACACCGATAGGCCGGTGATTTTATGACTCTTTATGAGTTGGCGAGTCATAAAGAGTCGTCAAGGGCGCCGCGTGCCTCACTGGCAGAGTTCCGCCCAGAGCTCCGGTTGTTCCTCCCTGCCGTAGAGACCACCGCAGACCCCCTCGGCCTGTGCAGACCGCCGGTGCTCCGGGGTGTCGCATTCCTGGGTCGAACGCCAGATCCCGTCGCTGTACAGCCCCATGATCGTCAGACCGTCCTCGCACTCGACGAGGGTCGGCTCCGCGACGACCGGCACCTCGGCGACCACCGGCTCCTCCACCGGGGCCGCGGCAGGTTGCGCCACCGACGACTGCCGGTACTCGGTGACGTCGTAGGCCACGTCACCGAGGTTCGAGATGCCCGTCGAAGTGGAGACGGCGAACTGGGGCGTCATGCAGTTCGTCGAGAGGATCCAACCGTCGGAGAGAGTCTCACTCGCGCTGACGGTGTTGGCGGCGTTGAGCAGTTGGGCGTCGAGCAGGATGTCCTCGTTCACCGAACGGAAGGTCACCAGGTAGATCGACAATCCACAGGCGTTCATCGTCGCCGGGAAACGTCCGTGGTCCTCGTCGGGCAGCGGTGTCGGATCGCCGTTCTCGAAGACACGGAGCGTCCCCGACCACGACCGGTACGTCGTGTAGTCGCCCCAGGCCTCGACCGGCTCCGGGACCGGCGCAGGGTTGACGCTCTCGACACCCGCCGACTCGAGGAGCGCGACCGAGTCCATCTCCGGTTCAGCAGGCAGTTCGCCGACCTCATCGACCTCATCGACCTCATCGACCTCATCGACACGGACCGTGTCTGCGTCGGCGCCCGTCCCTGCGGACGCGTCGTCCCCACCTCCGCCCTGCCGGACGAACCACACCCCCAGGCCAGCCACCGCCAGCACCACGATCGCGCCGAGAAGCACGATGATCGCCCTCGCCTGCCTCCGGGAGATCCCCGACGCACCCTGGGCTCCCCGCCCGTCACCACTGAATGGATTTTCACTCACAGAACAAACATACCCTACGGGGTATCGGACCCGCCGTGTTTCCAGCAGGTAAAACCTTCATTCAAACAGTCCCTTGAATGTGCAAACGAGGCTCTCCGGCCGGTAGCGTGATCCCCCGTGACCACCACAGAATCCCCCGGGAGCAGTGCCGCCGAACGCGCAGGACGCGCCGGCAGCGATATCCTCGGCCACGCCGCCGCACGTCGGCGCGTGCTCTCCTGGACCGCGGCACTCACCGTCGCGCTGCTGGTCACGCTCGTCTTCAGCGTCGGCTTCGGCTCGGTGTCCGTCTCCCCGGCCGACTCCGCACGCATCCTCACCCACCACCTGCTCGGCACCGGGTTGGAGGTGCAGGGCGGCACGGACCTCGCCCGGCACGACGCCGTCATCTGGACGATCCGCGCACCGCGGGCCGTCCTCGGGGCCGCCGTCGGTGCCGGCCTCGCCGTCGCCGGGGTCGTCCTGCAGGCCACCGTGCGCAACATCCTCGCCGACCCCTACGTCCTCGGTGTGAACTCCGGCGCCTCCGTCGGCGCCGCGACCGCCATCCTTACCGGCGTAGGGACGGGGATGGGTGCCGGCCTCGGCGACTACGTCCTGCAGACCAGCGCCTTCCTCGGCGCCGTCGTCGCGTCCTTCGTCGTCTTCGGCGTCGCCCGCTCCGGCGGGCGCATCACCCCGACCCGCCTGATCATGGCCGGCGTCGCCATCGGCTACGCCCTGTCCGCGCTGACCAGCTTCCTGATCTTCGCCTCCGACTCCGCCGAGTCCTCGCGCTCGGTGATGTTCTGGCTGCTCGGTTCCCTCGGCCTGGCGTCCTGGTCCGGCCCCCTGGCCGCCGTGGTGGTGGTCGTTCTGGTGGTCACCGCACTGCTGCTCGTCCTCGGCCCCCGCCTCGACGCCCTCACCGCCGGCGACGACACCGCCCTCACCCTCGGCGTGAACCCCGAACGCATGCGCATCCTGCTGCTCGTGCTGTCGTGCCTGCTGGTGGGGACCGTGGTGGCGATGGCCGGCTCCATCGGCTTCGTGGGCCTGGTCGTCCCGCACCTCGCCCGACGCCTCGTCGGCGGTGCCCACCGCGCCGTCATCCCGGTCAGCGCACTGCTCGGCGCGGTCCTGCTGTGCTGGGCCGACATCGGCTCGCGCACCCTGCTCGCCCCGCAGGAGATCCCTGTCGGCATCATCACCGCCCTCGTCGGCGCACCCTTCCTGCTCATCCTCGTCCGCCGCATGCACCACGGAGTCGCCCCATGAAATGCCCCGCAACCACTGCGCCCACCGTGACCACCACGCTGGTCCTGGCGTCCTCCCTGCTGCTCGCGTCCTGCGGCAGCGGCGGCAACGGCAGCACCGACGGCGCCGGGGACGCCGCGATCTCCGTGGAGAACTGCGGCGACACCGTCACCCTCGACGGCCCGCCGGACAACGTCACCCTGCTCAAACCTGCCGCCGTGACCACCCTCGCCGACCTCGGTGTGCTCGACCGGGTCGGCAACCGCGCCGGCCAGTACCCCGAGGAGTACTTCGACGACGCCACCAACCAGGCGCTGGCGGACATCCCCTCGATCACCGACAAGACCGACGAGTCCGGCCACCTGCAGATCTCCCGCGAGGAGGTCGTCGCCGCCGCCCCCGACCTCGTGCTCGGCGAGACCGACACCGTCAACCGGCAGACCCTGGCCAGCTCCGACATCCCGCTGATCGAGGAACCCGCCTTCTGCGACGCCATCGACGGGCCCGTCACCTGGGACGACGTCTGGGACCAGGTCGGACTCTACGGCACCGTCTTCGACCGGCAGGACGTCGCGGCATCCACCGTCGACGACCTGCGCGCCCGGCTCGCCGCCGTCGAGGAGGAGGCGGCCTCCCACGCCGCGGCAGGACGCAGCGTCGCCGTGCTGTACCCCACCGTCGGCGGCGGCGTGACCTACGCCTACGGCGCCGGGTCCATGGCCGCCCCGATCGTCGCCTCCACCGGGGCATCCAACGTCTACGGCGACCAGGCCGACCGCGTCTTCGAGGTCACCGCCGAGGACATCGTGGAGCGCAACCCGGACGTGATCCTCGCCCTGCACTCCGACGGTGGGGAGGAGCAGGTGCTCGACGCCGTCAACCAGATTCCCGGCATCGACCGCACCACCGCCGGACGTTCCCGGCACATCCTGCCGATGCTGCTCAACTACGCCGAACCGCCCACCCCGCTGGCCGTGGACGGCCTGGAGAAACTCACCACCTACCTGCAGGAGAACCCGTGATCACCGCCGAGAACGTGCACGTCGACTTCGGCGCCACCCGCGCACTCGCCGGGGTGGACCTCACCGTGCCCGACGAGGGCACCGTGGGCCTGGTCGGGCCCAACGGCTCCGGCAAGACCACCCTGCTGCGCGCACTCTACGGCTCGGTGACGCCGAGCAGCGGGCGCGTCCTGCTCGACGGTTCCGACCTGCACACGGCCCGACATCGGGACGTGGCGCGCGCGGTCGCCGTCGTCGCCCAGGAGCGTGACGCGACGTCCTCCGGCATGCCGATGAGCGTCGCCGACCTGGTCACCCTCGGCCGCCTGCCGCACCAGGGACGCCTGCCGCGCACCAGCGACCACGACCGTGCCGTGGTCACCGGCGCCCTCGACGCTGTCGGCATGACCGACCTCGCCCGGCGCGACCTCGCCGAACTCTCCGGCGGCGAACGCCAACGCGCCCTCATCGCCCGCGCACTGGCCCAGCAGACCCGCCACATCCTGCTCGACGAACCCACCAACCACCTCGACGTGCGCTACCAGCACGAGATCCTCGAACTCGTCGCCGGACTGCCCGGCTGCGCGGTCGTGCTGCACGACCTCAACCTCGCCGCGCGCTACTGCACCCACATCGTGGTCCTGGACCGTGGCGTTGTCGTCGCCGAGGGAACCCCGGACGAGGTGCTCGTCCCCACCGTCCTGGAACCCGTCTACGGGAGGCGCGTGACACGGGTGGACATCGACGGCGAGATCACCCTCGTCTTCCCCCGCAGTAGTGACCGTGCCACCGACCGCGGACTGGTGGGCCGGCCGTGAGCGTATCCATCCTGCAGTCCCAGCTGGATTCCTACTGGTCTGGACGCGCCGCCGACTACCACGACCACCAGGTCAGCGGGCCGCGCGCGCCGCTGGACCGGCAACTGTGGTCGACGGTGTTCGGGTCCCGGCTGGGAGGCGCCCGGGGCGGCGAGGCGCCGGACGTACTCGACGTGCTCGACGTGCTCGACGTGGGCACCGGCTCCGGGTACCTCGCCAACCTGCTGGCGTCCGCCGGGCACCGGGTTACCGGGGTGGACAGTTCGGCGGGGATGATCGCGGTGGCCGGGGCGTCCGGCGGTGGTGCGCGGTTCGACGTCGGCGACGCCCACGACCCGCAGGTCGGAGGGGTTGACGGCGTAGCCAGCGTTGATGCCGTGGTGAGCCGCTACGTCCTATGGACGCTGCCCGACCCGGTTGCCGCGGCACGGGCGTGGCGACGGATGCTGCGCCCCGGCGGGGTCGTTGTCGCCGTGGACGCCACCTGGTTCCCCCACGGTGTCGACCCGTCGATGAAGGTCCCCTCCGCGGACGGGGAGGACGCCTTCACCCGCACCTACTCCACCTCCACCCTCGACGCGTTACCGCTGGCCACCGCCGCCGACACCGCCGAATTCGGTGCGGTCTTCCGCGAGGCCGGGTTTGCCTCCGTGGAGGTCGACCCGCTGCCCGAGGTTGCCGAGCTCGACCGGCGTTTCGGAGTCGCACCCGGACACGAGTCACGCCCGCACGTGGTGGTCACGGCGCGGGGCTGATGGCTTAGGGCCAATGTCAGCTGAGTCATGCCCCAGGTAGAAGAACGGCGGTTTTTCTACCTGGGGCATGACTCAGGTGACAGGTGATCTGACGGGGGTTCTTCCCTACCCGATGAAGCGCAGGACACCCTCGGCGATCATCGTCGATGCCAGGTAGGTCGAGACGATCACGACGATGCCCACCGGGATGATCTTCCAGCCGATCTGGCGCAGCAGCGGGATGTCCTTGCCGATGCTCAGACCCGCGACCGCCAGCATCATGGTGATCACCGACAGGAAGTCCACGCTGGAGGACACCTCCAGCAACCACGGTGCCACCGGGGAGGCCGGCACGGTCAGCAACGTGCCCACCGTGATCACCACGATGATCGCCGGCAGTTTGCCGCGCGTGAGCTTCGCCACCCCGATACCCGCGGCGGTCAACAGGCTGATCGCCACGAAGGTCAGGACCATGTCCCAGGAGAAACTCCCCGAGGACACCACCGACACCACCACACCGGCGACGCTGATGATCAGCAGCGACACCCACAACGGCAGCTTGACCAGCGGGGCCTCCGTCACCGCGGTGGCCAGCGCCTCGGAGGACTTCAGGGCCTTCGACGACGGCGCCGATGTCGCGCCTGGCTCATCGTCACCCTGGCGCCGCGTGAGGAAGCGGTAGAAACGGTCCGCCAGCGGCAGGGCCACCCACATGCCCAGGTACACCCCGGCGATCGAGGCGATGAGGTTCGCCGTGGTGCTCAACGCCAGGATCTGGTCGGCGAACTCCGGGTGCGCCGCGGTCACCGAGGCCGACCCGGCGGCCATCATCGAGCCCGAACCCACGCCCGCGCCCGCCAGTCGAAGATGCCCAGCGAGGAGGCCAACGAGGCGATCATGCTGATGATCACCGCACCGAACACCGAGCCGAAGATGTACATCGACAGCACGCCGCGGTACTGCTGCGAGTTCGTGCCGAAACGTTCCGTGACCATGGCGAAGGCGCCCTCACGGTCGATGGAGAACGTGGCGCCGACCGTCGCCGAGCCCATGCGCAGCATCACCGCCAGCGGCAGGGCCAGGCAGATCGGGCCGATGATGTTGCCCACCTCCTGCAGCAGCAGCGCCGGGCCGGCGTCCAGCAGGAAGGGGATGTTCGGGCCCAGGGTGAAGGACAACCGGGCGACGAGGACGAGCACCGCCACACCCATGATCACGTTCGCCACGTGCTGCAGGTCGACCGGCAGCGGGCGTACTCGCTGCACCGACACCACCACCCCCATCGCCAGCGCCCAGATCATCGGCAACAGTGTCAGTGCGGCGACACCGAGGGAGATCTCGAGCGTGCCGATGGCCTGGGCGACCGCGGCGATGACCACGATCAGCCCGCCGACCAGCCACAGGCCGCGGTCGCGCAGCCCCGGGGCGATGATGCGCGGCGGCGCCGCGGCGTCCTGCGTGGTGTCGGTCGTCGTGGTGGCGGCCGGTGGTGTCGGCGGGGTCGGTTGTGCCGGTGGTGTCTCGCTCATGGCTTCGTTCTCTTCTCGTGGTGAGTTCCTGCGGTGTGAGGGCCGTGGTCGTCATCCTTGCGGCCGCCCGTCCCCGACGCGCGGGGATGGCGCGAAAGTACTCGACCATGCCCCGGTGTGCGTCCGGGATGCAGGATATGACCGCGAATCAAGGAGCAATTGCAGGATCAGGCAGGAAACACCTCACGGGACGGGGACGGTACGCCCTGTCGCGTCACCGTCGGCGTCGAGCACGTGGCCGAGATGCTTCAGCGAACGCAGCACCACCGACCGGTCCACGATGCGCACCCCGGGCAGCCGCTCCTCGAGCACCGCCTCCAGCCGGTTGACGTCCAGCAGGGACCGCAGCCACGCCGCCATGATCACGTTGTACTCACCGGTCGCGGTGACAACCAGACGCACCTCGTCGATACGGCTAAGCAGCGGGCCGACCTTCGCCAGCTTGTCCGCGGAGACCTGCAGGAAGTACCACACCGACACCGGCCACGGCGTGCGGGCCCGGGCCACGTCGACCCGGATGATGTAGCGGTCGGTCGAGGTCAACGCGGCGACGGCCTCACGGGCCTTACGCGCGGTGATGCCCGCCGCCGCGGCGATGTCGGCGGTGGACGCCCGACCGTCCACCGCCAGGGCTTCCAGCACACCGGCTCGTTCGGCGGTACTGAGCCGCGGCATCGTCGGCGAGGTCGCCGGACGCACCCGCCGGTGGATCTCGGCGACCTCGTCCTTCGACAGGGCCCGCAGCTGCCACTCGCGCGCGTCGGTGACGATCTGCGACACCAGGTGGGTGCGCACCCGCCGCACCCCGTCGAGGCGGCGCACCCGGTCCAGCGTCCAGTCCGCCAGACCGGTGGTGCCCTGGGTCTGCAGGGTGACCATGATGTCGCGCGCGCCGGCGGTGAAGTCGATGGTGAACGCACTCCGCTCGGCGACCAGCGCGTCAGCGACGTCGACGGTGCGTTCCGGACGGCACTCGATCTCGATCAGGGCGATGACCGCGTCCGCGTCGCCGCCGTAGCCGGTCACGTACACCACCCCGTCGGCGCGCAGCTGCGCCCACCGCCGCGCCAGGGTCACCGGGTCCGCGCCCACCACCGGCGCCAACGCCGCCCACGGTGCGCGCGGGGCGACCTGGAGCGCGTGAACAATGCGCTCGTCGAGGGTGCTGAGACCCATTTCCTGCGTGTTGTCGTCCATTTTCGTCACTTCCCTGCCCCGTACCGCCAGAATTGATCGTGTTCACTACCTTAGCCCCGTAACACCGCCCCACCGCCGTACCGCCCAGGAGCACCCATGAACGAGAACGTCACCGCACGCATCGACGCCCACCGCGACCGTCTGCTGGAGATCAGCCACACACTGCACGCCAACCCGGAACTCGCCTTCGCCGAGCACGACTCCGCCGCCCTCGTCGCCGCCGAACTGCGCGACGCCGGCTTCGACGTGACCGTCGGCGTCTACGGCCTCGACACCGCCATCGAGGCCACCTACGGCAGTGGCGAGTTCGTCGTCGCCGTCTGCGCCGAGTACGACGCCCTGCCGTCCATCGGCCACGCCTGCGGCCACAACATCATCGCCACCGCCGGGCTCGGCGCGGCCCTGGGTCTGGCGGAGATCGCCGACGAGGCCAGCATCCGGGTCAAACTCCTCGGCACGCCCGCCGAGGAGCACGGCGGCGGCAAGGTGCTCATGCTGCGCGAGGGCGCCTGGGAGGACGCCACGATCTCGCTGATGGTCCACGGCGGCCAGGACGCCGGCGACGGTGCCGACGCCCGCTGCAGCGACTTCACCAGCCAGGCCGTCGACCGGTTCAAGGTCACCTACACCGGCACACCCGCCCACGCCGCGGCCGCCCCGCAGAAGGGTGTCAACGCCCTCGACGCCGCGACGATCGCCCTGACCAGCATCGGCCTGCTGCGCCAGCAGCTCGCCGACTCCGTGCGCGTGGCCGGCGTACTCACCGAGGGCGGGCACGTCACCAACATCATCCCGGACCACACCGAGGTCGACGCCGAGGTCCGCGCCTTCGACATGGACATCCTGGAGGACGCCAAGCGCCGGGTGATGGACTGCTTCGAGGCCGGCGCCCTGGCCTCCGGCTGCTCCTGGGAGTGCGAGCCGACCGAGCCGCGCTACGCCAGCCTGGTGCAGGAGCCGCTGCTCGCCGACGCCTGGAACACCGCCCTGGTCGACCTGGGACGCACCGTCGCCGCGCACCCCGGCAACGTCGGCGGGTCCACCGACATGGGCAACGTCTCCCAGGTCGTCCCCTCGATCCACCCGATGATCTCCCTGCTCGGCCACGAGGCCCCGCCGCACACCGTCGGTTTCGCCGCCGCCGCGGCCACCCCCGCCGGCGACGAGGCCGCGATCGTGGCGGCCAAGGGGCTCGCCCTGGCCGCCGCCACCGTGGCAACTACCCCCGAAACCAGGGCTGACCTGCTGGCCCGCCAGGCGGCGCGGCCCGTGGGTGCCACCACGGTAGAGTCCTGACGATGTCAGCTACGTCGATCACGTCAGCCACGTCGATCACGTCGGTGTACGTCTCCGCACTCGACCTGTTCTCCATCGGCATCGGCCCGTCATCGTCCCACACCGTGGGACCGATGCGCGCCGGTGCGGACTTCGCACGCCGCGCCGCCGCCCTGCCGGGCCTCACGCGGGTGCGCGTGCAGCTCTACGGGTCACTGTCGGCGACCGGTCACGGCCACGGGACGCCGGACGCCGCGGTCGCCGGGCTCGCCGGCGCGCAGCCGGAGACGTGCGACCCCGACGCCGTCCGCGGTGCTTGGGGCAGGCTGAACGACGACTCCCACCTGCTGGTCGACGGCACCGTGGACGTGCCCTTCACCCGTGACGACGTGGTTCTCAACCCACCGTCCTCCGGCCTGCGCCACCCCAACACCATGGTGCTGCAGGCGTGGACGGACGGGGAGGCACCTGCCGAACCTGCACTGGAGGAGACCTACCTCTCCGTCGGTGGCGGATTCATCGAGCGCGTCGGCGAACAGGTCACCGAGGAAGCGTCCGGCAACGGTGCCGGCGCCGGCGCCGGCCCGGGCTTCCGCACCGCCGCCGAACTCCTCGCCCTGTGCACCGACGGGCGCAGCGTCGCCGACGTCGCCTGGGCCGCCGAGTGCGCCCGCCGCGACCCCGACGAGGTCACCGCCGGACTCGACGCCATCTGGGCGGCGATGCGCACCTGCGTGGACGCCGGCCTGCACACCGACGGCGTCCTGCCCGGACGCCTGCACGTCCCCCGACGCGCCGCGGCGATGCGCCGCCGCCTGGAGGACGACCCGGCCTCCGCCGTCGACGCCTGGCTGCACGTCTACGCCCTGGCCGTCAACAAGGAGAACGCCGGCGGCGGACGCGTGGTCACCGCCCCCACCAACGGGGCCGCCGGCATCATCCCCGCCATCCTGCACTACATGTGGCGTACCACTCCGGACGCCACCCTGCGCGACGTGCGCACCTTCCTGCTCACCGCCGCCGCCGTGGGCTCGCTGATCAAGGCCAACGCCTCGATCTCCGGCGCCGAGGGCGGCTGCCAGGCCGAGGTCGGCTCCGCCTGCGCGATGGCCGCCGCCGGTTTCTCCACCTGCGCGGCGGCACCGCCGCCCAGGTGGAGAACGCCGCCGAGATCGCCGTGGAACACCATCTCGGCCTGACCTGCGACCCCATCGGCGGGCTGGTGCAGATCCCCTGCATCGAACGCAACGCCGTGGCCGCGTCCACCGCCGTCACCGCCGCCCGCCTGGCGCTGGCCGGCGACGGCTCCCACATCGTCTCCCTCGACGCGGTCATCCAGACCATGCGTGAGACCGGTGCGGACATGAACGACAAGTACAAGGAGACCAGCCGCGGCGGCCTGGCCGTCAACGTGGTGGAGTGCTGAGCGCGCGCGCCTCGCGCGCCGCATCCACCCTGTCCCAGATCACGCTGCCCGCCACGAACGCCAGGCACGTCACCCCGAACAGCGGGGCGACGAACCCGTAGGCCACCAGCGCGACGACGAGCACCACCGTGCCGGCGGTGGGACGCTCCCACCCTGCCCGACGCGGCGGCCCGGCGAGGCGTCCGGCGGGCCTGCGCCGCCACCACATCGCGTAGCCCCAGCACACCATCGCGATGATCGCCGCCGCCAGCGCGCCGAGCACCAGCTGGTTCGGCAGGCCGAACAGCGTGCCCATGTGCAGCTGGATCAGCCAGCCCGTCGCCATGGCCGCCACCGGCCAGTCGGCGAAGTCCAGACGCTCGGTCACCTCACCGGTGGCCCAGTCGATCGCCACGGCGTCGTTGGTCAGCCGGTAGGCCACCCGGTCCTCCGTCGCCGTCCACGCCTGCCCCTCCGCGCTCGGCGGGGTGATCGTCACCGGCGTGCGCAGCTCCTCCACCGCCGTCTCCGCGACGCGGTCGACCGAACCCTGGTTCAGGCCGCTGACCCGCACCGGGGAGGACGCCCCGGCAGCGACGCCGTGCCCGGCGTGACCGGCATGGCCACCGGAAGCGGTGCCGGCGGCGTCCGGTGCGTCCGGTGCGTCCTGCATCCCCGGCAGCGACGCCGACACCGACGGCGTACCCCAGCTCAGCTTCTCCCGCACGTCCCCGATCGTGCTGCCCGCCACCGATGACCAGGTCAGCCCCGTCACCGTGAGGAACACCATGCCCACGGCCACGAGGGTGCCCGTCGCCCCGTGCAGGCGCATCGTGCGCGTGCGTCCGCGACCGCCAGTGCGCAACATCGCCCGCAGCCTGGCGGTGGACCCCCGGCCCGACTTCTGGCCCGATTTCTGGCGCCGCCACCACATCACCACACCGCCGACGGCCAGCACGCCCAGCCAGCTCGCCGCGGTCTCCGAGTACAACCGGCCCGGTTCGCCCAGCCACGCCGTGCGGTGGCCCTCGGCGATCCACTGGCGCAACGGCAACGACCCGGCACTGCCGTACTGGGTGGTGTCGCCGGTGACCTCGCCGGTCCACGGGTCCAGGAACACCGCCTGCACCGTGGACTCCGGCAGCTCCGGGTCGGTGAACAGGACGCGGGTCGTCTCGTCGTCGTCGCCGAGGCGTACCCCTGCCAACACCAGGTCCGGGTGCTCGGCCTGCGCGGTGTCCACCAGGTCGCTGACCGGCAGACGTTCACCCGCTCCCGCACCTTCCGGCGCCTCGGCGGTGAGCATCGAGTGGTTCATCACCTGCTCCACCGTGGGGGCGAACGCGTAGAGCAGACCCGTCACCGAGGCGATGAGGATCAGCGGGGCGCAGAGTACCCCGGCGAAGAAGTGCAGGCGCTTGAGCAGCCCGTTCACCTGGCGGTCGTCGGTGCGCGACGTGGCGCGGCCGGGCGGTCGGAGAGAGTCAGGAAGAGTTGGGGTCACGGTGCAGTTGTCGGATCCACGGTCCCTCCGGTTCCGGACCCTCCCACCGTGGGGGTGTCACCGGGCACACCGCAGCACCCCCGGACGTGATCCCGGCGACGGTCCGGAACTCTTCTGACGATAGAACCGACTAGTAGTGTGACCCGCAACAGCGACTCCCTCCACACCTTCCAGGAGTGTTCCCATGACCGTCACCACGACGCGACGCCTCGCCGCCGCCTCCCTCGCCGGCGTCCTCGCCCTCGGCCTCACCGCCTGCGGCAACGACGACGACAGCGGCGACAGCAGCGCAGGCAGCTCCAGCAGTGCAGCGTCGGCGACCACGGACCAGTCCGCCGAGCAGTCCGACGACCAGTCAACGGACGCGCTCACCCTCACCGACGGCTACGTCGGCGCGAAGGACACCGAGACCTCCATGACCGCCGTCTTCGGCGAGCTGACCAACACCACCGACGAGGACATCCACCTCACCCGTGTCACCGGTGACCTGGAGGGTGTCTACCAGTTCCACGAGACCGTCGACGGCATCATGCAGGAGACCGAGGACGGCCTCACCGTGCCCGCCAACGGCAGCATCACGATGGAGCCCGGCGGCAGCCACATCATGATCATGGAGAACAACGACGAGATCGCCGCCGGCGACGCCCTCACCCTCACCCTCACCGCCGAGGACGGCACCACCTACGAGGTCGCCGACATCCCCGTTCGCGTGCAGCAGTCCGCCCACGAGGACTACGGCACCGGCGATACCGACGACGCCACCGACGATGCGGCTGAACACGACGAGCATGCCGGGCACTAGTCCCCACCGCGTCACCCGCCGCGGCTTCCTCGGAAGCCTCGGCACTCTCGGCGTGCTCGGCGCGTCCGCCGCCGTCACCACGTCCTGCGCGCAGGACGCCGGCGGGACGCAGGACGCCGCAGCGTCCGGCGCGGCCGGGCCGTCCTCCGTGCCCTTCGACGGGGTACACCAGTCCGGCGTGGCGACCGCGCCGCAGGCGCACAACACCACCGTCGCGTTCACCCTGCGCGACGGTGCCGACCGCACCACCGTGCAACGCCTGCTGCGCATCTGGACCGGTGACGCCCGACGTCTCTGCTCCGGCGACCCCGTACTCGCCGACCTGGAACCCGAGCTCGCCAGCGACCCCGGGAACCTCACCGTGACCTGCGGCTTCGGCCGGGGACTCTATGAGGCCGCCGGGATCGCCGACAAGGCGCCGTCCTGGCTGAAACCCCTGCCCCACTTCACCGGCGACGCCCTCGACGACACCTGGGGCGGACGCGACGTGGTCCTGCAGATCTGCGGCGACGACCGCACCACCGTCTCCCACGCGCTTCGCGTCCTCGTGCGCGGCGGCGCCGACCACGCCCGGCCGTCCTGGAGCCAGACCGGCTTCCTCGACATCCCCGTGCACGACGGCGACCCCGGCACCCCGCGCAACCTCTTCGGCTTCAAGGACGGCACCGTCAACCCGCGCTCCGACGCCGAGTTCGACGCCCAGGTGTGGAACGACGACGGCGGGACCTGCATGATCGTGCGCCGGGTGGCCTTCGACATGCCCGAGTGGGAGTCCGTGGACCGCGGCACCCGCGAGGTCGCCATGGGACGCACCATCGTGGAGGGCGCCCCGCTGAGCGGCGGCGGCGAGTTCAGCGACGTCGACGTGAACAAACTCGGCCACGACGGCCTGCCCCTGATCGACACCCACTCCCACGTGGCGATGGCCACCTCGCGCAACGGCGACGCCGAACGCATGCTGCGCCGCGCCTACAACTACGACCTGCCCGTCACCGCCGGGCCCGCCGGCCTGCAGGACGCCGCGTTGATCGACCTCTCCGACACCGGACTGATCTTCACCTGCTTCCAACGCGACCCGGACACCGCGTTCATCCCGGTGCAGCGCCGCCTCGCCGACGGCGACCGGCTGAACGAGTGGATCACCCACGTCGGCTCCGCCGTGTTCCACGTGCCCGGCGGGACGACCGAGGACGAGTACTGGGGCGAGTCGCTGCTGGGGTGAGTGGGGTTGGGTTCATTCCGACCGACCCCGCGTCGTGTACAGGATCCGGGCGTTCCGTGGCACGGGAGGCCCGAATCCGGCACGCGACGCGGGGTGAGGACTCAGGTCGTGGACGAACCGGCACCCCAGCCCACGACGGCACCGCGATCATGTGCGACAACTACATGTGGCAACTCAACCAGGGGCAGACGCCGAGCCACCCGTGGGTCGACGGGCAGATCGCCTGGTCGGAGTGCCTGGAGGCCAACACCGCCGAGCAGTGCCGGGAGCTGCTCAACGACTGACGCCGTTCAGCCCGGCGTCACTCACATCAGGAAGACGAAGCAGAAGACGGTGGCGATGATCATCGCCGCCATGAACAGCAATGTCACCACGTCGGCGGTGGAGGAACCGGGGATCTCCTGGCGCTCGTACTCCTCCCACTCGTCGTCAGCGTCGTCGATGTCGTCGATGTCGTCGACGTTATCGGCCCCCTCGACGTACTCCCCGTCCTCCAGATTCTCCGCGTCAAAAGACTGCGACTGCGACATCACGACACCAACCCAATTACCTCGTAGACGACCGTGCCGATGAGGATCACGAACATGACCGCCATGAACCACGTGTAGACCCATTTGCCCTTGTGGTCGGTCTTCCAGAACCGACGCATGCTCACCGTCCCGTTCACCATGGCCAGCACGCACAGGGTAATGCTGAGCGGTGTGGCGACCATGCCCGCCGCGCTGACGACGGGCACGAGGATCGGCACCAGCAGGTAGGTGATCGTGCAGCGCACCGCGGAGAACACGATGGCCCAGCGGAACGCGCGGTGTGCGCCGGCCAGGGCCTCCATGTCGATCCGGTCGATCTCCTTGACGCGCAGCAGCCGGAGCATGAACCGGTCCGCGGCGGACACGGACCGCTCCCGTGCGGGCGCGGCAGGAGTGCCGGCGTCACCGGCACCGTCGGCCGCCGCGGCCGGGACATGGCTGATTGTGGACATGTCTCCCAGATTAGCTTCTCCGGTGGACAGGGTCATATCTGCGAGGTGCGGGCACCGGCCTCCCGCCCGCCGACGCCGCGGACTGCGGTGGCCCGCCCTGCTCCCGGCTATCCTCAGGTGCGGAACACCCCACCATCCCCGCGACAGAAAGCAGCCGACACCTTGGGACGCCACCACGCCCCCGCCCCCGCGAGGAAGAACAGGAACGCGCAGGACGCACCGGACGCCCCAGCGTCCGACGTAGCGTCCGACGCCTCTGCGGCGCCGCACGGCGCGCACGGTCCACACGGTCACAGCCACGTGCACAGCCACGGACCGTCCGACGACCGTCCGCTGCGCGAGCGCATGCACCCGCGCAACCTCGACCCGCGCCGGATCACCTGGACGCTTCCGCGCTCGATCCTGTTCATCGTCCTGGTGGCCGGTTTCGTCGCCACCGCCGTGGCCGTGGTGGCGCAGTGGCCGCAGGGTGAGCCGGAGACCGGCGACAGCTTCCACCAGACCTCGGGTCTGGCGCAGGAGGTGTCGACCGGGACCGTCGCCCTGGAGACCACCGGGGCGTGCAACTCTCCGTCGATCGGGCGGTCCTTCGACACCTCCCCACCCTCGGCGCACCCCAGCGCCAACGGTGCGGACGCCACGACATGCGACCAGGTCATCGTGGACATCACGTCCGGCCCCGAGGAGGGACGCCGCACCCTGCTCGCCGTCACCGACTCCGAGGGGTCCGCCGAGCTGCCCGTGGGCCAGGACATCCTGATGACCACCGGCACCACCGAGGACGGCTCGCACACCTACGGCTTCCAGGACTACGAGCGCACCACCCCGGTGTGGATCTGGCTGCTGCTCACCGTGGTGGCGATCGTGGTGGTCGGTGCGTGGCGCGGCTTCCGCTCGATCCTGGGGCTCGGGGTCACGCTCGGGATCTTCGGGGTCTTCCTGCTGCCCGCCCTCGCGCGTGGCGGTGACCCGGTGCTGCTGGCGGTCACGGCGTGTTCGGCGGTGCTGTACCTGGCGTTGTTCCTGGTGCACGGGATGAGCTGGAAGACGGCGTCCTCCCTCGGCGGCACGTTGGCGGCGATGCTGGTGGGCACCGCGCTGGCGTGGCTGGCGATCGACACCAACCAGCTGCGCGGGCTGGCCGACGAGAACAACATGCAGATCATGCTGTACCTGCCCGGCCTGTCGATCAGCGGGCTGCTGCTCGCCGGGTTCATCATCGGCACCCTGGGTGTGCTCAACGACGTGACCGTGGCGCAGGCCTCCACCATCGCCGAACTGCGGCAGCTCGACCCGACCGCCTCGAACCTGCGCCTCTTCGGCACGGCGATGCGGGTGGGACGCGACCACCTGGCGTCCACGGTGTACACGCTGGTGCTGTCCTACGCCGGTGCCGCACTGCCGCTGCTGGTGCTGCTCAGCGTGTCCGGACGCGACCTCGGGCACATCCTGACCTCCGACATCATGGCCACCGAGCTGATGCGCTCGGTCACCGGTTCCTTGGCGCTGGTCGCCGCGGTACCGCTGACCACCGCGATCGCGGCGGTGACGACGTCGTCGGTGTGGCGCCAGAAACAGACCCAGAAACAGACCCAGTCGCACTGATTCCCGCGTGTGCCGTTCCGGCAACCCGTGTTGCCGCCCCGCCCGCGGCGCAGCAAGATCGTGGTCATGAGAGCACACGACATCATCATCATCGGCGGTGGCGCGGCCGGTCTCAGCGCCGCCGAGCTGCTGGGACGCGCCCGCCGCGACGTCCTCGTCATCGACTCCGGCGCCCCGCGCAACCGCTTCGCCACGAACATGCACGGCGTCCTCGGTCACGACGGCCTGCCCCCGCTCGACCTGCTGGAGAAGGGACGCACGGAGCTGGCGTCCTACGGCGTCTCACTGACCACCAACGACATCGCGTCGGTCACCGAGGTCGTCCGCGGCCTGAAGGTGACCTGCGCCGACGGCACCGTGGAGTACGCCCGCGCCGTCCTCGTGGCCACCGGCATCGACGACGTCCTCCCGGAGATCCCGGGTCTCGCCGGGCACTGGGGCGACAGCATCTTCCAGTGCCCCTACTGCCACGGGTGGGAGCACCGCGACCAGCGCATCGGTGTGCTGGCGTCCTCCCCCATGCTCTTCGGGTACGCCCAGCTCCTGCGGAACTGGACCGCGGAACTCACCGTCTTCGTCACCGCGCAGGACGTCGCGGACGCGCTGGACGACGCCACGCGCCAGCGCCTCGAGGCGCGCGGCGCCACCATCGTCACCTCACCGGTCGCCGAGGTGCTCTCCACCGACGGTGCGCTCACCGGCGTGCGCACCCAGGACGGTTCGGTCCACGCGGTCGACGCGATCGGGCTGCACCCGCAGGCCCGGCCGCGTGACACCTTCCTCGCCCCGCTCGACCTGCAGCGCACCGAGCTGCCCGGCATGGGCTCCTTCCTCGCCACCGACGAGTTCGGACGCACCAGCCACCCACGTGTGTGGGCCGCGGGCAACGTGATCGACCCGCGCCTGAACGTGCCCGCCTCCACCGGGCAGGCGTCGATGACCGCCGGCATGCTCAACACCACGCTGGTCACGGAGGACACCGACAACGCCGTGCACGCGCTCACCGCCCCGACCTCGCACGACGCCTGGCCGGACGTCGCCGACGACGACTTCTGGGAGGAGACCTACGCCCAGGCACCGCCGCGCTGGTCGGGACGCCCGAATTCTGCCCTGGTCCGGGTGCTCACCGAGGAGCTCGGTGCCACGCGAGGCCGTGCCGTGGACATCGGCTGCGGCGAGGGCGCGGACACGATCTGGCTCGCGCGGCAGGGCTGGGACGCCCTGGGAGTGGAGGTGTCGTCCACCGCGGCCCAGCGCTCGCGGGACGCTGCTGTCGCCGCCGGTGTCGACGGTGTCCGCTTCACCGACGCCGGCGTGCTGGGGATCCCCGACGGGGAGCGCTTCGACCTGGTCACCGCCAGTTACCTGCACGCCCCCTCGCAGGGTCGGCGCTCCTCCCTGCTGCTCAATGCCGGTGAACTGGTCTCCCCCGGCGGCCACCTGTTCATCCTGTCGCACGTGATGCCCGACGCCGCGCCCGAGGAGTCCGGTGCCGTCGACGCCCTGGGCTTCGACCTCGACGCCTGGGAACTCGTCCGCGACGAGACGGTGGACCGCGCGGTCATCGGTTTCGACGGGGAGATCGGCGGGCACCCGGACCGCGTCGTCCTGCTGCGCCGGAGGTAGGTACTGCACTGCCCCACCTTGAACCCTCGGCCTCCTCGTCACGCCGCCCAGCCGCCCAGCCACCCAGCGACCGAGGCGCTTGTCGGTTCCGAACTCCCAGGGGCAGGGCACTGCGACGGTCACGTCGGGCTCTATCTCGCACCACCTGACAACGCGATCATGCTGTGCGCCGGCACCTACGCGACCCGCAAGACCGCCGGGGTGAACGACCGGCCGCCAGAAGTGGTTGCCGACGCCCACTGCTGAGCCGTGGCGTCCTAACCGGTCACACCGGTCAGTTCGTTCGGGGTCTCCGGGAGCTCCGCGGAGGTCAGGATCTCTCCGTTGGACAGGTCCACCACGTGAAGCTCGTTGCTGGACGGTTCAGAGACATAGGCCCGGTCTCCCTGCACGAACAGGGTGGGGCGGGCTTCCTGCCATTCCACCGGCTCCTCCCACTCATCCACGACATCCCATGCGTCGGTTTCCTCGCCAGTCTCCGGGTCGATGACGTGCAACTTACCGTCGGTGCCGAGCACCAGAGCCTCACCCTCCGGCCCGCGGGCCAGCGAGCGGAAGCTGTAGGACGTCCCCAGCTCGACGAGTCGTGCGGTGTTGTCCTCGGTGTTCGTCAGCTTGATCCTGGTCGGACGCTCCAGTTCTGCGTCCTCGTCCACCTTGTAGTCACCGAGTACCACCGGGGACTCGTCGGTGCCGGCCTGGTTTCCGGTGCGTCCGTAGCTGTCCTCGGCGTCGATCTTGGTGAATTCACCGTCCTTGTAGACCAGGACGCCGTCCTCACAGCCGAAGGAGACCGCCTCGCCCGCTGCGGTCGCCTCACCGTGCACGCCTTCGCAGTCGTTGCTGGAGGCGATCTCTTCGCCGTCGGAGCTGAGCGCGACAACGGTGTCCCGGTGCTCGTCCGTTCCTTCGGTGTGCAGCAGGGTCCCGTCCGACAGCTCGACGGCGACACCGTGGTGGGGGTCGTCCGTCTCCTGCACGGTCGGCTCCGGAACATCGTCGCCGTCACCGCCGGAGATGTCCAGGAAATCCTCTGCCGTGAACAGCTGGATCCTCCCGTCGCCGTCACCGAACAGGGCGACATTGCCGTCGTGACTGACGACGTGACCGGGGGTGTCGGTGCCGAAGACGGTGTCGGTGAGGACGGGATCACCGGCGTAGCTGTGGGTGTGGTCGCCGTGCGGCTCGGTCCAGACGCCGACGTCGATGAGCTGGAATCCGTCACCGGTGGACAACAGAACGTGACGACCATCGCCGAGCGGGTTCACCCGGTTGAAGCCGTCGATCTTCTCGTCCGAGATCACCTCCAGGGTGTTGGCGTCCAGCGTGAGGTAACCACCGTCGTAGGTGGTCAGGATGCGTGGCTCCGCTGCATCGACCTCCTGTGCCTCGGCAGCAGGTTCATCACCGTGGTCGTGCCCGTCGTGCGACGTCTCCTCGGCCGAGGTGTTGTCGCTGCTGCCGCTCTCGTCGGAGGAGCAGGCGGACAGGGCCAGGACGGCGGAGAGGCTCGCAGCGACCGCAGCGGTGGCGCTGCGGCGGATGCGGCGTGGGTTGTGAATCAGGAATGTTGAGGACATGATGGGTCTCCTTCTTGAGGGGCAGATGAAAGTCAGGTGTCAGCTGAGCGCATCACTGATGCGCTCGGCGTTGGTGCGTTGCATGTCGATGTAGTTCCCTGCCTCGCCGTCCGGCTCGGTGAGCGACTCGGTGAACAGGGGGACGACATCGACGGTGATTCCGGCCTCGTCGGCGAGGACGTCGGCGAGGCGCTGGGGCTGGGAGGAATCTGCGAAGATCGCCGGGACCCGGTTGTCACGGATGGTGGTGCTCAGGTCCCGCAGGTCCGCCGCCGACGGTGCTGCCAGGGTCGTACCACCGGGAACGACCGTGCCGATCACGTCGTAGCCGAAGCGGTCGGCGAGATAGCCGAACACGTGGTGGTTGGTCACCAGTTTCCGGCGGTCCTCCGGCACAGAGCCCAGGAGCTCCGTCACCTCGGTGTCGAGGTCGTCCAACTCCGCTCGGTATGCCTCGGCGGAGGACCGGATCTGCTTGCCGACGTCATTGTCGACCGCGTCTACCAGGTGGTCGGCGATGATGTCGGCGGCGGTGACCATGCGGCCGGGATCCGTCCAGAAGTGCGGGTCAAGGTCTCCCTCGTCCCCTCCTGAGGCGTAGGGCAGCGGGGCGATCTCGTCACCGACCTCGAGGACGTCGACCCCCTCGTCACGGGCGTTGTCGAGGTTCGATTCAAGTCCTTCCTCGAGCCCGAGGCCGTTGGCGACGATGAGATCGGCCTGCTGCATGTCCCCGGCCTCACGGGCGGAGATGCCGAAGGAGTGCGGGTCGGCGTTCGGCTTCATCAGTACCCGGACATCCGCGGCATCGCCGACAAGGCGGGAGACGACGTCGCCGAGGATGTTCGTGGTGACCACGATGCTCGGGCGGCCGGAGTCACTGCCACAGGCCACGAGGACGGATGCGAGCACCCCGGAGACCAGTGCTGCGGTGAGGGTCCGGAGGCGGTTCATCACTTGTCCCCCGTCACAGCGATTGCCGCCGGGTGTCCACCGACGTCGACGCTGCGGGCTTCGCGCAGGTTGTCGAGCACATCGCGCTCGGAGACCGTGCCAGCTACCGGATCGGAGACATATCCGCGCTCCCGGGTGAGGACGACCGACGGAGCCGTGTCGCCACCGCCGTCCACCAGCTGTCGCTGCGCGGTGACTTCGCCGGAGCCGGCGTCGACCACATATCCCGTGCCGTCCTCGTCAACGGCGAAGACGGTCGAGTCGTCCGGTGCGACAGCGGCGGAGACCACCGGAGCGTCTGTTCCGGCGATCCGCCATTCTCCGGACTCCGGATCGAGAACGCCGAGGCCGCCGTCCTCGAACGGTGCGGCCACGAGGTCCCGGCCCGCCACCAGCGACCACGCACGCCCGTGCGCGTCCTGCGGATACGGGGTGACGGTGGCGTTGAGATCGTCGTCCACCGTGAGGACACCGTCCCCGCAGGCGAAAGCCACGTGGTCACGGAGTCCAACCAGCCCGTGGATCTCAGGGCAGGTGTGTTCACCGGTGAGTTCGTCCGACACGTCCTCACCACTGGCGTCGTACAGGGAGATCTCCCCGGGGAGTTCCTCGTCGTCGACCCCGGGGACCGTGGTCAGGACGTGGTCCTCGAAAGGAACTGCGATGCCATGGTGGGCACCGACCTCGAAAGAGACGTCCTCGGCCAGTTCTCCGTCACCGAGTCCCTGCCGCGGGAAGACCTTCACCGCGCCGTCGCCGTCGAAGAACATCGCGACCTGCGAACTGTTGGAGACGACATGGCCGGGAGTGTCGCCGTCCACCGTGCCGACCTCGGACGGTTCGGCCCGGTAGTAGTGGCTGTGGTCGCCGTGGTCGACGGTCCACACGCCGGTGTCCGTGACGGTGACACCTGCATCGTCCGCAGTGAACAGGAACCGACCGTCAGATTCCTTGAGCACGGCGGTCCCAACCCCTTCGGGCTCTCCCGGCGCCTCCACGGGGTCCCCCGTCAGCAGGTCGACCAGGGTGATTCCACCACCGTCGGCGTCGACGGCGGACAGTCTCAGCTGCGGTTCTGTGGCTTCATCAGCTCCTTCGACATAGCCGTGGGGCGTCTCTGCTGTACCGGAGGCAGTGGCCGATTCCGTCCCGGAGTCCTCCGTCCCACAGGCGGACAGTCCCACGACCAGGGTCAGGACGGCGAGGACGGCGGCGAGCCGACCGGCCGGGACAGGTGGTCGAGCGCGTGTTCTGCGCAGTAGCGTCATCGTTCTCCTCTACTGATAATGATTATCATTTGCATTACGGGAGGTGACTCTACACAGAACCGTCTTTGCCGCCAACACGACCAGGAAGCTGACACCGCCGAGCAGGGTCACCGTCGCTCCGGCAGCGGTCTCCGCAAACCAGCTGACCAGTAGACCGACGTAGACCTGCACCACTCCGATCGCGGCCGCAACCGCCATGACCCGACCGATCCCCCGGACCAGCAGCAACGCCGTCGCCGGCGGACCGATCAACAGACCGAAGACCAGCAGTGTGCCGACCACCTGGAACGACGCCACCGTCGCCAGCGCGACGAGAACCAGCATCCCCACGTGAGCCGCCCCGGGACGCATACCGAGGGTGTGTGCCTTGCACTCGTCGAACGTCAACGCGGTGAACGGTCGGTGCAGTACAACGCAGGCCAGCCCACCGACCACGGCAGCCACTGCGATGACCACGACGTCGCCACCCGTGACACCGAGGACGTCACCGAAAAGGAAGGCGGTGAGGTCCACCGCAAAGGAACCCGAGTGCGACACGACCACCACACCCAGCGACAGCATCGTGATGAACTGCAGGCCGATACTCACGTCCTGCGACAACCGCGACGTGCGACTGACCGTCACGACACCCAGGGCCATCACCATCGCACTGACGGCCGCCCCGAGCATGAGGTTTCCACCGACGAGCGCCGCGACCGCCACCCCGGGCAGCATGCCGTGACTCATCGCGTCCCCGAAAAACGCGAGCCCCCGGAGGACGACCCACGTGCCGATACACGCACAGAGCACGGCGGCGAACCCACCGGCCAACAAAGCCCGGAAGACAAACGAGACCTCGAGAGGAGCAATGAGAAGTTCCATTTGATAATGATTACCATTATCATCAAGGAATGCGTGAACCGCTCCACCTCGACAGCATCTCCCACCGCTACGCCCGGGTCCCCGCTCTCCGGGACATCACCCTCACGGTCGATCCGGGTACCGTCACCGCCCTCGTCGGCGGCAACGGTTCCGGGAAGTCCACCCTGCTCGGCATCCTCGCCGGCACCCTGCGTCCCACGTCAGGTACCGTCACCGGGGTCCCGGAGAACACGGCTCTGGTCCCCCAGCACAGCGCCGTTCCCGACCTGTTCCCCGTCACCGTCCGCAGGACCGTGTCCATGGGACGTTGGCGGCACCGTGGGCTGCTCCGTCCCCTCACCCGGCACGACAGGGCCGTCGTCGACACCTCCATGGCACGCATGGGGATCACCGACCTGGCCGACCGCACCCTCGGCGACCTGTCCGGCGGACAGCGCCAGCGCACCTTCATCGCCCAGGGACTGGCACAGCGGGCCCCGCTGCTGCTTCTCGACGAACCACTGTCTTCGGTGGACACCACCACGGTCGCGTTGATCGACAGAGCCGTCCACGAGGTGACCCGGGCCGGCACCACGGTCGTGATCGCAACCCACCACCGCCACCAGGCGGACGGTGCGGGCCGGGTCATCGTCCTCGACCACGGGAGGGTGGTGGAACCGACATAACCCCATGCCCCACCGCAACGCCTACGGGATGAGCTCCAGGATGGCGGCGGTCAGGGCCTTGCGCTGTGCGTCGGTCAGGGCGTCGTCGTGGACGTGGTCGTGCAGCCACAGGCCGTCGGCGAGGATCTGCACCAGGTACGCCGCGCGCGCCAGGGCGGCGTCCTGCTCACCGACACCGTCACCGTCCACCCCGTCCACGGACGGCAGCCAGCGCCGGTCCACGTCGCGCCAGACCTCCGCGAAGTCGCGGTGGGTGCGTGAGTCCACCTGCAGCAGCAGGTCGGCGCGGGTCGCCGAGCGGCTCAGCGACAGCACCATCGCCCGCAGCCGGTCGGCCTGCGACACCTCGGACGCCGGGCCACCGGCGACGGCGACCAGCTCGTCCTCCCACTGTCCGGCGAGGAACCGGTGCACCCCCAGCATCAGCTCGTGGCGGGAGGGGAAATGGTAGATCAGCCCGGACTTGGACATGCCGGACGCCTCGGCGAGTGACTCGTAGGTCACCGCGTCCAGACCGTCGGACTCGATGATCCCGACGGCGGCGCGCAGGATCACGTCCTTCTTACTCGTGCGCAGAGTACTTCGCCTCCTTCGGGTTTCCACGGAAACACCAGGCAGTCACCAGGGCGGCGACCACAGCGACGATACCCGCGATCACGAGCACCAGCAGGTAGCCGGTGTCGTAGGCGCTGGACGCCGCCGCACCGAACACCGGGTGGTCGACCCCGTGGTCCACGTCGTCGGCCACCTCGGCCGGGGCGCGCAGCGAGTAGAACATCGGCATCAGGCTACCGAGGATCGCCACGGACAGCAGGGTACCGAACTCGTAGGAGATCGCCTCCACCGAGGACGCCATGCCTGCCTTGCTCTCCGGGGCGGACCCGATGATCGCCGAGGACGACACCGACATCACGCAGCCGGAACCGACACCCACCAGGCCCAGCCCGATGACCGCGGCCCACAGCGGCTGGTCCGGCACGGCCCACACGACCACGGCCACACCGAGCGCCACCACGGAGAAACCACCGGTGATCAGCGTGCGGAAGCCCAGTCGGTGCAGGTTCATGCCACCGAGGATCGACGCCGGGATCGCAGGGACGGCCGCCGAGGCCACCAGCAGCCCGGCCTCCAGGGGGCTGAAGCCGCCCGAGGTCTGGAAGCGCTGCGTGGTCATCAGCTCGGTGCCTGCCAGCACGAACATGGCGAACATGGCCGCCAGGGTGCCGCCGGCGAACATGCGGTCACGGAAGATGCCGAACTCCAGCAGGGCGGGCATCCCACGCCGGCGCAGCAGCCCCTGACGGTGCGCGAACAGCACCGCACCCAGCACACCCACCGCGGCGGAGGCCAGGACGAGTCCGCCGGAGCCCTCGGAGTTCGCCAGCTCCTTGATCGCCATCACGGCACCGACCATGGTCAGCATCGCCCACACCGAGGACAGCACGTCCCAGTGCCGGGACGGGTCGGCCTGGTTCGCCGGGGCGTACACGGCGGTGGCCACGAGGATCACCACGACCACGGGCACGTTGATCAGGAAGACGGTGCCCCAGTGGAAGTGCTCGAGCAGGAACCCGCCGAGCACCGGGCCGGACGCCGCACCGACGACCGCGATCGACCCCCAGATGCCGATGGCGGTGTTGCGTTCGCGCACGTCGGTGAAGGTCTGCCGGATCAGGGCGAGGGTGGCGGGCATCATCGTGGCCGCACCGAAGCCGAGGACGGCGCGCGCGGCGATGAGCATCCACGCGCTCGGGGAGAAGGCCGCGAGCAGCGATCCCAGGCCGAAGACGCTGACACCGGTGAGGAACATGACCCGGTGGCCGATCTTGTCGCCCAGGGTGCCGGTGCCGAGCAGCAGCCCGACGAGCACCAGCGGGTAGGCGTTGATGATCCACAGTCCCTGCAGTGCGGTGGTGTGCAGTTCGTCGCGCAGCACCGGCAGGGCCGTGTAGAGGATGGAGTTGTCCGCACCCACGAGGAACAGGCCCAGGCTGATGATGCCCAGGAAGCTCCAGCGCTGGGCGGGTGTGGTGGCCGCGGCGTTCCCGGTGCCGCCGGTGCCGCCGGACGGACGTCCCACCGTCCGTCCCGTCGCCGTGGTCGTGTCGCTCACTTTTCCTTACCTCCTGCGTTTGTTATGTCTGAGACCCGGAACTGTACCGAACGTACGTTACAGTTACAACTCCTGTGAGGCGGCTCACCAGGGACGTTCCCGGTATCCCCGTCAGAGGTCCGGACGATGACGTAACATCCTGTGACGTCCGCACCTCCCCGAGCTAGGAGTACCTGTGCCCGTGCCCGCCGATCCCGACGTCCTGACCGGGATCACCACCCTCGCCGACGACCGCCTCGCCGAGGTCGACCCCCTGGTCACCGGCCCCTGGGCCACCCCGGTCACCTGGCGCCAGCCCGTGCACACCGTCTACGTGCCCGCGCACCTCATCGTGGGGGACAGCACAGGTGAGAGCGCTCAGGGCACCGACCTGCCGCGGCGCTGGGCGCAGGACGCACTGGACGCCCTCAGGGCGCACGGCGGTGCCGCCGCGCTGGCCCGCGACCTCGGCGTCGCCGACGGGCACGCCGAGACCGTCGGCGAACTGACCCTCGACAAGCTGCACCGCGAACCGGTCGAGGACCTGCGCATCGACTTCGAGGACGGTTTCACCCAGCGTGGCGTCCCGCAGGACGCACGGGACGCCGACGAGGACGCACTGGCGGCGCGCGCCGCCGACGTCCTGGCGTCCTGGCTCGATGGTGGCGACGGCGGTGCAGCCGACGGCGCACCGGCCTTCGCCGGGATCCGGTTCAAGTCCTTCGACCCCGCCGTGCGCGAGCGTGGTCTGCGCACGCTGACCATCGTGCTGCAGGGCCTGGCACGCGACGGTGTGCTGGCCCGGGTGCTCAAACGCGACCGCCGCGCGCTGCGTCTGACCCTGCCGAAGGTGCAGCACCACCGCCAGGTCGAGGTTTTCGTCGAGGTGCTCCAGGCCCTGGAGCGCGCCCTCGACGTCCCCCAGATCCCCTTCGAGGTGCAGGTCGAGACCCCGCAGGCGATCCTCGCCTCCGACGGTGCCGCCGAACCCGCCCGCCTCATCGCCGCCGGCGCGGGCCGCGTCCTGTCCCTGCACTACGGCACCTACGACTACTCCGCGTCGCTGGGCGTGGACGCCGCCGAGCAGTCCATGGAGCACCCGGTCGCCGACCACGCCAAGGACGTCCTGCAGGTCGCGACCACCGCCGTCGGCGTGGAGCTGTCCGACGGCTCCACCAACCGCATCCCCGTCGGCACCGCCACCGAGATCCTCGAGGGCTGGCGCATCCACCACGACCTGGTGGGACGCCACCTGCGTCGTGGCGTCCGGCAGGGCTGGGACCTGCACGCCAACCAGCTCGTCACCCGCCACCTGACCACCATCGCCTACTTCCGCGCCGACTGGCGGGTCAGCGCGGAACGGCTGCGCGCCTACGTCGCCGGCGACACGAGCCGCTGGATGGACGAACCCGCCACCGCCAAGGCCATGGCCGGCTACCTGGTGCGCGCGCGGGCCTGCGGCGCGGTCACCGACGCCGAACTGGAGGTCACCGGCCTCGACGACACACAGTTACGTACCCTCCAGGTGAGCGGCCGACTTCAAGGAGTAACCCCATGACCATCATCACCACCATCTACCGTGCCGAGCACGCCGTGGTCCTGCCCGGGGACGAGCGCACACCGGTGCAGGCGCCGGCGACCGTGCTGGTCGCCGACGAGAACATCGTCGCCGTGCTCGACGGCCGGGACGCCGAGGTGCCCGGTGAGTACGACTACACCGACGCCACCGTCGTCGACGTCCCCGACGACCAGGTGCTCATCCCCGGCCTCGTGGACACCCACGTGCACGTCAACGAGCCCGGACGCACCGAGTGGGAGGGCTTCGCCTCCGTCACCCGCGCCGCCGCGGCCGGCGGGGTGACCACGCTGCTGGACATGCCGCTGAACTCGGTCCCCTCCACCGTCACCGTGGACGCCCTCGACACCAAACAGGACGTCGCCGCGCCGAAAACCAAGGTCAACGTGGGCTTCTGGGGCGGGGCGGTACCGGAGAACATCGGCACCGGCGAGTTGCGCGCCCTGTGGGACCGCGGCGTGTTCGGCTTCAAGTGCTTCCTGCTGCACTCCGGCGTCGACGAGTTCCAGCCCCTGTCACCCGCGCAACTGCACCAGGCGATGACCGAGATCGCCGGGTTCGACGGCCTGCTCATCGTCCACGCCGAGGACGCCGACGAGATCGCCGCCGGCGAGGCGAAGGTCGATGCCGCCGGCGGCATCGACGAGACCTTCGACAGCTTCCTGGCGTCGCGCCCGTCCTCCGCCGAGGCGAAGGCCATCGCCACCGTCATCGAGGCCGCCGAGGCCACCGGCTGCCGCGCGCACATCCTGCACCTGTCGGACTCCGGCTCGATCGACCAGATCGCCGCCGCCCGTGACCGCGGCGTGCGCATCACCGCCGAGACCTGCCCGCACTACCTCGCCCTGTTCTCCGAGGAGATCCAGAACGGCGCGACCCAGTACAAGTGCTGCCCGCCCGTCCGCACCGCCGGCAACCGCGAACGACTGTGGAAGGGACTGGTGGACGGCGTGATCTCCACCGTCGTCTCCGACCACTCCCCCTGCACCGCCGAACTGAAGAAGTTCGCCGAGGTCGCCGACGCCCAGGCGTCCGCCAACGAGAACAACGAGCTCACCGCCTTCTCCGCGCTCGCCGCCACCGGCAACGACCTCGGTGCCGGCGGCGCCGACGGGCGCGGCTCCGGCGGCTCCTTCGGTGAGGCCTGGGGCGGCATCGGCTCCGTCCAGCTGGGCCTGCCGGTCGTGTGGTCCCAGGCGCGCCTGCGCGGACTGGCCCTGGCCGACGTCATCGGCTGGATGTGCCAGGCCCCCGCCGAATGGGCCGGGCTCACCGACCGCGGAGCGATCCAGGAGGGACGCCGCGCCGACGTGGCCACCGTCAGCGCCGACGACGCCTTCGTCGTCCTGCCCGATGAACTGCACCAGCGCAACAAGGTCACCGCCTACGCCCAACGCGCCCTGGCCGGCGTGGTCACGCGCACGTGGATCGGCGGCGAGCCGGTCTACGTCCGTCCCGCCACCGCGCACGTCCCGGCGTCCGACCTGCAGGACGACGTGGTCTTCCCCGCCGCCGTGCGACCCTTCACCCTCCGCCCCACCGCTTAAAGAGAATCAGGAACCCCGATGAACGAGCAGCACGAGCAGCACGACTTCCTCTCCTACCCCGACCTCGCCAGCCGCGCCCTCGCCGGCTCGGTGGTGTGGGCGTCCGACGAGTCCTTCGCCGAGCGCGAGAACCTCATCATGCCGCACGAGCCCGCCTTCGACCCGGACGAGTTCGGCAACAAGGGCAAGGTCTACGACGGGTGGGAGACCCGGCGCCGTCGCCACGACGAGGTGGGCTCCAACGACGCCGCCATCGTGCGCCTCGGTGTCCCCGGCCAGGTCAAGGGTGTCGTCGTCGACACCGCCTGGTTCAAGGGCAACTACCCGCCCCGCTTCGCCGTGCACGGACTGACCTGCGACGAGTACCTCTCCGGCGAGGAGCTCGCCGCCCTGCCCGACGACCGGTGGTTCACCCTCGTCGCCCCGATGGACGCCGCGGGCGACCACAAGCACCACGTGGAGATCTTCCCCGCCGGCGACGCCGCCGCCAGGCGCGTCACCCACGTGAAGCTGGAGATGATCCCCGACGGCGGCATCGCCCGCCTGCGCGTCCACGGCCAGCCCGCCCCGGACCCCCGCTTCATCACCGGCACCATCGACCTGGCCGCCGTGGAGAACGGCGGGCGCGTCACCGAGTGCACCAACATGTTCTACTCGCACCCCAACCAGATCATCTCCCTGGGACGCGCGCACAACATGGGCGGCGGCTGGGAGAACGCCCGACGCCGCGACGCCGGCAACGACTCCGTCACCGTGCAGCTCGCCGGGGAGGGCCGCGTGCGCTGGATCGAATTCGACACGTCCTACTTCGTCTTCAACGCCCCCGGCGACGTGAAACTCACCGGCATCACCGCCGACGGCTCCGAGTTCGAACTCGTCGGTAAAACCCGTGTGCTGCCGGACACCCGCCACCGCTTCGCCATCTCGGACGCCGCCGAGGGCACCACCGGTCCCACCCCGATCGTCGCCGTGCGCGCCGACGTGTACCCCGACGGGGGCATCTCCCGCCTGCGCGTGTGGGGCGAACTGACCGACGACGGCCAGCTCGACATCGAAAGCCGCTGGTAGGCCACCTCTCCTGCGGCGCATTCGCGCCGCATTCTGTGCGAAACCCTCCCGAAACAGTGCACCCCTAATATTTCCCTTCGGACGACCGCCTGCCCCCAGGCACCGATGACGAGAACGGAGCCGAGCTCGCGATGACCCGCGTGATCCCCCGCAACGACACCACCCTGCCCGAGCGACACCGCCCGGAACCCCTGCCTGCCGACGTCGCCCAGGCCAACCTGGACGCCCTCGCCGCGCAGGCCCGCGCCGACATGGCGCTGATCGGCCACAACCACGACTGGGTCCCCGCCCCCGCCGAGGACGCCTACAACGTGCTGGTCATCGGTGGCGGCCAGGCCGGACTCGGCGCCGCGTTCGCCCTGTCGCGCCACCGCATCGGCGGGGTGAAGGTCATCGAGGCCGGCCCCGAGCAGGAGGTCGGCTGCTGGACCCGCTACGCCCGCATGCACACGCTGCGCAGCCCGAAGAACATGAAGGGCATCGAGCTCGACATCCCCTCGCTGCACACCGGACGCTGGTTCGAGGCCAAGTACGGCGTGGATGCCTGGGCCGCCACCGACCTCACCCCGCGTGAGGACTGGAATGAGTACCTCACCTGGTACCGCGGCGTGACCGGTGCGGACGTCGACTTCGGCACCCGCATCACCGGGGTGACCCGGCCGGACGCCGACGGGTGCTTCCACATCACCGCCACGCAGGACGGGACGCCGGTCGAGTACCGCACCCGACGCATCGTCTTCGCCATGGGCCTCGTCGGTGGCGGCGGAACCTTCCTGCCGCCGCTCGTCGACGCCCTGCCGGAGAACGTGCGCGCCCACACCGAGGACGACATCGACTTCACCGCCCTCCAGGGCAAGCGCGTGATCGTGCTCGGCGGCGGTGCCAGCGGCTTCGACAACGCCTCCGCTGCCCTCGAGGCCGGTGCCGCGAGCGTGGAGATGCATGTGCGCCGCGCGGACATCCCGCGGCAGAACTCGCTGCGCTGGATGGAGTTCCCCGGCATGCAGGAGCACTTCTACGACCTCACCGATGAGCAGAAGTGGGAGTTCTCCCTGTTCAACGGTGGTCTCCCGCAGCCGCCGACGCAACCCTCGGTGTGGCGTGCCTTCTCCCACGACAACTTCCACCTGTCCACCGACACCCGCTGGGCGGACGCCGGGGTTCGCGACGGCGAGGTCGTGGTCACCGACGACAAGGGCGCCGAACACGTCGGCGACTACGTGATCTCGGCGACCGGGTACACCGTGGACCTGGGGCTGCGTCCCGAGCTCGGCGAGTTCCTGCCCGACATCGCCCTGTGGTCCGACCGGTTCGGCCCGGCCGAGAACCACCCGCTGGGCCAGTGCCCGTACCTGGGCGACGGCTTCCAGTTCCAGGCGAAGGACGGTGGCGACTCGTCCTACGTGTCGCGCCTCTTCCACCTGTCCACCGGTGCGCGCGCCTCCCACGGCGTGGCCGGCAACCAGCTGTCCGGCATCTACGCGGGCCTGACGCGGATGAGCAGCCGGATCGCCACCGACATCACGAAGGAGAACTGGTCGGACTTCTTCGCCGACTTCACCTCCTTCGAGCACCAGGAGGTCGGCAACGTGGGACGCCACCGCGAGGGCGAGGCCTGGTTCGCCCAGGCGCCCCGGTACTGACACGCGTCGCTGGCGGGGCACTGGCTCGGTAGAGCCAGCCGTACCCACCAAACCCCGCGCCACGTGCCGGATCCGGTCGATCCGTGGCACGGGGACTCCGGATCCGGCACGTGGCGCGGGGTCGGCCCCTGATCACCGGCTGCTACCGTGAACCGGTTCTGTGCCCCACTCCCCCGAGACCCTCACCGGAGGCCGCCCTGTTCCGGAAGATCCTTCGCTTCGGCACGGTCGGCGTCGTCGGTGCCGTCGTCGACTTCTCGACCAAGGCCCTGCTCTACGCATTGGGAGTCCCCGAGCCCCTCGCCCGGGCAGGCAGCTACATCGTCGGCAGCACCGTCGCCTACTACCTGAACAGCCACGTCACCTTCAACGGTGAACGCACCCGGGCGGAGAAGACCCGGGCCGCCGTCTCCTACCTTCTGTGCTTCAGCGCGGCGGTGCTCGTGGACCATCTCGTGGGCATCATCGTCCCCACACTGCCGAACGTATTCTTCTGGTCCTGGTTCGTGTCCCAGGGTGTGGCCACGGTACTGAACTTCCTACTGCAGAACTTCTGGGTGTTCCGCACGACGTCGCCGAGCCGGACGTAGTTCTCCAGACGTACCTCAGACCGCCGTGCCGCTACGACCGGTGGATCCTGGCCCACGTCCACCAGCCGCGCATGGTCTCCGACTCCATCGGCTGGGTGGGGATGGGACGCGTCGAGGTCCTGAAGTTCGGCCCGGCGTAGGCGGCCTGGTCGGTACCGCGGAGCCGGCTCCGGTTGGGTGCCCCACCTATCCCCGCGTGCCGTACACAATCCGGTCGATCCGTGGCACGGAAACACCGGATCCGGCACGTGGCGCGGGGTCGGCCCCGTGATCACCGACCGTCAGGTTCCGAGCGCGCCTCAACCCACTCGGCGACGAGCCCGTCGCCGGGGCAGGACGCTACCACTGCATCGACGATCCCAGGATCCAGGGGCCCTCTATTCCTCGTGCCATGCAGGACGGAGAAGGCCACGTCCCGCGCCGATCGCCGGGCGTGCGCTGCCGGCAGAGGCGGCACCGATGTCGCACCCTCCGCGGAAACTGCATCATCCCAGGTCAGCAGGAGACGCGTCGTCTCGGTGATGGAGGCCGGCGACACCCGGGCCACCGCTCCGCGGGCGGCGAGCGGCATGTCCGCGAGGAGGAGAACTGACACCACCGTCTCCATCGCCGCACGCCGGAAGATCCCCGGGGCGTCCTGCGTCCACGTCAGGGTCGCGACTAGCGTGTCCACCGTCCGGGCAGTCGAGTCTGTTGCGACATGGGCCAACGCGTCCAGCAGTTCGACGATCTCCAAGGTTGCCGGTGTCGTCGCCGTGAGCGGATCAACCTGCAGGTCATCGACAACAGGTCGTGGGTCTCCCTGCGACCACGGGTCGGCGCGCTCCAGTGCCAGGCGCGCCCGTGAGATCCAGGCGGACATCGGCGAGGTGGCATCCCTCGGTGATGATCCGAAGGCGACCGTCACCAGGGCGTCGAAGCCGTCCGGGGATTCCGCGAGGCGGGAGTCGAAGCCCCGGCCGGTGAGAACGCTGACACCCAGGCCCAGTCGTTCAGCCAGGTCAACGATGATATCTGCAGGCGGGACGCTCTGGCCGCCCTCCCAGCGCGACACCGCGCTCGTCGAGCAGATCCCGGACGCCAGCCCCGCCTGTGACACCCCGCGGTCGGTACGTGCGTGCCGCAGTCGACGTCCGAACATCACCGCGTCATCCATGCGCCCAGATTACGGTGTCGGTACCCCTGCCGTCCGCTGTCTCACCACCAGCACGGCCGCGCCGGACGCCCCGAGCACCGCGACGACCGCCACCGCCACACCGAGCCCGACCGCCGAGCCAGGCCACACCCCGACGAGAGCAGTGCCGAGGGCCCCACCGAATTGCAGCATCAACCTGGAATGCGCGCCGACCGCCGGCGCCTGATCATCCGTGACCACCTCGTACGCGGCAGAGAGCGCCAGCAATGTGCAGGCACCGAGCCCCAACCCGCGAATGAAGGAGCAGGTCACAGCCACGCCGAACGCCACAGCGTCCCAGGTGGTGATTGCCTGAACCCCCACCGTCCCCGCCGACGCGACCAGCAGCCCGACGGCGATGACGCCGAAGGCGTTGGCCGACTTCCACGGCCCCCTGATCAGGCTCCGCACCACCCAGGCACCGAGGCCCTGCACGCCGAGGAGCACCCCGGCCATCCAGGAAGGTTGACCGAGATCTCCCTGCACGTGCAGGGACGTGGACAGCAACGTCCCGTAGAACACCGCCCCCACAACCAGGCAGAGCCCCATCACCGTGGCGAAGGAGGCACGACGGTACAACGACACGTCCAGCAGCGGCGTCCGGGCGTGCAGATCCAGGACGCAGAACACCGTAATGAGAGCGACGGCGAGGCAGGACGCCGTGACGACGCCCCACGTCGGCAGGGTCGGCGCGCTGCTCACGACCCACAACAACCCGACCATCCCGAGAAGTGCCGGCACCGCCTGGGCCGCCTGGGCGATCCCCAGCCGGGTCCGGACGCCCCGGGTGCGCGGCAGGACGCTCACCGCGATGAGCGCGGCCGCCGCGGCGACCGGCACGTTGACGAGGAACAGGACGCGCCAGCCGACGGCGTCCACCAGGATGCCGCCGAGCAGCGGCCCGAGCGCCGGTGCGACGACGGCGGGGAGACCCAGCGTCGCCAACGCGGCCCGCATCCCCTGGCGTCCGACGATCTCCGCGGTGAGCTGCTGGACGGCCGGCATGATGAACCCACAGGCCGCGCCCTGCACGACGCGGGCCGCGACGAAGAAGGGGAGACTCGTCGCGAATCCGACGAGTGCGGAGGCAACCGCGAACCCGGCCACCGCGACGAACCAGACCTGCCGTGAGCCGAAGCGTCGTAGACAGGTCGTCGACAGGATGATGCCGCCCGTCGCGGCGAGCATGTAGCCGGAGATGCCGAGCTGCACAGAGCTTTCAGGCACCCCCAGAGAAGCGCTGATGGAAGGGAGGAGGACGTTGACCAGGCTCGAATCGATCAACGGAAGGATCGAGGCCAGGAGCATCACCGCGGTGGTGCCGGTGGAGAGCCCGGGCAGCGCATCACTCCGTGGGTTCTGAGGGGTCGTGGCAGACACAGTGTCACTCCGGATTCTGGTTCGGGGACGAGGAAGCATTAGCGGACTGATGTCCGCTCTCGTCGAGGGCAGTTTCTGCATCCATGACATCTCCGCCCGGCAGAGACCGGCAACCGATGATTCCCCTTGCATCTGTGGCGCGCAGACCCCCTGGCCACGCTCTTTTCTCAGCGTTCATTGAGAGAATTTGTGATCCTCGTGCCCCCGCGCCGCGTGCACAATCCGGTCGATTCGTGGCACGGGGACCCCGGATCCGGCACGTGGCGCGGGGTCGGCCCCGTCAGCACCGACGGCACCGACGGCACCGGCGGCCGCAGTGAATTGCGCCGCCGCCGGCAGTATCCTCGCGGACATGGCTTCCACGAACATCAAGACCATCCCCGTCCGCGCCCTCGACGGCGGCGAGCTCGACCTCGCCGCGTTCGACGGCCCGCTGCTCGTCGTCAACGTGGCGTCCAAGTGCGGGCTGACCCCGCAGTACACCGCCCTGGAGAAACTCGCGCAGGACTACCGGGACCGCGGCCTGACCGTCGTCGGTGCGCCGTGCAACCAGTTCATGGGCCAGGAGCCGGGCAGCGCCGAGGAGATCGCGGAGTTCTGCTCGGCGACGTACGGCGTCACCTTCCCGATGACCGAGAAGCTCGACGTCAACGGGCCGGACGCCCACCCGCTCTTCGCCGAGCTCACCACGACCCCCGACGCCGACGGGAAGGCCGGCGACGTCGAGTGGAACTTCGAGAAGTTCCTCGTCGGCAAGGACGGCGCGGTGCTCGCCCGCTTCCGCCCCGCCACCGTGCCGGACGCCCCCGAGGTCGTCGCCGCCGTCGAGGCGGCGCTGTAGGAAAAGCTACGCCTTCTCCAGCACCAGGTCGCGGTACATCATCGTCTGCCGGATGGCCGACCACACCATCGGCGAGTCCGCCAGCGAGTCCCATCCGCCGCTCCACGTGAGCCGTCCCGCCAGGCGCCACACGCTGATGCCCGGGTTCCACTCGAGCACACGCGACACCTCTTCGGCACGTTCCATGACGTGCGCGGTGGTCTCCGCGCGCCGCTCGGCCAGCCCGGTGAAGCAGAACCCGTGCCCCGGGATCACGGTGTAGTCGTCGAACTCCGCCAGGCGCTCCACGGACGCCAGGTAGTCCTTCACCGGGTTGCCGCCCAGTGAGCCCACCCCCAGGCCGATGCCGGGGAAGATCTCGGGCAGCACCTGGTCGGCGGCGATCAGCAGTCCGCGGGCGTCGTCGGCGAAGCACAGGTGCCCTGGGGTGTGCCCGGGTGTGAGCACCGCCCGCCAGCCCAGTTCCCCGGTCACCCCGTGGTCGGGCAGCAGGTCACCGTCCTGCAGCAGGACGTCCGGACGCTGCCGCGGGATGAACGGCGGCAGCCGCCGCTCCCTCTCCGAGAAGGGGAACTTCTCCAGCACGCCGTCCGGCGCGCCGACCGCGTGGTGCTCGACGGCGTAGTCGTCCTGCGAGGTGCCGGTGCGTGCGGCGTCGACGCTGCGCTGCTCCACCGCGCCGAGGTGGTAGCGCGCGCCGGTGGCGCCCAGCATCTCCGCGGCCGCGCCGACGTGGTCGGGGTGCGCATGCGTGACGACGACGTCGGTGACGTCCTCGAGACGTCGGCCGTGCTCGCGCAGGAAGGCGTCCAGCGGACGCAGGACGTTCGCCGCGGCGTCCTGCGCCTTGCCGCCGGCCCAGCCCGGGTCGACGACGGTGACGCCGCCGTCGCCGAGGTGGACGGTGGACAGCACACTGTTCATCACGCCCGCGCCCGGCATCGGCACCGCGCGTACCCACAGTTCCCCGTCGACGGTGCTCACGCGCACCGGCGAGGGGACCTTGCCGGCCGTCGCGGCCTGGTGCTGGACGCGGAAGACGGGGGTGATGCGGCTGTCTGAACGTGTCGCCATGTGCAGTCAGCGTACCCGCACCGCAGCCGGGCTGAACCGTCCGGCCGTCCGCCCGGGACGGTTAGGCTTGGCGGTGTGAGCAGAGAACCCACACAGAGGCGGCACGGATGGTGGACCCGAGGTGCCACCGCCGTGGCGTTCACGGCCGTCGGCGTCGGGGTCACGGTCGGGATCATCGCCCCCGCCCTGCCGCGTGACCGGGGCGACGGATCGGACACCGCCGCCTGTCCACCGCAGGTCAGCGAGTTCCGGCACGACGGCAGGAGCAGCCAGGTCTACACCTTCGACTGCGCAGGCGGCAGCACCAACCCAGGTGCTGGCAGCAGCGGCAGCAGTTTCGGCAGCTTAGGCAGTAGCGGCAGTAGCGGCAGCAGCACCGGCGGCAGGACGCCCCCGAAGGGCGTGCTGATCCACCTGCACGGCGACGGTGCCGACGAGTTCGACCACGGCGCCAACGCCGAACCGACCCTGGGTGAACTCGCCCGGGTCGCCGCCTCGCGCAACATGGTGCTCATCGCACCCCGCACCCCCGACCATCGTCGTGGGTCGACCTGGTGGCGCCGGCTCGACAGCAACACCGACTGGCTCGGCGCGCTGGTGGCGGACCGGGTGAGGGACGATCCCGGCCTGGACACGGGCAACATCTGGTGGTCCGGCTACTCCGGTGGTGCCGAGATGATCAGCTACGGGATCTTGTGCCGCACCCACGGGCTCGTCACCGGAGGTGCGGTGATGATGGCCGGCGGCGGTGCCCCCGGTGCGTCGGACGCGCCGTCCTCCGGCATCCCCGATGTGCCGCTGCGGTGGTCCGTCGGCGACCTCGACGACGGAACGCGCGGGTACGACCGGTTCGACGCGCTCACCGCCGCCCGGGAGGGAGCCGCCTGGTACCGCGGCCACGGTGCGTCGGACGTGGAACTCGAGGTCCTCCCCGGTGTCGCCCACCTGGACTTCCCCCAGGCAGCGACCCTCAACCGCGTATTCGACTCGGAGTTGCCGTCCTGACCGGCGCCGGCCCCCTCACACGCCGGCGACGACGGTGCGGACCACGGCGCGCTCGTCGCCGAGCACCATCGTGGCGAAGAGCAGCTCGTCGGTGGTGGTGGCCTCGTCGGCGCGTCGGCGCAGGACGTCGGAGTTGGCGCCCGCGCGGGGGTCGAGGACGACCAGGTCGGCGTCCTTCCCGGTCTCCAGGGACCCCACGGAGGCCTCCACTCCCAGGGCCTCCGCCCCTCCCAGCGTGGCCAGGCGCAACAGCGCGGCGACGTCCAGCGGGGCGCCCAGCATCCGGGACGCCGTGTAGGCCGAACCCAGGGTGACCAGTGGCGACAGACTGGTCCCCGCGCCGACGTCGGAGCCCAGGCCCACGCGCAGGCCGTCGAAGGACTGCGCGCGGGTCACGCCGAACATGCCCGAGCCGAGGAAGAAGTTCGACGTGGGGCAGTGCGCCACGGAGGCCTGCGCCTGTGCCAGCCGGGTGAGTTCGCGGTCACCCAGGTGCACACCGTGGCCGAACACGGCACGCCGGCGCACCAGCCCGGCACGGTCGTAGACGTCGGTGTAGTCCAGCGCGTCCGGGAACAGGGAACGCACCCAGTCGATCTCGCCGGTGTTCTCCGACAGGTGCGTCTGCACCACGACGTCCGGGTGGGACGCGGCGAGTTCACCGAGCGCGGCGAGCTGCGCGTCCGAGGACGTCGGCGCGAACCGCGGGGTGATGGCGTACTCGAGGCGTCCCACCCCGTGCCAGCGCTCCAGCAGTGCGGCACTGTCCGCCACGGCGGAGTCGGGGGTGTCGAGCAGGACCTCGGGGGCGTTGCGGTCCATGCACACCTTGCCGGTGATGACGCGCAGGTTCCTGCGCCGCGCGTGACGGAAGAGCGCCTCCGCGCTGCCCGGGTGCACGGTGGCGTACACGCAGGCGGTGGTCACCCCGTTGTCGACGAGCTGGTCGGTGAAGAAGTCCGCGACGGCGTCGGCGTGGGCGTCGTCGGCGAACCGGGCCTCCGCCGGGAAGGTGTAGTTGTCGAGCCACTCGAGCAGCTGCAGTCCCGGCGAGGCGATCATGCCGACCTGCGGGAAGTGCACGTGGGCGTCGACGAGGCCGGGGACGAGCAGGGCGTCGCCGTGGTCCTCGACGAGCGCGCCACGGTGACGCGGCAGGACGTCGCGGGCCGCACCGACGTCGAGGATGCGTCCACCCGCGTGGGCGACCGCGCCGGACGCGACGTCCAGCGTGGTGCCGTCCGACGTCGGCGTCACGACGTGGCCGAGCACGACGGTGGGACGCGCGGCGGCCGTCATCGCTCCACGCTCCCCGTCGGGGCCGGCGCGGGCACCGCGCGCAGGCCGGACGGCGCGGCCGGGGCGTCCTGCAGTTCGTCCTCCAGGAGCGTGTCCTCGGCGAGGTGGCCGCCACCCTCCCGGTTGAGCAGCAGGTTCAGCAGGATCACCGACACCGCGCCCACCGTGATGCCGCTGTCCAGGATCATCTCCAGGCTGTCCGGCAGGTTGGCGTAGAGGCCGTCGAACACGGCCGGCAGCATTGCCAGCGCAACGGAGACGCCCACGATCAACGCGCGCGTCTCGGTCCACGTCACCGTGGCCAGCGTCCTGATGCCGGACGCCGCGACCATGCCGAACAACGCCACGCCCGCACCGCCGAGCACCGGCGACGGGATGCCCGTGGCGATCTCGCCGACCTTCGGCAGCAGGCCCAGCACGATGAGGATCAGGCCCGCGGCGGTGACCACGTAACGGCTCGCCACCCGCGACAACGACACCAGCCCCACGTTCTGCGCGAACGCGGAGTACGGGAAGGTGTTGAAGACGCCGCCGAGCAGCGTCGCCAGACCGTCGGCGCGCAGGCCGTCGGCGAGGCTGCGCGGCGTGGCACGGCGTCCGGTAATGTCGCCGACGGCGACGATGTCACCGCTGGTCTCCGTCATGATCACCAGACCGACGAGCAGCATCGTGAGGATCGAGGCGATGTCGAACGTCGGGGTACCGAACTGGAACGGCATGGGCACACCCACCCAGTCGGCCTCGCCCACCGCCGAGAAGTCGCTGGCGCCGACGAACACGCCGGCGACCGTGCCGACCACGATGCCGCCGAGCACCGCCATCGACTTCCACGCCGCCGGGGCGAAACGGTGGATGCACACCACCACGACGAGCGTGCCCAGGGCCAGCAGGAAGTTCTGCCCCGTACCCTGCTCGTTCGCCGGACCGTTCTGGTTGAACAGCCACCCCGCCGCCACCGACAGCAGGGACAGCCCCACCACGGTGATCACCGTGCCGATGACCAGCGGCGGGAAGTACCGCACCACCTTGGCGAAGAACGGTGCGATGAGCATCATCAGCACACCCGTGGCGATGACCGACCCGTAGATCGCGGTGATGCCGTGCTCGGACCCGATGGAGATCATCGGGGCGACCGACACGAACGACACACCCTGGATCAACGGCAATCGCGACCCGAAGCGCCAGAAACCCAGCGACTGGATCACCGAGGCGATGCCGGCGACGAAGAGGTCGGCGACGATGAGGTGGTGCATGTGCTCCGCCTCGAACTCGCCGGCGGCGACGAGTGCACCACCGACGATCAGCGGCACGGCTATCGCCCCGGCGTACATCGCCAGGACATGCTGCAGGCCCAGGATGAATGTCCTGAGCAACGGTGGCTTCTGGTCGACCGGGTGCGTGCCGTCCGGGGCGACGGCGCCGATGGTGCCGGGGATGTACTCGTCGGTGGTGCTCATCCAGCGCCTCAACTCCCCTGGTAGGTCGAGTAGCCGAACGGCGACAACAGCAGCGGGACGTGCAGGTGCCCGTCCGCCCCGCCGCGCTGCGCGGTGACGTGGAAGGTGATGTCCACGAAGGGGTACAGCGAGGCGGTCTGCGAGGCGTCCAGGTAGGCGCCGGTGTCGAAGCGCAGGCGGTAGGTGCCCGGCTCCAGCGGGGTGGTGAACCGGTGACGGCCGTCGGCGTCGGTCGCGCCCGACTCCACCGGCGCTCCCTGGTCGGTGACCAGGGCGATGTCCAGGCCCGCGGCGGGCAGGCCGGTCGTGGTGTTCAGGACGTGGGTGGACAGGCTCATGCCTGGACCTCCTTCGTGTTCTCGGAATCGGTGACGAAGCCGCGCAGTCGCAGCTGGTTGATGGCGTCGAGGTTGTCCACCACGGTCGGCCACTCGTCCTGCGGCTCCCGGGCCAGACGTTCGACGAGGTTGTCGAGGATCTGGCGGCTGTCGCGTCCGGCGGCGCGGATGAGGAAGTTCCAGCCGAACTTCTCCCGGTAGGTGGGCTGCAGGTTGCGCAGCGCCTGGAGCTCGCTGTCGCCGTCCTGCGCCGAGTCCTGGGCCTTCGACTGTTCGGCGGCGGACAGGCTGCCGGCGGCGACGGTGCCGCCGATCGGCGGGTGTGCGTTGACGGACTCCAGGACGCCCGCGTCGTCCTGCGCGCGCAGCAGGTCGGACGCCGCCGCGCAGAGCGCGTCGACGGAGGCGAACGGGCGTGCCTCGACGACGGACGCGGCGAGCGTCCTGCTGGCGAACAGTTCCGCCACCCGGTCGACGAGGGCGGCGGCGGGTGCCGCGTTGAAGACCTCGGGCGTGACGGTGGCCGGTATAGGTGTCACTGATGTTGTCATAGGTAACAGTGTCGACGTTTTCTGTTTCTCGCGGGTTAAACCGCAATTTCCCGGTCGAGAACTTCCCGGTGGCTACCCCCGCCGGACGCCGACGCCGCCGCTGAGCGCACCTGCCCGCGCCACCCCCGGCGCGCGGCGTCCTGCTTCGGGCTGCTTCCGGGCCGACCGCCTGGCCCCGGGGGACCAAGCTGGACCTGGCACCCCTACAGGTTCGGGGAGAGGGGCGGAGATCGAGCGTGGGATGTCTGAACCCGGGGATTCAAACATCCCACGCTCGATTTCCGCCCCTCGCCGTCTGCACACGCCGCCGCGACGGCGGGCCCGATCGGCTCACCGGGAATGGAACGGTGTGAACCTACATAGACAGCATGGTCTACTTCTGGCTCAGCACACCCCTCCCGCAGGCCCCGCCTGCAACCGATCCGCTCTGACCGGAATGAAATGAGGCCACCCGCCGTGACCCGCCACTCCCCCGTCCTGACGCTCCTCGCCGGCGTCACCGTCCTCGCCGTGCTCGCCGGCTGCACCTCCGCGGTCGGCGAACGCCTCGCCGCGGCCGACGGCGAACCCGTCGACGGCGGCACCGCCCGCGTCGGCACGCCCAACGACCTCAGCCCGAAGACGCTGTACTCCGGCGGCGGCATCGCCGAACTCACCGTGACCGGCAACGTCTTCGAGACCCTCACCAAGTACGACGCCGAGGGAGAGAACGACGGCGGTGAACTCGAGCCGCAGCCCGTCCTCGCCGAGTCCTGGGACGTCAGCGACGACGGCACGGACGTGACCGTGCACCTGCGCGACGACGTCACCTTCCACAACGGTGCCGACCTGGACTCCGGCGACGTCAAGGCCAGTTTCGAGAACTACTCCGACCCGGCGCGCTCCGGACAGCTCGCCCGCACCGCCCAGCAGATCGAGCGCATCGACACCCCCGACCCCCTCACCGTGGACTTCACGTTCGCCCAGGCGGTGAACAACGTCTTCGACCTCTTCGAGTTCGTGCCGGTCATCGAGGCCTCCACGATCGACGGCTTCAACGACGGCACCGCCTTCGTCGGCACCGGCCCCTTCAGCTTCGACGACTGGCAGCGCGGCAGCCACCTCAACCTCGGCGCCTACGAGGGATACCGCACCGGCGCGCCCGCGATCGACGGCATCGAGGTCGTGGTCGTCCCCGACAGCCAGACGCAGTTCGCCCAGCTGCGCTCCGGGCAGCTCGACGTGCTGCCCGCCGTCGACCCCCGCGACGCCGAGGCCCTGGAGGACAACGACCTCTTCGACGTCACGGAGAAGTCCGGCACCGGGGCCACCTACTACACGGGCATGAACGTGCAGGCCCCGACCTTCCGTGACCGGCGTGTGCGCCAGGCCGTGGCCTACGCCGTGGACCGTGACCGCATCCTCGACGAGGTCTACCAGGGCCGCGGCTACACCCAGTCGTTGCCGTGGCCCGCCGACTCCGCCGCCTACGACGAGGAACGCAACGACACCTACCAGCGCGACCTCGACCGTGCCCGCGAGCTCGTCGGGCAGGTCGAGGAGGAGGACGGCCCGCTGCCGGGTGCGACCCTGTCCTACCGCGGGGCGGACCCCACCGAGCAGAACACCGCCCAGATCATCCGCGCCGACCTCGCCGAGATCGGCGTGACCGTGGACCTGCAGCCCCTGGAGGCCGGCGTGCACGGCGAGAAGCTGCGCAACGCCGGCTTCGACGGCATGTGGCTGCTCAGCCACGACTTCGTGCAGTACACCCCGGCCACCCTGACCGTGAGCGCCTTCCCCTTCAACTCCGAGCACAACACCTCCAACTTCCGCAGCGACGCCTACTCCGCCGCGGCCGCCGACGCCTGGCTCGCCGGCGACCCGTCCTCCCCCGCGACGCAGGCCGCCTACCGCCGGCTCAACGACATCCTGCTCGACGAGGCCTTCCTCGTCGAACTCATCCGGCCCGACGCCCCGCTGGTCACCGCCTCCAACCTCAAGGGCGTGACCTGGACCAAACGCTCCGAACCCGTCTTCGCCCACGCCACCTTCACCTCCTGACCCCGTGAGGAACCCCACCGTGACAACCGCAACCACAACTCCGACCAGAACCCGCCCGACCGTCCTGCCCTTCCTCCTGCGACGCCTGCCCTCCGCCATCGCCGTCGTCGCCGCCGGGTCCGTGGTGGTCTTCGCCCTGCTCCGGCTGATCCCCGGCGACCCGGCCGAGGCCCTCGCGGGGTCCGACGCCCCGCCGGAGGCCGTCGCCGCCCTGCGCGACGACCTCGGGCTGACCGCCTCCCCCGTCAGCCAGTACCTCTCCTGGATCGGCTCGCTGCTGACCCTGCACCCGGGGCGCTCGCTGGTCATCGGCGGCGACATCGCCACCCTCGTCGGGGAGGCCGCAGGACGCACCCTGCTGCTCACCGCCACCGCCGTCCTGCTGGCCGTCGTCCTCGCCCTGGTGGTCAGCGTCGGCGCCGAACTCGTCGACCGACGGTGGGCGCGCTCCGCCGCGACCGCCTTCGCCACCCTCGGCGTGGCACTGCCGACGTTCGTCACCGGCGCGCTGGCGATCATCGTCTTCGGCGTGGTGTTCGTCGTCCTGCCCGCCGGCGGCGTGCCGCGCGACGGGCTGCTCGACCGCCCCGACATCACCGCGCAGTACCTCCTGCTGCCCGCCGTGTGCCTGGCGCTGCCGGCCGCGGCGGCACTGACCCGTTTCCTCGACGAGTCGGTGCGCACCGAACTTGGCCAGCCCTACGCCACCACCGCCCGCGCCCTGGGCATCCCGCGGCGACGCATCCTGCTCACCCAGGTCCTGCCCAACGCCCTGCCCCCGGCGGTCACCGTGCTGGGCCTGCAGATCGGCCAGCTGCTCGGCGGCGCGGTGATCATCGAGGCCCTGTTCGCCTGGCCCGGCCTGGGCCACCTCATCCACCAGGCGGTGGCCGTGCGCGACTACCCGGTGGTGCAGGTCCTGCTGCTGCTCTCCGTGGTGCTGTTCGTGGTGATCCAGCTGGTCACCGACCTGATCCACGCCAACCTCGACCCCCGCATCCGACTGGAGGGCGCACGATGACTGTCACCCCGACCACCCCGACCACCTCGCTCAACCGCCCCGACCTCACGCCGGACGACCCGGCACTCGCGCGCCGCGACGGACATGCCGGACGCACCGGACGCCCAGACCGTCCCCTCCTGCGCGCGCTCACGCACGGCCGCGGACTCGTCGGCGTGCTCCTGACCGGCACCGTGGTGCTCGCCGGACTGCTCGCCCCGCTGATCGCCCCGTACGCCCCCGACGAGCAGATCCCCGGCGCGAACCTGCTCGGCCCGTCCTCCGCGCACTGGTTCGGCACGGACACCGCCAACCAGGACATCCTCTCGCGCACCCTGTACGGCATCCGGGTGAACCTGCTGATCATCGTGCTCGCCGTCCCGCTGGGTGCGGCGACGGGCACGCTGGCCGGCCTCGCCGGCGCGCAGTGGGCCCGGTGTCGCCCCTGGGCGGACACGGTGCTGCAGCGTTCCTTCGACCTGGTGCTGGCGTTCCCCACGATCATCCTGGCCATCGCGCTGACGATGGTGCTGGGCCCGGGGCTGACCACCGTGTTCATCGTGGTCGCCCTGGCGGAGGTGCCGGTCTTCGGGCGTCTGGCCCGCTCGGTGGCGTTGTCCGTGCGCGAGCGTGGCTACGTGGAGTCCGCCCGGACCGCGGGCGCCTCGGAGACCTGGATCCTGCGCCACCACGTGCTGCCGAACAGTCTGGAGCCGCTGGTCGTGCAGCTGGCGTTGGCGATGTCGGTGGGCGTGTTCATCGAGGGCGCGATGAGTTTCCTCGGCCTGGGCGTGGTCCCGCCGACCCCGTCGCTGGGCACGTTGATCCAGGAGGGCGTGGCCTACGCCTACCACGCGCCCTTCTTCGCCGTCGGCCCGTTGGCCGTGGTCGTGGTGCTCATCCTCGGCCTGCTGCTCATCTCCCGGGCGCTGTCCGGCGCCACCCGCAACCCCTGACGTCCTGAAATGTCCCGAAAGGCGACCATGAACAACTCCCCCGTCCTCTCCGTCCGTGACCTGTCCATCTCCTTCTCCCACCCGCGTCCGGCGGTGGTCTCGGTGTCCTTCGACCTGGGCCGTGGCGAGCTGCTCGCCCTGGTCGGCGAGTCCGGCTCGGGCAAGTCGATGACCGCGCGTGCGGTGCTGGGCCTGCTGCCCGCCGGCGCCCGGGCGACCGGCTCGGTGACGCTCGACGGCACCGAGATCCTCAACGCCGACGAGTCCGACCTGCTGGCCGTGCGCGGCGCGAGGGTGGGCCTGGTCTTCCAGGAGCCGCAGTCCGCGCTGAACCCGGTGCGCACCGTCGGCTGGCAGCTCGCCGAGGCGATCACCGCGCACACGCAGGACCGGAGACAGGGTCGAAAACACGGCAGGACGCAGCGGGCCGCCGTGCGGCGCCGCGCCGTGGAGCTGCTCGAGACCGTCGAGATCCCCGACGCCGCCGCCCGGCTCGACGCCTACCCGCACCAGCTCTCCGGCGGGCAGCGTCAACGCGTGGCCATCGCCCTGGCGCTCGCCGGAGAGCCGGACGTCCTGCTCGCCGACGAGCCGACGACCGCGCTGGACGTCACCGTGCAGGCCGGGATCCTCACCCTGCTCGACCGGCTGCGCGAGACCCGTGGGCTGAGCGTGCTGCTGATCACCCACGACATGGGCGTGGTCGCCGAGCACGCCGACCGGGTGGTGGTGCTGCGCCACGGCGAGGTCGTGGAACAGGGCCCCACCCGCCGCATCATCGACGCCCCGCGCGAGTCCTACACCCGCGCGCTCATCGCCGCGGTCCCCCGCTTCGCCCCAGGACGCCACGACGCCGGTGCGTCCGGCACGTCCGGCACGTCCGGCGCAGTGCCGCCGGCGGCGGCCGTGCAGGACGTCACCGTGGTCTACGACCCCCGGGCGTCCTCCCCCGCGCTCGACGCGGTGACGCTGTCCGTGGCCCCCGGGGCCACGCTCGGGCTGGTCGGCGAGTCCGGTTCCGGCAAGTCCACCCTGGGGCGTGTGATCGCCGGGATCCAGCACCCCACCGGCGGCACGGTGACCACGGACGCGCTCGTCGCCGTGGTGCCGCAGGACCCGGCGTCCTCCCTGGACCCGCGCCACAGCGTGGGGTGGAGCGTGCGCGAACCCCTGGACATCCACCGGGTCGGCACGCGGGCCGCCCGGCGCGACCGCGTCGAGGAACTGCTGCGCGCCGTGCACCTGCCGCCCGGGACCGCCGAGCGTCACCCGGCCGAGCTCTCCGGCGGGCAACGTCAGCGCGTGGCGATCGCCCGCGCCCTGGCGCTGGACCCGACACTGGTCATCGCCGACGAACCGACCAGTGCGCTGGACGTCAGCGTGCAGGCGGAGGTGATCGGGCTCCTGCGCGAGACCCAGCGTCGCCTCGGGTTCGCCATGGTGTTCATCAGCCACGACCTGGCGGTGGTCTCGCAGGTCAGCGACACCGTCGCCGTGCTGCGCCGCGGCCAGCTGGTCGAGTACGGCGACACCGACGCCGTGTTCGCCCACCCGGACGCCGACTACACCCGTGAGCTGCTGGCGGCCGTGCCGTCCATCGGCGACGCCCGCGTGCGGCCCGCGACGGTGGGTGCGTGATGGGAACACCCGACCACATCCCTGGCCACATCCCCGCCAATGCCCGCGGCTACGAGCACTTCGACGGCCGCGTGGGACGCACCCTGTCCGACTCCGAACCGTCCTGGCCTGCGGAGAACCGCGCCGCACCCGGGGCACCGAACGTGGTCGTCGTGCTCGTCGACGACATGGGCTACTCCGACATCGGCCCCTTCGGCTCCGAGATCCCCACCCCGAACCTCGACCGCCTCGCCGACGAGGGACGCGTGCTGACCAACTACCACACCACCCCGGTGTGCTCCCCGGCGCGCGCGGCGGTGCTGACCGGGCTGAACCCGCACCGGGCGGGCTTCGCCCACGTCGCCAACTCCGACCCCGGCTTCCCCGGCGTCCGCCTGGAGCTCGGCGACGACGTGGCCACGCTCCCGGAGATCCTGCGCGACGCCGGCTACGCCACCCTCGGCGTGGGCAAGTGGCACCTCACCCGCGACGCCCTGCTGAACGCCGCGGCGGACCAGTCGTCCTGGCCGGTGCAGCGCGGCTTCGACCACTACTACGGCTCCATGGAGGCGCTGAACTCCTTCTTCCACCCGAACCAGCTGGTGCGCGACAACACCGTCGTCCAGCACGAGCAGACCCCGGACGGCTACTACCTCACCGACGACTACACCGAGGAGGCGTTGGGCTCGATCAAGGCCCTGCGTGCCTCGGACGCGGACAAACCCTTCCTCCTCTACTTCGCGCACACCGCCATGCACGGCCCGCTGGGGGCGAAGGACTCCGACATCGGGAACCACCGCGGACGCTACGACGTGGGCTGGGACCGCGTCCGGCAGGACCGTCACGCCCGGCAGGTCGAGCTCGGCGTGATCCCGGCCGGCACGCCGCTGCCCGAACGCGAGGGCAAGCTCGGCCGCGAGATCCCCGCCTGGGACTCCCTCGACGAGGAGACCAGGTCGATCTACGCGCGCTACCAGGAGGTCTACGCCGCGATGGTCGACTCGGTGGACCAGAGCCTCGGCCGGGTCCTCGACCTGCTCGACGAGCTGGGCGAACGCGACAACACCATCGTGGTGTTCACCTCCGACAACGGCGGCACCGCCGAGGGCGGGCCGGAGGGCACACGCTCCTACTTCAGCCGCTTCGCCCACGTCGCCGGGCTGCCGTCCGACTGGGACGGCGACGTGGACGTCGACCCGTCCTTCATCGGCGGACCCCGCTCGATGGCGCACTACCCGGAGGGCTGGGGCCACGCGTCGAACACGCCCTTCCGGTTCTACAAGGGGCAGACCTACGCCGGCGGCGTACGGGTACCGCTGCTGGTGTCGTGGCCGGGAGGCCTGGGACGCTCCGACGGTTCCTCGCTGCGCGACCAGTACCAGTACGTCACCGACCTGACCCCCACCATCCTCGACCTCGCCGGCGTGGCCCACCCGGGCACCCGCGGCGGGCGTCCGGCGAAGACGCCGGACGGCGTGAGCTTCGCGCCGGTGCTGCGCGACGCCGCGCACCCGTCCACCCACCCGGAGCAGTACGCCGAGCTCGGCGGCAACCGCGGCTACTACGCCGACGGCTGGAAAGTCGTCGCCGACCACCGTCCCGGCACCCCCTTCGACGACGGCGAGTGGGAACTCTACGACGTGGCGTCCGACCCCAACGAGCTCTACGACGTGGCCGCCGGGCACCCGGACGTGCTGCGCGACCTCGCCGCACGCTGGGAGAAGGCCGCGTGGGAGAACACGGTCTTCCCGCTCAACGACCACAGCGACCCGCGTGCGGCGCTGCGTCGTCCCGCCGAGTCCCGCCTGTCGGACCCGGTGACGCTGCTGCCGGGCACCCCGAAACTCGAGCGCTACCGCTCCTCGGCGCTGACCCAGCTGCGCTCCTTCGAGGTGGTCATCGACGTGACGTACACGCCGGGGGACGCCGGGGTGCTGGTCGCCCACGGCGACCAGGGCGGCGGGTACGTGGTCTACGTCGACGGCGGGTCCTGCGAGGTGCGCCTGGCGGTCAACGAGTACGGGCGGCTGCACGAGGTCGCCGCCGGCGTCCTGCGGGAGGGACGCCGGAGCGTCCTGCTGCGCTCGACGGCGCTGCCCGACTTCCGCACGACGTGGACGCTGGAGGCGGAGCTCGGCGCGTCCGGCACGTCCGGCACGTTGGCGGGGTTGTGGGCGTTCGTGGGCATGGCACCGTTCAGCGGCATCGACGTGGGCGTGAACCGTGGTGGGCCGGTGCACTGGGGACTCTACGAGGCGCACGGCTCCCACCGGTACAGCGGTGACCTGCACTCGGTGCGCTACGTGCCCGGCGAACGCGCACCGTACAGCCCCGCCGTCCTCGCCGAACTGGCCCGCGACGCCGCCGACGCCTTCGACTGAGCCGCCCAGCCAATCGACGGGCGGCAGGCCGTTGCGCGCACCGCGGCGAGGCGGGGACGCGGCGCCAGGGGTACCAAGTTGGACCTGGGAGAGGGGCGGAAATCGAGCGTGGGATGTCTGAACCCGGTGATTCAGACATCCCACGCTCGATTTCGGCCCCCGGCACTTCCGTTCAGGGTGAGGCGAAGGCTGGCCGCGCGTGGTGGCCCTTCCGTAGCGTACCGGAGCAGACAGAGCAGTCTATTCGAGTCCACCACGGAAAGAAGGAACCACCATGACCAGCACGCTCACCGCGCCCACCGAGAACGCAGCAGCCACCCGGAACACAGCACCCGCCCCGTCCGTCACCCGCCTCGGCCAGAACATCGGCGCCCGGGTCGACGGCATCCGGCTCGGCGGCGACATCACCGACGACGAGGTCGAGTTCATCCGCACCGCCCTGGCCACCCACAAGGCCGTGGTCTTCCGGGACCAAAACCTCACCGACGAGTCCCAGTACGCCTTCGCCCAACGACTCGGCACGCCCACCCAGGCGCACCCCACCGTGCACTCCACCGGCCTGGAACGTCTCACACTCGAAGGTGCGGCGAACTCCTGGCACACCGACGTGACCTTCGTCGACCGCATCCCGAAGATCTCGATCCTGCGCGCCATCGACCTGCCTCCCTACGGCGGGGCGACGATCTGGGCGAACACCACCGCCGCCTACAAGGCGCTGCCCGAACCCCTGCGCATCCTCGCCGACAACCTCTGGGCCACGCACTCCAACGAATACGACTACGCCGCCGGCCACCAGTCCGAGGACAACTCCGAACACCGCCGCGAGTTCACCCGCAACGTCTTCGAGACCGAGCACCCGGTCGTCCACGTCCACCCGGAGACCGGCGAGCGTTCCCTGCTGCTGGGCCACTTCGTGAAGGGTTTCACCGGGCTGAAGCCGCGCGAGTTCCAGGACCTCTTCTCCGCCTTCCAGGACCGCATCACCAAGGAGGACAACACCTTCCGCTGGAACTGGAACGACGGCGACGTGGTGCTCTGGGACAACCACGCCACCCAGCACTACGGGGTGAAGGACTTCGGCGACCACCACCGCAAGATCCGACGCGTGACGCTGGCCGGCGCGGTGCCGACCGCGGTCGGCGGCGAGAGGTCACGCATCATCACCGGCGACGCCACGGACTTCTCCGTCATCGACGAACCGCGTCCGCTGGTCGGTTACCTCGGCGACGCCGCCGACCTCTGACCCCACACCTCACGGGCAAGGGGCCAAAATCGAGCGTGGGATGCCTGAATCACCGGATTCAAACATCCCACGCTCGATCTTGGCCCCTCGCCGCCGCTTTCGGCAGACCCGCTACTCCTGCTCCGCCCAGCCGGTCGACGGGAACTCCTCCGTGTCCACGTAGTTCACGGGGGTCAGGACCGTCAGCACGACGATCATCATCGCGGCCAGCGCGAACGACAGGACGGCGAGCACCACCGGGCGCCGGTCGGCCGGCATCTGACGCGCGCGCCAGAGTGACCATGCGCCAAGCAGCGCCGGCACGGGGAACATGAAGGAGAGTCCGGACACCAGGAGGAGCAAGGAGAGGGCGAGGAGAGCCCACGGGAATAGCAGGGAATCTCGCTTGCGGGTGCGCTCGCTCATGGCGTCCTCCCTGGTCGCGGGCGCCCGAGATCGGGCGGGGACTGGCGGCAGGCTATCAGTCGGCACGACGGGTGGCGGGCACCTCGTGCAGTGCCGGGATGTCGGCGAGACTGTCGAGGATCAGCGCGTGGGGTTCGGCGGCGAGCACCGCCCGGTCCACCGAGCCGGTCAGCACGCCGACGCCGCGCACCCCCGCGTTCGCCGCAGCGCGCAGGTCAGCCACGGTGTCGCCGACGGAGACCACGTCGTCGACCGAGGTCACGCCGGTGATCTCCATGGCGTGGTGGATCAGGTACGGCGCCGGACGCCCCGCGGCGACCGTGTCCGAGGTGACCAGGGCGTCCACCACGAAGCCGGACGCCTCGGGCGCGCCGGCGTCCTGCGCTGCGTCCGGCGCGTCGTCGCGGACGCTCCAGCCGCAGGCGGCGAGCACGATGTCGGCGATGGGGCGCTGGAAACCGGTGGTCAGCGCGATGCCCGCGCCGTCCTCCCGCAGCCTGGACAGGGCCTCCTCCACCCCGTCGATCGGACGCGGTGGGTGCGAGGCGTACTCGCGGCGCAGCCCCTCCATGAAGTCGGCGAACACGGCGTCCACCACGGCGTCGTCCACGTTCCCCGCGTCCCCTGTGCCGTCCGCCTCCCCCGCGCCGCCGAGCAGCGTGGCGATCGCGGAGCGCTTCTCCGTCCCCTTCACGGCGTTGACCTGCGCGGCGGTGACGGACACGCCGCGTCGTTCCACGCACTCGCGCAGCTGGCGGTAGACGATGCCGTCCTCGTTGACGGTGGTTCCGGCGATGTCGCAGACGATGAGGGTCATGATGCGGTCCTGTCGTGGGTGGGGAGTCGGGAGAGCCCGGCGGCGCCGGAACGGGTGTTGACCACGGTGAACGCGGCGCGGTCGGGAAGGTAGCGGTCGTCGGCGATCTCGAGCAGGCGTCCGCGTGGGTCGCTGGTGCGCCGCTGCACGCGCAGCAGCGGGGCGCCGGACGCCACGCCGAGGTGCGCGGCGTCGACGTCCGGGGCGGCGAGGGCGTCGATCCGGTTCTCCGCGCGGTAGAGCTCGACGCCGGCGTCGGTGAGGTGCTCGTAGATGGAGCCGGCGTCGGTGTCGAAGTCGAAGAGGTGGCGTCCGACGTCCGGCGGGAAGACCGCGCGTTCCAGCATCGCCGGCTCGCCGTCCATGCTGCGCAGGCGCAGGACCTCCACCACGCGCGTGCCGGGCTCCAGACCGAAGGCCTCCGTGACCTCGTCGGTGCCGGGACGTTGGGCCAGTTCCAGGGTGCGCTGCCCGGCGACCGCGCCGAGGGAGCGGCACCACTCGGTGAAGGACAGCAGGGTGGTGAAGCTCTGCGAGCTGGCCGGGGACTGCACGATGGAGCGTCGGCCCTGCCCGCCGGAGATCAGCCCCTCGGTGCGCAGCGCGGTGACGGCCTGACGCACAGGGCTGCGTGAGGAGTTGAAGCGGCGGCACAGCTCGGCCTCGCTGGGGATCGCGTCGCCGGGGCGCAGTTCGCCGGAGGTGATCATCTCGCGCAGGTAGTCCTGAAGTTGTACGTGCAGGTTCGGCGCGGGGTCGGGTTTCATGTCCACGGATACTAGCAGCATCCACCTGGTGTTTGTCTGCTCCGCCAGCGGAACAGCACGCCAACATGTACTGAACGTGCCGTGAACACGTGAACTGTTCATGAACTTGTCCGTACAAGTGTGGACAGGTCTACGGCCCCGCCCCACAATGAGCACCATGACCTACACCGCCGACCTCATCGTCGTGGGCTCCGGGATCCTCGGCCTCGCCACCGCCTGGCGCGCCCACCGCCAGGGCCTCACCGTCCACGTCATCGACCGCTCCGACCGCCCCGTCGGCGCCTCCGTCCAGAACTTCGGCCACGCCTGCTTCACCGCGCAGGACGACACCCTCCAGGACCTCGCCGCCACCTCCGCCGCCGGCTGGACGGCCGCCGCCGCCGACGCCGGCTTCCGCGCCACCCGCCCCGGCACCGTCCTTCCCGCCGTCACCGGGGCGGAGATACAGGTCCTGCAGGAGTTCCACGCCCACCGCGGCGCGCAGGACGTCCGCCTCATCGACCGAGAGGAGGTCCGCGCCCGCCTCGGCAACCCGCACCTGGCCTGCATCGGCGGCGCGCACCTGCCGCGCGACATGCGCGTCGACCCGCGCGAGGCCGCCCCCGCCCTCGCCCAGTACCTCGCCGGACGCGGCGTCCGCTTCATCTGGCGCACCTTCGTGCACACCGTCGCCGACGGCGAGGTCCACACCAGCCGCGGCACCTTCCGCGCACCCCGCGTGGTCGTCTGCCCCGGCAACGACGTCAACGACATCCTCCCCGACCTCGTCACCGACAGGCAGATCCGCACCTGCACGCTCACCATGGCGCTCATCGACCGGCCCGCAGGCACGCCGGACGACCTGGCGATGCTCACCGGCACCTCCATGACCCGCTACGACGGCATCGCCGCGATGCCCGGGGTGGACGCCCTGCGCGCCGAACTCGCCGCGCGCGAGCCCGCCCTCACCGAGGCCGTCGCCAACGTCATGGCCACCGCCGTGCCCGGCGGCATCCTCGTCGGCGACTCCCACGACTACGACGACAGCCCCGAACCCTTCATCGACGCCGCCCAGTCCCAGCTCCTGCTCGACCGCACCACCGCCTACCTGGGCATCAACCAGCCGGTGGTGCGCCAGCGCTGGCAGGGCCGCTACGCCGACTCCCCCACCACCAACCTCGTCCTGCACCACCCGGACGAGCGCACCACCGTCGCCGTCGTCACCTCCGGCATCGGCATGACCCTGTCCTTCGGCCTCGCCGAGCGCATCCTCGGCGGCGCGCCCGTCGCCGCGGCGCGGTGAACACTGTGAAGACTGTGAAAGGCCGCCTGATGCCCACCACCGCGCACCGCGCGGCGCTCGCCGCGTCCTGCGCCGTCCTGCTCGCCGCGACCACCGCCTGCGCGCCCGGCGGGCACGGACCCGACGACCCCACCTGCCCCAACGGCACGATCGCCTTCGGCATCGAACCCTACGAGGCACCCGACAAACTCGAACCCGCCTACCAGGTCATCGCCGACGACCTCGGCGAGACGCTCGACTGCGAGGTCGACGTGCAGATCGTCGAGGACTACTCCGCCGAGGTGCTGGCCATGCGCAACGGCTCGCTCACCCTCGGCCAGTTCGGCCCCCTGGGCTACGTCTTCGCCGACCGCATCGCCGACGCCGAACCCGTGGTCTCCTTCGGCGACGCCGACGGCGGACTCTCCACCTACACCGCCGGCATCTGGGTCGCCGAGGACTCCCCCGTGAAGACCGTCGAGGACCTGCGCGGACGCCAGCTCGCCCTCGGCGGCGTGGGCTCCACCTCCGGCGACGCCCTGCCCCGCATGGCCGTCTCCGACGCCGGGCTCACCGAGGACGACCTCACCATGGACTACGCCGGCGGCCACCCCGAGGCCCTGCTCGCGCTGAAGAACGGTGCGGTCGACGCCGCCCAGATCAACTCCCAGACCGTCGGCAGCGCCAGCGCCGAGGGCACCTTCGACCCGGACGACTTCCGGCAGATCTGGTCGTCCGACCCCATCCCCAACGACCCGATCACCATCGCCGGCGACGCCAACCCGGAACTCAAGGAGAACCTACGCGAGGCGCTGACCAGCCTGGACCCCGAGACCCTCACCGCCGTCGCCGGATTCCTGGACATCGACCCGCCCGGCCCGCTCGTCGCGGTGGCCAAGGACGACTACCGCTCCCTCTTCCACCTCGCCGACGAGCTCGGCATGACCCCCGAGGACGTCGAATGACCCCCACCGACACCGACACCAGCACCCCGCCCGACGTCGCCGCCGACCGGCTCGTGCGCGTCACCCACATCTCCAAGAGCTTCGGCGACAACCACGTCCTGCACGACGTCTCGCTGGACGCCCACCGCGGCGAGACCGTCGCCCTGCTCGGCGCCAACGGCAGCGGCAAGTCCACCGCCCTGCGCATCATCGCCGGCCTGGAGACCCACGGCCGCGGCGAGGTGTCCGTGCCCTCCGGTGTGGGCACGGCCATGATCTTCCAGAAGGTCCACCTCGTGCCCCGGCGCAGCGTGCTCGACAACGTCTGCGCCGGCGGTCTGGCCCACGTCCCGCGCTGGCGCGGACTGAGCACCCTGACCTTCCCCGCCACCCTGCGCGAGGAGGCGATGGGCTGCCTGCGGCGCGTGGGCCTGGCCGACCGCGCCCACGACCGGGCCGGTTCCCTGTCCGGCGGGCAGCAGCAACGCGTGGCCGTCGCCCGCGCCCTGTGCCAGCGCGCCACGGTGATCCTCGCCGACGAACCGACCTCCGCCCTCGACCCCACCGCCGCCCACCAGGTCATGGCCCTGCTGCGCGACATCGCCCGCAGCGCCGGCATCACCTGCGTGTGCGTGGTCCACCAGCCCGAACTCGCCCTGGACTACTGCGACACCGTCGTCGGACTGCGCCAGGGGCGCGTCGCCTTCAACCGCCCCGCCGCGCAGACCGACCTGGCGACCATCTCCCGGCTCTACGCCACCGACACCGCCGACACCACCGCCACCGACACGACAGAGGCCCCCGCATGACCGTCACCTCCCCGCCCCCGTCCGCCCCCTCCTCCCCGTCCCCCGCGTCCCCCGCGCTCGTCGCGCCGTCCCCCGTCCCGCCGCGCGACACCCGCCGCAGGACGCTCACCTGGGCCGCGGCGATCGCCGCCCTCGTCGCCGTGCACTGGATCGCGGTGGACAGCACCGAGTTCTACCTCGAACGGCTCGTCGCCGGCTGGTCGAACATCGTCGACTTCTTCGTCGAGGCCGTGCCCCCGGACCTCTCCTGGGACTCCGTGGTGCTCCCCGGCCTGCAGGGCCTGCTCACCACCCTGTGGATCGGCCTGCTCGGCACGACCTTCTCCATCCCCTTCGCCTTCGTGCTCGCCATGGGTGCCGCGCGCACCGTGACGTCCAACCGGGCGGTCTACCAGGCGTGCCGCAGCGTCCTGTCCTTCCTGCGCGCGGTCCCGGACATCGTCTTCGCCCTGATCCTCGTCACCGCCGTGGGCCTGGGGCCCTTCGCCGGCGTGATGGCGCTGATCCTGCACAACACCGGAGTGATGGGGAAACTCTGGGCCGAGGCCGTCGAGGAGACCGACCAGGGGCCGCAGACCGCGCTACGCACCGCCGGGGCGTCCCGCCTGCAGCAGATCGCGCACGCCACCCTGCCGATGTCCCTGCCCCAGCTCACCGGACTGCTGCTCTACCGCTTCGACGTGAACGTGCGCAGCTCCCTGGTGCTCGGACTCGTCGGCGCCGGCGGCATCGGGCTGCTGATCAACCGGTCGATCAAGACCTTCCAGTTCGACGAGATGTTCACCTACATCATCATGGTGCTCGTCCTGGTGGTCGTCGTCGACCAGTTCTCCGCCTGGCTCCGCCGACGGCTATAGCTGCGGTGACTGCTGCCGCCGTAACTGATCAGGCACCCGCGCCGACGCGGGCCTCCTCCTCGGCGTGCTCGTCGTCCTCGTCACCGGTGAGGAAGGCGTAGCTCACGCCCGCGATCGCCGCACCCACCAGCGGAGCGAGGATGAACAGCCACACCTGGCCGAGCGCGTCGCCGCCGGCGAACCACGCCACACCCAGCGAACGGGCCGGGTTCACCGAGGTGTTGGACACCGGGATCGAGATCAGGTGGATCAGCGTGAGCGTGAGACCGATCGCCAGCGGGGCGAAACCGGCCGGGGCCTTCTTCGAGGTCACCCCGAGGATCACCCAGAGGAACACGGCGGTGAGCACGACCTCGGTGACCAGCACCGCGAGCATCGAGTAGCCGTCCGGCGAGAACTCGCCGTAACCGTTCGTCGCGAACCCGGAACCGCTGGCGCTGAAGCCGTCCTTCCCGTCGGCGATGACCCACAGGACGCCGCCGGCGACGGTGGCGCCGACGACCTGCGTGACCCAGTACGGCACCACGGCGGACCACTCGACGCGCTTGGCGACCGCGCAGCCCAGTGTGACGGCCGGGTTGAAGTGGCCGCCGGAGATGTGGCCGACGGCGTAGGCCGCGGTCACCACGGTCAGGCCGAAGGCGAGTGCGACACCGACGAAGCCGATGCCCATGTTGATCGTGCTGCCCGACTCGTCGGAGAGGACCTTCGCGGCGAGCACGGCGGAACCGCAGCCGCCGAAGACGAGCCAGAAGGTGCCGAGGAACTCGGCCCAGAGGCGCTTGGACATGGGAGGGGTGGGCATGGTGACTCCTTTTTTCAGTTGTGGGACCGGTGTCGGTCGGTAGTTCTACTAACTAACACCGTGCGCAGGGGAAAAGGAATACCCGGCATCAATATTTCTCGTGGGCAAGAGGTGTTGCTACTGGCTTGCCCGACGCGGCGGAAGGCACAGGGGCGGAAATCGAGCGTGGGATGGTTGAATCCGGTGATTCAACCATCCCACGCTCGATCTTCGCCCCTCTGCGGGAGCGGACCTCAGTTCAGGGCCACGTACTTGGCCTCGAGGTACTCCTCGATGCCCTCGGTGCCACCCTCACGGCCGAAGCCGGACTGCTTCACACCGCCGAAGGGGGCGGCAGCGTCCGAGATCGCGCCCCGGTTGATGCCGACCATGCCGGCCTCGAGGTTCGCGGCCAGGTACTGCGCGTTCTCCAGCGAGGCGGCGAAACCGTAGGCGGCGAGGCCGAACTCGGTGTCGTTGGCCATCGCCACGCCCTCCTCCAGGGTGGAGAAGGTGGTGACCGTGGCGACGGGGCCGAAGATCTCCTCGTGCATGATGCGCGTGTCCGCCGGGACGTCGGTGAGGACGGTGGCCGGGTAGAAGTGCCCCGGGCCGTCCGGCACCTGCCCGCCGGTGGTGACGGTCGCGCCGGCGGCGACGGCCTCGTCGACCAGGGCGGCGATGCCGTCGCGCTGCTTGGCGGTGATCATCGGCCCCAGCGTGGTGCCCTCGTCCATGCCGTGGCCCATCGTGACCTGCGACATCGACTCGGTGAGCCGGCGGGTGAACTCCTCGGCGACGGACGCGTCGACGAGGAAACGGTTCGCGGCGATGCAGGCCTCGCCGCCGTTACGCATCTTCGCGGCCATCGCGCCGGTCAGCGCGAGGTCCAGGTCGGCGTCGGCGGCGATGACGAACGGCGCGTTGCCGCCGAGCTCCATGGAGGTGCGCAGCAGCTGGTCGGCGGACTGGCGCACCAGGGTGGCACCCACCGGCGTGGAGCCGGTGAAGGTGACCTTGCGCAGCCGGTCGTCGGCCATCAGCGTCTCGGAGATCGCCCCGGAGTGGGTGGACGGCACGATCGTGACCAGCCCGGACAGGTCGCCCAGGTCACCGGCGACCTCGGCGAGGGCCTGCTTGATGACCTCGCCGACGAGGATCATCGTCAGCGGGGTCTCCTTGGCGGGCTTGACCACCACGGGGCAGCCCGCGGCGAGCGCCGGGGCGATCTTGCGGGTGGCCATGGCCAGCGGGAAGTTCCACGGGGTGATCGCCAGGACGGGGCCGACCGGGTGCTTGGACACCAGGATGTGGCCGTTGCCGGCGGGTGCCTGGGTGAAGCGGCCGGGGATGCGCACGGCCTCGCCGGCGAACCAGCGGAAGTAGCTGTTGCCGTAGGTGACCTCGCCACGGGCCTCGGTGAGGGGCTTGCCCATCTCCAGGGTCATGGTGGTGGCGAAGTCCTCGGCGCGTTCGTTGACGATGTCGAAGACGCGGGTCAGGACGTCCGCCCGACGCTGCGGGGCGACGCGCGCCCAGGTCTTCTGCGCCTCGACGGCGCTGCTCAGCGCGTCGACGGCGTCATCGGCGGAGCGGTCGGGCACGGTGACGAGCACCTCGCCGGTGGCGGGGTCCTCGACGTCGAAGGTGGCTGCTGCGTCCTTCACCTGGGTGGCGAGCAGGTCGGTCAGGTCGGACGGGAGTACGCGGTTGTTCATGGTTGTTCCTCCTGTGTTCTTCTCGTCTACTTGCCTACACCGTTGTCGCGGATGGCGTCGGCGAGCACGCCGAGCCCGTCGCGCAGCAGGTCCTCGCCGATGACGAGCGGCGGCAGCAGGCGCACGACGTTGCCGTCCATCCCGCAGGTCAGGATCAGGACGCCGCGGGCCTTGCACGCCTCGGCGACGGCCTTGGTCGTCGCGGCGTCCGGACGCCCGTCGGCGTCGACGAACTCCAGGGCGATCATCGCGCCACGGCCGCGGACCTCGGCCAGACCGGCACCGGCCGACTCGCCGACCAGCGGCTCGAGCACCTCGCGCACGATCTGCTCGATCTCACGGGCGCGGCCGTTGAGGTCGAGCTCCTCCATCTGGTCGATGGAGGCCAGCGCGGCGGCGCAGGCGACGGGGTTGCCGCCGTAGGTGCCGCCGAGCCCGCCGGGGTGCGGGGCGTCCATGATCTCGGCGCGTCCGACGACCGCGGACAGCGGCATGCCGCCGGCCACGCCCTTGGCGATGGTGACCAGGTCGGGGACGACGTCCTCGTGGTCGGAGGCGAACCAGTCGCCGGTGCGGCACATGCCGGCCTGGATCTCATCGGCGACGAAGACGACGTCGTTGGCGCGGCACCACTCGACGATCGCGGGCAGGAAGCCCTCGGCCGGGTCGATGAACCCGCCCTCGCCCTGGATCGGCTCGATGACCACGCAGGCCAGGTTGGACGCGCCGACCTGCTGCTCCAGCGCGGTGATGGCGCGCTCGGCGGCCTCGGCGCCGGTGAGGTGGTCGCGCAGCGGGTAGGACACCGGCGCGCGGTAGACCTCGGAGGCGAAGGGCCCGAAGCCGGACTTGTAGGGCATGTTCTTCGCGGTCATGGCCATCGTCAGGTTGGTACGGCCGTGGTAGGCGCGGTCGAAGACGGCCACGCCGTCGCGTCCGGTGTAGCTGCGGGCGATCTTCACGGCGTTCTCCACGGCCTCGGAGCCGGAGTTGAACAGCACCGTGCGCTTGTCGTGGTCGCCCGGGGTGATCTCGGCGAGCTTCTCGGCGACGCGGATGTAGGACTCGTAGGGCGAGATCATGAAGCAGGTGTGGGTGAAGTGCGCCGCGGCGTCGCTGACGGCCTCGACGACGGCCGGGTTGGACGCACCGACGGTGGTCACGGCGATACCCGAGGCGAAGTCGACGAAGGAGTTGCCGTCCGCGTCGAGCAGGACGCCGCCGTCGGCGTCGACGACGTAGTGCGGCAGGTTCGGGGTGACGGCGCGCGGGACGACCGCGTCGCGGCGGGCGGCCAGCGCCTCGCTCTGCGGGCCGGGCGCGGTGGTGGTGGTCGTGCGCTCCTGCGGGAGGCGGTAGGTGAGGTCCTGCATGGGGGAGCTCCTTGTCTCTTCTGTCTCGTCTGTCTCGTTCTTCCGTTGCCGCCATTATGCGTGCCGACGTGACGTGGACGACATGGCCTACCTGTCGAACTTCTCGTTGCAGAATGTACAGTATGGCCATGTCCGACGACCTGACCCTGGCCTGGCTGCACGCCCAACGCGACCTCGACCTGCGACCGGTCGCCGGCACGGGTGTACCAGGCGCGGGCTTCTCGGTGATCCAGCCGACCGAGCTGACCGACCCGCGAGAGTTCCTGCAGCCCCACGCCGTGGTACTCACCGTCGGCGTGGCCCTCACCCCGGACCGCGTGGGCCGGGACGACCCCTTCCCCGACTACGTCCGACGCCTCGCCGAGGCGCAGGTCACCGCCATCGGCTTCGGCACGGGCCTGTTCTTCCCCACCGTGCCGCCCTCCCTGGTCACGACCGCGCGCGAGCACGGCATCGCGGTGATCGAGGTACCGCGCCACACCGCGTTCATCTCGATCCTCAACACGGTGCTCGAGGAGCGTGCCCGTCGCGGCCGCCGGGAGCAGGAACGCCTGGTCGTGGTGCAGGAGAAGTTGAGCACCGCCGCGGTCGACGGCGGGTTGGACGCCCTGCTCACCGCGACCTCCCACCACCTCGACGCCGCGGTGGCGGTCACCGACGACGACGGAAGGCTGCACGGCCGGCAGGACGCCGGGGCGTTGTCCGCGGTCGCGACCGCGCGCCGGCAACGCGACAGTGGTGCGGACGCACGCACGGAGACGGGCGCCGGCACCTGGCGCCTGACCCAACGCATGACGCCGCAGGGCGAACGCTTCCACCTGATCACGGTGCTGGCGTCCCACCCGTTCTCCCCGCATGACCGGGCGGTGCTCAAGCACGCCGCCGGCCTGGCGGACATCCTGCTGCAACGCCCCGCCTACCTGCGGCGCAGCCGCACGGAGCTGAACACCCTGGCCATCCAGCTGCTGTTGGGCGTGCGCAGGGAGGACGGCACGAGGCCGGTGGGCGGAATCCTCGACGAGGCGTCCGACGGTGACGGGCGGGTACGCCCCACGGTGGTCACCGCCGACCGACCCCGGGAGCTGGACGCGGCCCTGGCTGAGGCCGACCGGCGTTCCGCGCGGGCGGGACGCCACCTGTTCGTCACCGGGCTGGACGCCACCACCGCATTGCTGCTGTTCCGTGGGTCGCGCCGCGTCGCCGACATCGTCGGAGGTTTCGGCCCGGCCGCCGCACGCGTCCGCGTCGCCGTGGGCGAATCCGTGGCCTGGGGCGAGGTGACCATGGATCGTGTGCGACGCCTCGAGACCGCCGCCCGCACCCTGACACCCGGCGGCCACGTGGGCCCGTACGGGGCGGGGGCGGACTGGCTGGAGCAGCCGGCGGTACGCGACGCGCTGGACCGCCGCGCCGGCGAGACCGTCGACCGCCTGCGCGGCGAGGCGCCCGGCGGCGAGACCAGCAACGAGCTGACGGACACCCTGCTGGCCTGGCTCCGCGCCGGAGGCAAGGTCGCCACCGCCGCCGACACCCTGGGCGTGCACCGGCACACGGTACGCACCCGCCTGGACCGCATCGCGCAGATCTGCGAGGTCGACCTCGACGACCCGGTCGTTCGGGCCGAGCTGCTCCTCGTCGCCGTCACCCGTACCGCAGGGTCATCCAGGGCGTAGGCGCGGAGAGCAACGAGCAACCGCCACGTCCCGCCTACACCCCGAAGTCGTCGCGGTGGAGCTCGCACCATCGGCGGAAGCTGCGCGGCGCGACGCCGGTGACGTTACGGACGTCGTCGGTGAGCACGCCGGAGCGTCCTGCGCGGAACAGTTCCTGCAGGTCCTGCAGGCCACGGGCCTGCGGCTCGGGGGTGCCGGCCGCGATGGACGCCTCGGCGAGCTCGCCGGGGGTGCAGTCGGCGACGGCGATCTCGCGTCCGAGCACGTCGGCGAGGATCCGAACCTGCTCACGCGTGCTCAACGCCTCCGGACCGTTGAGGATGTAGCCGTGACCGCGGTGCGTCGGGTCGGTCATCACCGCCGCGGCGACACGAGCGATGTCGTACGGGTCGACCGGGCCGGTCAGGCCCTCGCCGGTCGGGTCGGGGACGGGCCGTCCGGCGGTGATGACCTCGCGCCACCACAGCGCATTCGTGGTCAGCGTGTTGGGACGCAGGTAGGTGACCTCCAACGACGAGCTGCGCAGGACCTCGTCGCGGGCGTCGATCGCCGCCCCGATCACCGGCATCGGGTGCAGCACCGTGCCGATCGAGGACAGCACCACGACGTGGGTCACCCCGGCCACCGTCGCCACGTCCACCAGCGTCTCCGCCTGGGTCGGCGACGGTGCGGCCTGCATGAAGAAGACGGTGTCGACACCCTCGCAGGCGGCACGCAGCGCCTCGGCGTCGTCCAGGTCACCGACGGCGAGCTCCACCTCCTCCGGCAGGTGGGACGCCCGGGCGGGGTTGCGCACGTAGGCGCGCACGGCGTGGCCCTGCCCGGCGAGGATGGTGGCGAGCTCGCCGCCGACGTTGCCGGTGGCCCCGGTGATGAGAAACATGGTGCTCCTTGGGTGTTGGTGTCTCGGTTCCCCGTACCTCCTCGACACTGCCCGCCGCGCGGTGGAACAGCCTGGCCCCGTTCGTCCCCCCTTCGCCCGCGTCGCACGCGCGGTACCCTGAACCCCATGAACGGGACCGACGAACTCGGCGCCCTGCTGCGCGCCTGGCGGGGACGACTGCAACCCTCCGACGTCGGTTCGCCCTTCGGCGACCACTCCACCCGCACCCCCGGACTCCGTCGCGAGGAGGTCGCCTGGCTCGCCGGGGTCTCCGCCGACTACGTCAAACGCATCGAGCAGGGACGCGCCCGCCCCACCGCCGACGTGGTGCGCGCCCTGGCACGCGCGCTGCGGGCGTCCGACGACGAGACCGCGGTGGCGTTGCGCGTCGCCGGGCACACCGGGGACGTGCGCGCCCTGGTGCCCCGGACGATCACCCCGAGCGTGCGCAGGCTGCTCGACCGGCTGGACGACACACCCGTCGGCGTCTTCGACGCCACCTGGACCCGGCTCGACCACAACGCCCCCTGGGCCGCGTTGACCGGGGACGGGACAAATACCGGCGAGCCGGCGATGAACGACAACCTGGTGTGGCGCCACTTCCTCGGCGACGGCGACCGCGTCCACCACCCCGACCTCGACGCCTACCGTGCCTCGCTCACCGCCGACCTGCGCCGGGTGCACTCCCTGCACCCCACCGACCCGGACCTCACGACCCTCGTCGCCACCCTGCGCGCGCACAGCGACACCTTCGCCACGATGTGGGACACCGCGGCGGTCGGTGACCACGGTGGTCAGCGCAAGACCGTGGTGCACCCGGACGTCGGGGCCGTGGAGCTGGACTGCGACGTCGTGGACGTCAACAGTGGCGGCGGTGCCGGGCTGCACCTGGTGATCTTCACCGCCGCTCCCGGTTCCGAGGCCGCCGGGAAACTCGCGGTGCTCACTGGCGGGGCCACCGACACCGTCATGTCATCTGAGCCGCTGCCCAGGTGACGTCGGTGCCGCGTCAGAGCCGGCCGGAGGAGCGCAGCCAGTCGAGGACGTTGCGCGCGGGGTCGAGCACGTAGTGCTCCAGGGACCCTTCCGACAGGAAGGCAACGTGCGGGGTGACGAGGATGCGCGGGTCCGTGCGCTCCGGGGCGTCCGCGGCCGGCGGTTCGCCGAGGAGCACGTCGAGGCCCGCGCCGGTCAGCTGTCCGGAGTCCAGCGCCGCCGCGAGGTCGTCCACCACGACCAGTTCGCCGCGTGACACGTTGACCAGGGTGGAACCACGGCGCATACGTGCCAGGGCGGCCGCGTCGACGACCCCGCGGGTGTCCTCCGTCAGCGGCAGGTGCAGCGACAGGATGTCGGACTCCTCCAGGAGACGGTCCGGGTCGACGAGCTCCACACCGTCGGGCGCGGTCTCCACGTAGGGGTCGTGGGCGATGACGCGACCGACCAACGGACCGGCGATCTCGGCGAGGCGGCGGGCGATGCGTCCGAACCCGTAGAGGCCCAGGGTCAGACCGCTGAGTCGACGGGGCACGGCGTCCACGTCGTCGGTCCAGCCGCCCTCCGCGGTGACCCTGAGGCTCTCGCGCAGGTGCCGTTCGACGGCCAGGGCCAGGGTGAGGGCGTGGGCGGCGACCTCCTCGGTGGCCGCGGAGGTCAGGTTGACCACGCGGATGCCGCGGCGGGTGGCCTCCTCCCCGTCGATCATGTCGGTGCCGGCGCTCATGGTGGCGATCACGCCGACGTCCGGCAGCCGGTCGAGCAACGGTTTGTCGATCCGGGCGTAGCCGACGACGAGGCCGACGGCGCGCTCCGCACCGTCCGGCAACTCCTGGACGCCGTCGCCGACGGGGAGGTCGGCGAGCACGGTGTCGCAGCCGGCGTCCTCGAGCAGGGTGCGTCCGGGCACGGGGTCGAGGTCGGTCTCGTCGGTGAAGAGAACCAGTGGTCGGGTCATGAATTGTTCTCCTTGCTCTCGGCGAGCCGGTCGAGGTGGGTGGGGGCGAACAGGTCGAGCACGGCCGGCAGGACGACGACCCGCGGTTCGCCGGACGCCAGCGCGCGGGCGACGGCGTCCGGCGCGTCACCGACGGTGGTGGTCTCGGCGGTGACGCCGAAGGACTGGGCCAACGCCACGTAGTCGGGACGGGCGAGTTCGGTGGCGGTGGCGGTGCCGAAGGCGCCCTCCATGTACTCGCGCAGGATGCCGTAGCCGCCGTCGTCGACGATGAACCACACGACGGGCAGGTTGTTCTGCGCGGCGACCGCGAGTTCGGCGATGCCGTAGAGCGCGCCGCCGTCGCCGGACACCGCCAACACGGACGCCGCGGCGTCCCGGGCGGTGATGCGTCGGGCGAAGGCGGCGCCGAGGGCGGCGGGGAAGCCGTAGCCCAGCCCGCCGGCGCCCTGGGCGGAGGCGAAGTCGTCGTCGCGGACGTCCCACGCCGACCATGCCCAGTAGGCCAGCACAGTCATGTCCCAGTAGACGTGGGTGTCGTCCGGCACCGCCTCGCGCAGCCCACTGACCAGGGCGCGTTCCTTCTCCAGACCCTGTCCGGCGATGCGCCTGTCCACGGTGCCCAGCAGCCCGTCGATGCGGTCGGTGGCCGCGGCACGGCGGGTGGCGTCGGATGTTCTCCCGGACGCCTCGACGTAGCCGTCGAGCAGGGCTAGCGCCGCGCGGGCGTCGGCGTGGATGCCGACGCCGTCGTGGTTGGAGCCGAGCTTGCCGAGATCGGCCTCGACCTGGATGACCCGGCCGCGCGGGGCGAAGGTGTGGTAGTTGCTGGACAACTCGCCGACGCCGCTGCCGACGATAAGCAGCACGTCGGCGTCCTCGAGGAACTCGGTGGTGGCGATGTCCTCGATCCACGACCGTGCCGACAACGGGTGGTCCCACGGCAGCACGGCCTTGCCGCCGACGGTAGTCACCACCGGCGCATCGAGGCGCTCGGCCAGGGTGACGAGTTCCTCCCGCGCGCCGGCGCGCACCACACCGCCGCCGGCGAAGATGACCGGACGCTCGGCGTTCACGAGCAGGTCGGCAGCGTAGTCGGCGATCTCGGGCACCGGGTCCAGGGAGGACGGCTCGGCGCGTGCGGCGAGTGCGTCGCCCGTCAACGGGGGGACGGTACGTGCGGCGTCGGCCAGCAGGATGTCCTGCGGGACCTCCACCAGGACCGGTCCCTTCGGCGCGGACTCGGCGATACGCCAGGCGTCCGCCACCGCGGTGGGGATCTGCGACATGGCACGCACCGTGACCACGTGCTTGACGACCCCGCGGAAGGAGTCGGACTGCTCGGGCAGCTCGTGGAGGTAGCCGTGGCGTCCGCCGCCGAGACCGGCGACGGGGACCTGCGCGCTCAGCGCGAGCACCGGGATGGAGGAGGCCGCGGCCTCCTGCAGCGCCGCCAGGGAGGTCAGTGCACCGGGGCCGGTGGACAGCAGCAACGGTGCGACGGTACCGGTAACCCGGGCGAAGCCGTCCGCCATGAAGCCGGCGTTGTTCTCCACCCTGGCGCCGAGGTACGGCAGGTCCGAGCGGCGCAGCGCGTCGAACAGGCCGAGGGCGTGCTGCCCGGGGAGCCCGATCACACCGCGGGCGCCGAGGGCGGTCAGGGTCTCAAGCACCACGTCCCCGCCGATGCGGGTCTGGTTGTCGGTCTTGTTTTCAATCATCGCTACTTCACCGTCTCCTTCATGGTCCTGTTGCTCTTCTCGTTCTCGTGTTCCGCGCCCTTGATGCGTGCCGTCCACTTCTCCAGCACCTGCGGGTCCGTCGGCGGCGTGGCCAGGGAGACGGCCACGTAGACGACGAAGGAGGCCACCAACCCCACGTAGATCGGTTCGTTGGCCAGCACGCCGCCGAGACTCTCCTCGGCGTTGACCTCCATGACGACCATGGTCACGAGGGTGCCGACCGTGCCGGCGACCATCGACCACATCGCGCCCTTGCCCGTGCCCCGTCGCCAGACGATGCCGCCGATGATCGCCACGAGCAGACCACCGACCAGCAGGTCGTAGGCGATGGTCAGGGCGGCGACCACGTCCGGCACGACCATGGCGATGCCCAGTGTCAGGACACCGAGCCCCAGCACCCACAGTCGGTTTCCGCGCACCTCGGCGGCCTCGGCGTCCGCCACCGCGTCCGACGGGGACGCCGGTGCCGGCCGGCCGAACAGGTCGCGGATCAGCGGGACGACGTCCTCCCGGGCGACGGTGGACGCGGCGATGAGTCCGCCGGAGGCGGTCGACATCATCGCCGCCAGGCCGCCGGCCAGGGCGATGCCGCCGAGGCCGGCCGGCAGGATCTCCGTGGCGACCTGGGCGTAGACGTCGTCGCGGTCGGCGATGCCCGGCAGCAGCACCGCCGCGGCCATGCCGACGAGTGCCCCGACGACGGCGAAGAGGATGCAGTACACCGCGGCCGCCGTGCCTCCCCACCGCGCGACCTGCGGGGACCGGGCCGTGAAGACCCGCTGCCAGATGTCCTGCCCGATCAGCAGTCCCAGGGTGTAGATGACGAAGTAGGTGACGATCGACTGCAACCCGATGCCGCCGATGTCGAAGAACTCGTCGCCGAGCCGGTCGCGCATGCCGGCGAACCCGCCGACCTGGCTGAAGGACATGGGGAGCATCAGCCCGAACACGGCGACGGTGATGACCACGATCTGCACCATGTCCGCCAGGGTGATCGACAACATGCCGCCGGTGCTGGAGTAGAACAGCACGATGCCGCCACCGACGACCAGGGCCAACCAGCGGTCCCAGCCGAAGAGCACCATGAAGATCGAGGCGTAGGCACTGGTCGAGGTCACGGTGAGCATCACCGTGTAGCCCAGCATCACCACCGAGGCCACGCGGGTGGTCGTTCCGCCGTAGCGCAGGCCGAGCATCTGGGTGACGGTGTAGATCCGCAGGCGTTGCAGCAGTGGCGCGAAGGCGAGGCTGAGGATCAGCACACCGATGCCGATCGCCGTGACCAGCCAGAACCCGGAGATGCCGAACTGGTAGCCCAGCCCCACGCCACCGACGGCGGAGGCTCCGCCGATGACGACCGCCGCCATGGTGCCGGCGTAGAAGACGGGTCCGAGGCGGCGTCCGGCCACGAGGTAGTCCGAGCGGTCGGTGACGCGGCGCTGCCCCCACCAGCCGAACAGCAGCATGACTGCAAGGTAGAGCACGATAATGACGGTGTTTAACCAGTTCACTGGGGGTTCTCCTGTCGAGGTGATCGGCCGACCGGGACCCTCGTCACCGACGGTGGGGTGTGCTGTGATGCAGACCTCACGATGGTGGCGGGGTGGCGTACGTCCCTTGATTGATCGGTTGTGGGGGCCTAGGCTAATCGGTAGTTGCCTCACTGGCAACAGGAAGTTCGCAGTAGACAACATCGCCAATGTGGCGAACCTGATCAAGCAGGAGGTGCGGAGTCGTGAAGTCACTCCCCGTCGAGTCCGGCGGATACAGCTCACAACCGGGCAGGCGGCTCCGCGCCCTGCGGCAGCAGAACCGGATCACCCTGGACCAGGTGTCCCAGGCCACCGGACTGTCCAAGGGGTTCCTCTCCCGGGTGGAACGCGACGTGACCAGCCCCTCGGTGGCCTCCCTGGTCACCATCTGCGAGGTGCTGGGTGTCTCCCCCGGCGCGATCCTGGACACCCCGGACACCGACGTCGTCCACCTCGACGAGGCGCCCCTGGTGGACCTCGGCGGTGAGGGGATCACCGAACGCCTGGTGACCCCGCGTGGACGCCATGAGCTGCGCATCCTGCACGCCGTCGTCGAGGGGCACGGCTCCGGCGAGTCCGAGCTCTACACCATGGACTGCACCGTGGAGTCCGTGCACGTGATCGCCGGGGAGTTCACCCTGCAGACCCCCGACCAGGAGATCCACCTGCGCACCGGGGACACCGCCACCCTGCCCGGCTCCGAACCGCACTCCTGGCGCAACCCGTCCGCCGAACCGGCGACGGTGCTGTGGATCCTCGCGAACACCTGAACCACCACACGAGAACGACCGCACCCTAAAAACCACGAAAGGCACACCATGCTGAACACCCCGCGCGTCATCGACAACGGCAACATCGGCCCCGTCGACTCCTCCCTCGTCCCCCGCTACAGCGGCGAGTCGACCTTCGCCCTGCTGCCCCGGCTCCGCGACGTCGTCGCGGACGGACGCGAGGCCGGGATCAAGGTCGTCGGCGTTCCCTTCGACACCGGCGTGTCCTACCGCTCCGGCGCCCGGTTCGGCTCCGGGCACGTCCGCCAGTCCTCCCGTCTGCTGCGTCCCTACAACCCGGCCACGGACACCTCACCGTTCGCGCAGGTCCAGGTGGCCGACGCCGGGGACATGGCGGTGAACCCCTTCAACATCGACGAGGCCATCGAGTCCGTCGAGAACGACGCCCTGGAGCTCACCGCCGACGGCAGCTCGCTGATGACCATCGGCGGCGACCACACCATCGCCCTGCCCCTGCTGCGCGCGGCGACGAAGCGGGCCGGTCAGCCGGTGGCGTTCCTGCACTTCGACGCGCACCTCGACACGTGGGACAGCTACTTCGGCGCGGACTACACGCACGGCACCCCGTTCCGCCGTGCCGCGGAGGAGGGGGTCATCGACACCGAGGCCATCAGCCACGTCGGCACCCGCGGCCCGCTCTACGGACGCAAGGACCTGGAGGACGACCGTCGCTTCGGCTTCGGCATCCTGACCAGCTCGGACGTGTTCCGCCAGGGCGTCGACGAGATCGTCGACCGGCTGCGCACCCGCGTGGGCGACCGCCCGCTGTACATCTCGGTGGACATCGACGTGCTCGACCCCGCCCACGCCCCAGGCACCGGCACCCCGGAGGCCGGCGGAATGACCAGTCGCGAGCTCCTGGAGATCCTGCGCGGTCTGCGCGGCCTCAACATCGTCGGCGCCGACGTGGTGGAGGTCGCCCCCGCCTACGACCACGCCGAGATCACCGGCGTCTCGGCGTCCCACGTGGCCTACGACCTGATCACCCTGATGGCGGACCTGCGCGCGGGCAAGAGCATCGAGGACGCCGCGGGCGCCTGAGTGGCAGGGGCGTCGGGGGTCGGCAGGCAGGGCCATGTCATCTGAACCACCGCCCAGGTAATGTTTCGGCAGTTTTCCTGCCTGGAGGGCGGCTCAGATGACGTCGGTGCCGGAGTGCGGGTCCGCCAGGGCGACGGCGCGCGCGACGAGTGCCTCGAGCCCCCACTCGAAGGGGTCGTCGGCGTAGGGGTTCGCCGTCCCCCGACCGTCGGAGTCGTCGGAGACCCGCACGGTGAAGGCGCTTACCACGTCCTGGAACACCGGGGCGTCGGTCTCCTCCGGCGCCGAGGAGAAGATCTCGGTCGGTGCGTTGGCGTCCATCGCCGAACCGTAGAGGAAGGACTCGAAGGCGATGACCACCGACACCACCCGGTCGCGCGGCACACCGGCCGCCACCAGGCCGGACGCCACGGTGTCGTACATGCGCCGCGTGGCCGGCGCGCCGGAGACCGGCATCGTGGCGATCAGGGGGACGAGCTCGGGGAAGGCGGCGAAGACCTCCCGGTAGGAGCGCGCCCAGTGCCGTAGGGCGTCCGGCAGCCCGGCGGCAGCACCGACAGCACCGACAGCACCGTCCGCCTCCGTGAGCGCGCCGAGCGCCGAGGCGTCCACCCCGGACATCACGGCGTCCTCGACGAGCAGCAGCAGGTCCGCCTTGTTGCGGATGTGGTTGTACAGGGCCGAGACGGCCACACCGAGACGGTCGGCGAGTCGTTTCATCGTCAGGCGTGACTGGCCCTCGTCGGTGACCAGGGCCAGTGCGGTCTCGGCGATGCGGTCCCGGTCGAGCACCGGGGCGGACGGACGCCCGGCGCGTCGGCCCCTGCCCCGCGGCGATTGTTCGTCCGTCACAACCATTCCGCCCTCTCCAGTCGTCTACACCACCGCCCGGGCCCGGTCCGGCCCGCGATGTCACAGGTATTTTACATTCGCGTCTAAACCCGCATTATCCCAGGTGACGGACGCTCATGGGAAATGGGAGGCCCCGTGGCACCCGTCACCGGGCATATTTTTCGGCCCCAGGGTCTGGCGCGCACCCGGTGAGAGCTGTACGGTCTCGTTAAACGAACGTGATTCATTTAACAAGGAGGACACATTCATGAGCCCCACCACCCGTGAGAGCGACGTCGTCGTCATCGGTGCCGGTCCCGCCGGACTCACCGCCGCCTACACCCTGGCCAAGGCCGGCAGGTCCGTCACCGTCCTGGAGGCACGCGACCGGGTCGGTGGACGCACCTGGAACGGCGCCGCCCTCGACGCCGACGGCGCACCCCACTTCATCGAGATCGGCGGCCAGTGGATCTCCCCCGACCAGACCCGACTCACCGAACTCGTCGACGAACTCGGCCTGGACACCTACCCGCGCTACCGCGAAGGCAAGTCCGTCTACGTCTCCCCCGACGGCTCCCGCCACACCTACGAGGGTGACCGCCTCCCCTGCTCGGAGCACACCGAGGCCGAGATGGACAAGCTCATCAAGCTCATGGACGACCTCACCGAGGAGGTCGGCGCCGAGGCCCCGTGGGCCGCCGAGCGTGCGCAGGAACTCGACACCGTGCCCTTCCGCGACTGGCTCGGCCAGCACAGCGACGACCCCGAGGCCATCGACAACGTGTCGATCTACGTCGCCTCCGGCATGCTCACCAAGCCGTCCTACGCGTTCTCCACCCTGCAGGCCGTGCTCATGGCAGCCTCCGCCGGCTCCTTCTCCAACCTCGTCGACGAGGACTTCATCCTCGACCGCCGCGTGGTCGGCGGCATGCAGTCGGTCTCACTCACCCTCGCCGAGAAGATCCGCGGGCTCGGCGGCGAGATCGTGCTGTCCTCCCCCGTGCGCGAGGTCACCTGGTCCACCGTCGACCCGGACACGCAGGACGCCGCCAACGGCATCGCCGCCGACGTCCGCAACGGCGCGCCCGGCGCCGACGGTGCCCCCGGCGACGTCACCGTCGTCGCCGACGGTGCGACCGTCCACGCCCGCAACGTGGTGCTGGCCGTGCCGCCGAACCTGTACAACCGCATCCAGTACGTGCCGCCGATGCCCCGCGAGCAGCACATCGCCCACCAGCACATCTCCATGGGCCTGGTCATCAAGATCCACGCCGTCTACGAGACCCCCTTCTGGCGTGACAAGGGCCTGTCCGGCACCTCCTTCGGCGGTGGACGCCTGGTCCAGGAGGTCTACGACAACACCAACGTGCAGGCCGACGCCGACGGCAACCCCGTCGAGGACACCAACGGCACCCTCGTGGGCTTCATCTCCGACGTCTACGCCGAGCAGATGTGGGCCCTGTCCGAGGCCGAGCGCAAGGAGGCCATCCTGTCTGCCATGGCCGACTACCTCGGGCCGGAGACCATGGAGCCCATCGCCTTCTACCTCTCCGACATGGCCGCCGAGGAGTGGACCCGCGGCGCCTACGCCACCAGCTACGACCTCGGCGGACTGCACCGCTGGGGACACCTGCAGAACCGTCCGACCGGCCCGATCCACTACGCCTGCTCCGACATCGCCGCCGAGGGCTACCAGCACGTCGACGGCGCCGTACGCATCGGCGAGGCCGTGGCCACGAGCATCCTCGAGGAGCTCTGAGGGGCATGACCACCAACATCGTCGTCGGATACAGCGCGACCTCCAGCGGTCGCGACGCCCTCCACCTGGGCACCGCCATCGCCCGCGAGCGCGACGCCCGCCTGCACCTGGTAATGATCATCCCGGCGGACAACCCCTTCACCAGTTCCCTGCCCTACGACGGGAACTACGAGAGGATCCGCAACAGGCAGCTGCAGGACTGGCTCGACGAGGCCGCCACCACCGTGCCCGACGACGTCCGGTGCTCCACCCACCTGATCAGCCACCCGTCCGTCCCCGAGGGACTGCTCGAGGCCACCCACCGCCTCGGCGGGGACCTGATCGTGGTCGGCCCGCGCCCCGGTGCGGTCCTGCACCGCCACCGGCTCGGCACCATGGCCACCAACCTGCTGCACACCGCCGACGTCCCGGTGGCCCTGGCACCCACCGGCTACAACCACCCCGGGCCACTCGGCCACGTCACCGCCATGTTCGGCCCGCGTCGCGGCGCCACCGACCTCGTCGGAGAGACCATCGCCACCGCACGCTCACGCCACATCCCGCTGCGCCTGGTCTCCCTGGTCACCCAGGACATCGCCGACCGCACGGCACCGCAGGACGCGTCGGCGGTGACCAGCGGCGTCCTGCACGACCTGCAGACCTACGCGTCCCGGCGACTCGCCGAGGACGCCGCCGAACTCGTCGAGGACGGCCACGCCACCACCCACATCGCCACCGGACGCGACGTCCCGGCCGCCATGGCAGAACTGTCCTGGCACCCGGACGAGATCGTGCTCGTCGCGTCCTCCCGCCTGGCCGCCCACGGCCGCATGTTCCTGGGCTCCACGGCGAAGAAGATGCTGCGCGTCGCCCCCGTCCCGGTGGTGGTGATCCCCGCCGGCTACACCGCCTACAGCGGTGCCGGCGACCCGACCACCGGGAGACTGCCATGAGTACCGCAACCAACGAGACGTCCGGCACCACCGCCGGAACCACATCCAGCAGCACACTGCCCAGCGACAAGGGCCTGGCCAAGGGCCAGATCGGGGTGCTCGGCACCGTGGTCATCGGCATCGGCTGCATCGCACCGGCCTACACCCTGACCTCGGGGCTGGGGCCGACCATCGCGGAGGTCGGCGCGCACGTGCCGGCCGTCCTGCTCCTGGGTTTCCTGCCGATGCTGCTCGTCGCCTTCGGCTACCGCGAGCTCAACTCCCGCTTCCCCGACTCCGGCACCTCCTTCACCTGGGCCACGAAGGCCTTCTCCCCGTGGGTCGGCTGGATGGGCGGTTGGGGGCTGATCGCCGCCACCGTGATCGTGCTGTCCAACCTCGCCGCCGTGGCCGTGGACTTCCTCTACATCCTGCTCGGCCAGATCCTCGGCAACGACGACATCGCCAACCTCACCCGCAACCTGTGGGTCAACATCCCCACCACCCTGGTGTTCATCGCGATCGCCGCCTGGATCTCCTACCGTGGCCTGGGCTCCACGAAGATGCTGCAGTACATCCTGGTCGCCATCCAGCTGGTCGTGCTCACCGCCTTCGCGGTGTCCGCGATCGTGCAGGCCAACAACGGCAGCTCCTTCGACCCCACCCCGGTCAGCCTGGAGTGGTTCAACCCCGCCGGCATCGAGGACTTCTCCGTGATCGCCGCCGGTATCTCACTGTCCATCTTCATGTTCTGGGGCTGGGACACCACCCTGACCATGAACGAGGAGACCAAGGACCCGAAGACCACCGCCAGCCGGGCGTCCACGATCACCGTGGTGATCATCATCGCCCTGTACACGCTGTGCGCGGTGGGCGTGGTCGCCTGGGCCGGCACCGGCACCGAGGGCCTGGGTGCGGGCAACCCGGAGAACCAGGAGTCGCTGTTCGCCGCCCTGGCCTCCCCGGTGATGGGACCGTTCGCGATCCTCATGTCGATCACCGTGCTGACCTCCTCGTTCTCCTCGCTGAACTCCACGATGATCTCCCCGTCACGCACCATGCTGGCCATGGGCTACTACCGGGCGCTGCCGCCGGTGTTCTCGAAGATCAGTCCGCGCTACCGCACGCCCTCGGTCGCCACGGTGGCCTCGGCGGTGGCCGCCGGCGTGTTCTACACCGTCACCCGGCTGATCAGCGAGAACGCCCTGTGGGACACGATCACCGCACTGGGCCTGATGATCTGCTTCTACTACGGCATCACCGCCCTGGCCTGCGTGTGGTACTTCCGCCGGGAACTGTTCGTGTCCCCGCGCAGCATCGTCTTCCGTTTCCTGTTCCCCCTGCTCGGTGGGGTGTTCCTGCTGGTCATGTTCGTGCAGACCGCGGTGGACTCCCTCGACCCGGACTACGGTTCCGGCAACTCGATCGCCGGGGTGGGCATGGTCTTCATCCTCGGCGTGGGCGTGCTGCTCATCGGCGTGGCCCTGATGTTCTGGACGCGCCTGCGCCACCCCGCCTTCTTCCGCGGGGAGACCCTGCCGGTGTCCGAGTCCACCAGCGACAGTGCCGACCCCGCCGAGGAGCCGGATGCAGAACCTGCTGCCGAACCGACCGAGGAGCCGGCTCCATGACCACGACCACCACCATGCCCGCGGAGTGGGCACCGCACGAACGCACGTGGATGTCCTTCCCCACCGCCAACGACACCTTTGGTACAGGTGAATCAGGCGATCTCGCCCGCGCCCGCCGCGCCTGGTGCACGGTCGCCCGCACCGTGGCCCGCCACGAGCCGGTCACCGTCGTCGCCGACCCGTCCGACGAGGACGTCGCCCGCGAGATGCTCGGCACCGACGTCACCGTCACCACCGCGCCGTTGGACGACGCCTGGATGCGCGACTCCGGGCCCACCTTCGTCCTCGACGACGACGGGTCCCTGCGCGCGGTGAACTGGATCTTCAACGGCTGGGGCGCCCAGCAGTGGGCCGCCTGGGGGAAGGACGCCCACCTCGCCACGGCCGTCGCAGGCGCTGCCGGCATCCCCGTCGTCGACTCCCCCCTCGTCGCCGAGGGCGGCGGCCTGCACGTCGACGGACGCGGCACCGTCCTGCTCACCGACACCGTCCAGCTCGACCCGGACCGCAACCCCGGGTGGACGAAGCAGCAGGTCGAGGCGGAGGTCCACGCCCGGCTCGGCACCCGCCACGCGGTGTGGCTGCCGCGCGGGCTGACCCGCGACTACGACGGTTTCGGCACCCGCGGCCACGTCGACATCGTCGCCTGCTTCACCGAGGCCGGCCACGTCCTGCTGCATCGCCAGGACGACCCCGACCACCCCGACCACGAGGTCTCCCGGCAGCTGCGCGCCGTGCTCGAGGACGCCGTCGACGCCGACGGACGGCCCCTGCGCATCGTGGACCTGCCCGCCCCCGCCGTCCTGCGCGACGACGAGGGCGACTGGGTCGACTACTCCTACATCAACCACCTGGTCTGCAACGACGCCGTCATCCTCTGCGCCTTCGGCGACGAGGTCGCCGACGAGCGCGCCCGCGGCATCCTCGCGGCGTCCTACCCGGGGCGCACCGTGGAGCTCGTGGACGCCCGCGACATCTTCGCCTTCGGCGGCGGCATCCACTGCATCACCCAGCAGCAGCCGGCGGTGGAGCGTGACTGACATGACCGACGATTTCGACGTCACGGGCAGGTCCATCGCCGAACTGCGCGCCGCCCTGGAGGACGGCAGCACCACCGCCGTCGGCCTGGTCGCGGCCTACCGCGCACGCATCGCCCGCCACGACCGTCCGGCCGGCAACAGCGAACACGGCGCACACGCCGCCGACGGTGGTGTGCCGCTCAACGCCGTCATCGTCGACAACCCGGACGCCGAGGCCGACGCCCGCGCCTCCGACGAACGACGCCGCACCGGCACCCTCCTCGGTCCGCTCGACGGCATCCCCTACACCGCCAAGGAGTCCTACCTGGCCCGTGGCCTCACCGCCTCGGCCGGCTCCCCCGCCTTCGCCACCCTCGTCGCACAGCGCGACGCCTTCACCGTCGAACGGCTGCGCGGCGGCGGCGCCGTCCTGCTCGGACTGACGACGATGCCGCCGATGGCCAACGGCGGCATGCAGCGCGGCCTGCGCGGGCGCGCCGAGAGCCCCTACGACGCGTCCTACCTGACCAGCGCCTTCGCCTCCGGGTCGTCCAACGGTTCGGGCACGGCGACCACCGCCGAGTTCGCCGCCTTCGGCCTCGGTGAGGAGACCTGGTCGTCCGGCCGGGCACCGGCGTCGTGCAATGCGCTGTGCGCCTACACCCCCTCGCGCGGGGTGATCTCCACGCGCGGGAACTGGCCGCTTGTCCCGACCATGGACGTCGTCGTGCCGCACACCCGCTCCATGGCGGACATGGCCGAGGTGCTCGACGTGGTCGTCGCCGACGACCACACCACCCGCGGCGACTTCTGGAGGACGCAACCCTGGGTCCACGTCCCGGCGTCCTCCGCGGTGCGTCCGGAAAGCTACCGGACGCTCGCCTCCGCCACCGGCGGGGACCTCGCCGGTGTGCGCCTCGGCGTGCCGGCGATGTACGTCAACGCCGACGCTGCCGCCGGCACCGGCGGCGACCGCACCGGCGACACCGGGGTCGGCGGTCCGATGGGACGCCGCATCGAGACGTCCCCGGACGTCCTCACCGCGTGGGAGGCGCTGCGCGCCGACCTCGAGGAGGCCGGCGCGACCGTGGTCGAGGTCGACTTCCCCGTGGTCAGCAACTACGAGGGCGACCGGCCCGGCGCGCCGACGGTGTCCACCCGCGGACTGCTCGACCCCGCCTACCTGGACCTGGAGGTCGGTGCGCTCGCCGCCTGGGCGTGGGAGGACTTCCTGCAGGCCAACGGCGACCCCGCGCTGGACTCGCTCAGCGCACTGGTCCCGCAGGACGGCTCGATGATCTTCCCCCACCCCGACGGTGCCCTGCCGGACCGCTACGACGGCTTCGACGACGACATCGCCACCTACCCCGCCCTCGTCGCCGGGCTCGGCTACACCGGGCCGGACGACCTTCTCCACAACCCCTCGTTCTCGCTGCTCGCCGACGGTGTGCGCGGCCTGGAGGAGACCCGCCGGGTCGACCTGGAGCAGTGGATGGACGACCTCGGCCTGGATGCCGTGGTCTTCCCCGCCATGGCCGACGTGGGCCCGTCCGACGCCGACACCGACCCCGCCTCCGCCGAACTGGCCTGGCGCAACGGCGTGTGGGTCGCCAACGGCAACCTCGTTCCGCGGCACCTCGGCATCCCCACGGTGACCGTGCCGATGGGGAGCACCGGTGGCTCCGGCACCTCCGCTACCTCCGGCGTGCCGGTGGGCCTGACCCTGGCGGGACGCGCCTGGGACGACAACCGCCTGCTCGCCCTCGGCGCCGCCGTCGAGGCCACCGCCCCGTCCGGCACCCGGCGCGTCCCGCCGGCACGAACCACCACCAACACCACCACCTCAACCACCACCGCGGCCGTCACCACCGGCCCCACCGAAAGGTCCCTCCCATGACCGCACTGGTACCGAAGCCAGACACCACCGACATCCCCGACACCACACATACCCCGGCCACCACCCAGAGCGACCCCGACGTGTCCGTGCACGGTGCCGAGACACGCGGGATCGAGTACATCACCGAGGACGAGCGGGGCGGTCACCCCGGGTCACTGTTCTGGGTGTGGGCGACCCCCAACATCAGCTTCCTCACCATCACCCTGGGCGCGGTCCTCGTCGCCGGACTGGGCCTGAGTCTCTGGCAGGCGCTCGCCGTCACGGTCATCGCGAACCTCGGGTGGATCCTCGTCGGCATCCTCGCCGTCAGTGGGCCGGCGGCCGGGACCTCGGGCTCGGTGATCACCCGCGCAATGTACGGCATCCGGGGCAACAAGATCATCGTCGGGCTCTACGGGTGGCTGCTCTCCGCGGTCTACCTGTCGTTGACCTGGTCGGCAGCCTCGGTCAACGGTGTCGGCCTGCTCAACCGCTTCGGGGTACCCTCCGGCGTCGCCGTCGACGTCGCCGTCGTCATCGTGATCTCCGGGGTCACCGCCCTGGTCGGCATCTACGGCCATGGATTGATCACCCGGCTCTACCCGTACGTCGCCAACGCCCTGGCCGTGGTGTTCCTGCTGGCCACCGCGTTCATGATCCCCCACTTCGACCTCAGCTACCGTCCCGCCGAGCAGCTCGGCGGCATGGAGCTGGCCGCCGCGATGAGCATCGGCGTGACGATCCTCGCGTCCGCCCCGCTGTCCTTCTTCAACAGCCCCGACATGGCCCGCTACCTGCCGAGCGACACCCCGAAGTGGAAGACCGCCGCGGCGACCGGGTGCGGCGGGGCGAGCGCCGGGATCATCTTCACCATGGTCGGTGCCCTGATCGCCACCGGCGCGGGCTTCGACATGATCGGCGACCCGCTGGGGGCCTTCGAGTCGGCGATGCCGTCCTGGTTCTTCCCCGTCTTCACCCTCGGCGTGATCGTCGCCGCCATCGGCCTCAACGGCATGACGACCTACAGCGCGAGCCTGTCCCTGCAGGCCCTCGGCATCCCGTTGAAGCGCATCCCGTCCACCCTGATCATCACCGTGATCGGCACGCTGCTGACCGTCGTGTCCGTGGCCGTCTACGACTTCACCACCTCGGTGTCGCTGCTGCTGCAGCTCATCGTCATCGCCTCGGGCCCGTTGATCACCGTCTTTGCCACGGACGTGGTCCTGCGGCGCAACCGGTACGACGGCCCCACGCTGCTCGACGACTCCCCGCACAGCCCCTTCTGGTTCCGCGACGGCTGGAACTGGAACGGCCTGGCGAGCGTCTCCGTGGGCGGCGTCGCCGCGCTGCTGTGCATCAGCACCGACGTCTTCGTCGGCCCGGTCTCCAGCCTCACCGGCATGGACCTGTCGATCCCGGCGGGCATCGTCGTCAGCGCCCTCGTCTACACCGTCCTCTACCGCAACGCCCCCACCTCCCGTTAGGAACACCAGCATGAGCACCATCTACCGCAACGCCACCGTCTTCACCGGTGCGCCGGACGCCCCGACCGCCGAGGCCTTCGCCGTCGAGGACGGCCGGTTCACCGCGGTCGGCACCCTCGGTGAGGTGCGGGACGCCGTCACTGCCGCGACGGCCGCGGTCACCGAGGTCGACCTCGCAGGACGCTTCGTCGCCCCGGGCGTCATCGACTCGCACACGCACCTGGCGTCCTTCGGTACCGCACTGGGCAAGGCGCAGCTGCGCGACTGCCGTTCCCTGGCCGAGATCCAGGACCGGCTGCTCGCCTGGCGCCGCGACAACCCGGAGGCTCCCCGGGTGCTCGGCGTCAGCTGGCTCTTCGACGCCGTCGGCGACACCCACCCCACCGCCGCGATGCTGGACGAGGTCCTCCCCGACGTCCCCGTCTACCTCGACGCCAACGACCTGCACTCCACCTGGCTGAACTCCGCGGCCCTGCGCGAGGCCGGCATCGACCGCGACACCCCTGACCCGGTCGGCGGCGAGATCGCACGCGACGCCGACGGCGAGGCGACCGGGCTGCTCTACGAGACCGCCGGACGCAAGTACGCCTGGGACTTCCTCGACAGCATGACCACCCTGGACGACCGGGTCGCCTCCTTGCGGCTGGCCTTCGACGCCTACCTGGGGTCCGGGGTCACCGGTGTCACCGACATGGCGCTGACCGCACCGGAGGTCGCCGCCGTACGCGCCATCATCGAACGTGACGGCCGTCTGCCGTTCCCGATCACCGGGCACGTGCTGATGATCGCCGAGGACGACCCCGCGGAGAACCTCGCACAGGTCGACCGGGTGGTGGCGCTGCGCGAGGAACTCGAGGCCGGCGGCGAGTCCGGATGGTTCCGCATCGCCGGGGTGAAGTTCATCATGGACGGCGTCATCGACGCGAGGACCGCCACCATGTGCTGCGCCTACGCCGACGGCACCAACGCCGACCCCATCTGGGACGCCGGGAGCATGAAACCGGTCGCCGCGGCGGTCGACGCCGCCGGACTCCAGATCGCCATGCACGCCATCGGCGACCGCACCAGCGAGATCGCGATCGACGTGCTCGAGCACTGTGCCGCGCAGAACGGCAGCGACATCCGGTCACGTCGGCACCGCATCGAACACCTGGAGAGCGTGACCGACGCGACGATCCACCGCATGGCGGAACTCGGTGCCGTGGCATCCATGCAGCCGGTGCACAGCGACCCGGCCATCCTGGAGAACTGGAAGGCGGTCCTCGGCGACGAACGCCAGGAACGCGGGTTCCCGTGGCACAAGATCCGGGAGTCCGGCATCCCCATGACCCTGGGGACCGACGCGCCCACCGCACCGCACGAGGCGCTGCCGAACCTGTACATCGCCCTGACCGGCGGGTCGTCGCTGTCCCCGTCGCTGCCGCCGTACCACCCGGAACGCGCCTTCACCCCGGCCGAGGCGCTGTCTGCACTCACCGCCGGAGGTGCCTACGCTGGGCACATGGACTCCACCGGGTTCGTCCGGGCCGGTTTCCAGGCCAACTTCATCGAGTTGGACGTCGACCCGCTGACGGTCGAGCCCCGCGAGGTCCTCGACGCGAACGTGGTCGCCACGTACGTCCTGGGGGACCGCGTGTACGCCGCAGCCACCAACTAGAAAACGACCAGAACGAACTGAAGGAGATTCCCATGAACAACCCCTACCGCAGCATTGACGTCGCCACCGGCACCGTCCTGTCCCAGCACGACCACGCCACCGACGCCGAGATCAGCGCAGCCCTGGACTCCGCCCACGCCGCCGCGGCGTCCTGGGCCGCGACGAGCCTCGAGGAGCGCGCAACGATCGTCAACCGTGTCGCCGACCTGTTCGCCGAGCGGCAGGACGAACTGGGCGCGATCATCACCCGCGAAATGGGCAAGCCCGTCGCCGAGGCCCCCGGGGAGGCCGAGTTCAGCGGTGACATCTTCCGCTATTACGCCACCCACGCCGCGAAGCTCACCGAGGACCTCGTGATCGAGGACACCGCCGAGTCGCGCAGCGTGGTGCAGCGTCGGCCGGTGAGCACACTGCTGGGCATCATGCCCTGGAACTACCCCTACTACCAGGTCGCCCGTTTCGCCGCGCCGAACCTGATGCTGGGCAACACGATCCTGCTCAAGCACGCCGAGAGCGTGCCGGAGTCCGCCCTGGCCATCCAGAAGATCATGGATGAGGCTGGCGTGCCCGAAGGCGTGTACACCAACATCTTCGCGACCCACGACCAGACCTCCACGATCATCGAGGACCCTCGCGTGCAGGGTGTCTCGTTGACCGGTTCGGAGCGTGCCGGCGCCGCGATCGCCGCGCAGGCGGGTGCGGCGTTGAAGAAGGCCGTGCTGGAGCTCGGCGGTTCCGACCCCTACGTGATCCTGTCCAGCGACGACATCCGCGCCGCGGCGCGCAACGCCCTGGAGATCCGCCTGGAGAACACCGGCCAGGCCTGCAACTCCAACAAGCGCATCATCGTGCACGAGGACGTCTACGACGAGTTCGTCGACGAGGCCGTGCACATCATCGGCGCGCTGAAGCCGTCCGACCCCGCGAAGGTCGAGGACGTGCTGACCGCGTTCGGCCCGATGTCCTCGCAGGGTGCCGCAGAGAAGATCGTCTCGCAGATCGGCACCGCCGTGGAGTCCGGCGCGACGCTGCGCACCGGCGGCGAGCGCGTCGGTGGTGAGCACGCCGACGGGTTCTTCGTGTCCCCGGCGGTGATCACCGACATCGAGGTCGGCTCCGACATCTACTACGAGGAGTTCTTCGGCCCGGTGGTACAGGTGTACAAGGTGTCCTCCGACGAGGAGGCCCTGACCCTGGCCAACGACACCCAGTACGGCCTGGGCTCCTCGGTCTACGCCACCGAGGAGGGACGCGCCGAGAAGTTCGCCGAGGGCTTGGAGGCCGGAATGGTCGGCGTGAACCAGCCCGCCCCGGAGACCGAGGAGATGCCCTTCGGCGGGGTGAAGCGCTCCGGTTACGGCCGTGAGCTCGGCCCGCTGGGCATGGACGAGTTCGTGAACAAGCGCCTGTACTCGGTGAAGAAGTAGGCGCCCCACCCGTCCCGCGGATCATCCCTCGCTGATGGTCATCTTGGCGATCTTGCCTCCGGTGATCTCGAAGTCGAAGCGGGACGGGCCGCTGACGTAGCCGGAGCGCCAGTCACCGTCGACGATCACCCGCCCGTCGGCGATGAGCACGTCCTCGGCGACGAAGGTCGGTTTCGACCCGATGAACGCCACCGCGCTCCAGGCGTCGATACCGTCCCGCCCGGTGACCCGGTGACCCCAGTCGTCGACCACTCCGTCCTCGGTGAAGGCGTCCAGGAACGCCTGCCCGTCATGGGCGTTGACCGAGTCGAAGAACGACGCGATCGGTTCCGGCATGCAGTGCCTGTCCGGCGCCCCACTACTGTCCACGTCCGTCATCGTCAACGCCTTTCTCAGCGGGTCGTGTATCCGCCGTTGGCGAAGATGGTCTGCCCGGTGATCCACCAGCCGTCGCTGGCCAGGAACCGGATGATCGGTGCGATGTCCCCGATCTTGGTGAGTTGGCCACCAAGCGCCTGCGACTTGTGGAACTCCACGCGTTCCGGGGTCTCCTGCCCGTAGAAGAACGGTGTGTCCATCGGCCCGGGTGCCACGGCGTTCACCGAGATCCCCCGGTCGGCGAACTCCTTGGACGCCGCGCGGGTGAAGTGCTCCACCGGGGCCTTGCCGCCGGCGTAGGTCGAGTAGCCGTCGGTGTTGGCGGCGAGCAGCGCGGTGACCACGGTGATGATCTTCCCGTCGTCGGCGAGGCGTCGTCCCGCCTCCTTGAGGAAGAAGAAGGCGGCTTTGGAGTTGATGTCGAACATCGCGTCGTACTCGTCCTCGGTGGTCTCCACGATGGGCTTGCGCAGGACCTTGCCGACGGTGTTGACCGCCACGTCGACCGGGCCGAGCAGGTCCTCCGCCTCGTCGAACAGCGTCCCGACGTTCGCGGCGGAGGTGAGGTCACCGCGGACGAGTCCGGCACGTACGCCCTGTTCCTCGACCGCCGCCAGCGTCTCCTCCGCCTCCCCGCGGCTGGAGTCGGAGTTGTAGTGGATCACGATGTTCGCGCCCTCGGCCGCGAACTGCCGGGCCACCAGCCCGCCGAGGTTCTTGCCGCCGCCGGCGATCAGGACGTTCCTGCCCTTGAGCGTGTGGTCTGCCATGGTGTCTTCCCTTCCTGGTTCTCGTGTACGTCCGGAGTGGCACGATCGTCGCCGCTCCTATCGTCGATATAGGATCCTATATCGTCGATACGTGCGCTACGGTAGCAGCATGAGCACGGACGTGTCGACGGGAACGCGGGAGAAGCTGATCTCCGCTGCGGCGGAACTGATCGCCAACTCCCCCGGCGAAGGTTTCTCGCTCCGGGCGGTGTGCGACACCGTGGGCGTGAAACTTCCGACCGCATACCACTTCTTCGGCTCGAAGCAGGGGTTGGCGGATGCCGTGGTCGAGCACGGTTTCGACATGTACATCGCCGAGAAACAGGCGATGGAGTGGACCGGCGACCCGATCCAGGACATCCGCACCGGCTGGGACGCCCACGTGGCCTTCGGGCTCAGGAACCCCGGTTTCTACGCGTTGATGTACGGCGAGGTGCAGCCCGGCCACGCCCCCGCCGCGCAGTCGCGACCCACCGAGATCCTGCTCGGACTGGCGACCCAGGCCGCCGACCAGGGCCGGCTCTGCGTCCCCCCGGCCCAGGCGACGGAGCACATCCTGGCGACGAACGTCGGCGTCACCCTGCGCCAGATCGTGCAGGACGCCCCCGACCCCGCGCTCTCCGCGGCGGTCCGCGAAGGCGTCATCAGCGCCATCACCGGCGCTGCGGAGCAGGACGACGCGGCGTCCTCCCACGCACTGTCCACGGTCGCGGAACTCGCCGCGGCCCACCCGGACACCCTCGGCCCCGCCGAGACCCGCCTGCTGCAGGAATGGCTGCAGCGGTTGCGGGCCGAGCAGCCGGGCCAGGCCTGACGGCGCGCCCGCCTACCCCGGCAGGTACGCCGTCCCCGTCATGATGGTGCGCGCGGTGCGCGCCATCCCGGCCGACACCAGCACCCCGTCGGCCGTCTCCGCCAGGACGGTGACCGTCCCCTTCGGGTGCCGGATGGTGGTCTCCGCCTGCGTCCCGCCCGGCAGGACGGCGTCCATCACCGTCCCCGGCAACGCCGCCGCAGAACCCAGGGCGAGCGCCGCCGTCGCCGGAACCGCATGGTGGACGACGCCCATCGAGGTCACACGCACGTCCAGGTCGGCACCGCGCATCCCGCGTGCCACGCACGCGACCTTCGGTACGACGGCACTCTCGGGCAGCCCCATGCGCCTCGCGGCGTCCTGCCGTAGGCGCTCGATGCGTTCCAGCATCCCGGCGTCGGTGTTGAGCTCGTCCCGGCTGAGTGTCACATCCACGCCGACCTCGTGGGCGTCGACGATGACCAGCGGGTTCGTGACGTCCACCAGGGTGGCGCGCACGCCGCCGTCGAGCACCGTCACCGGCCCCAGCGGGAGCACCGACCCGGTAGTCTCACCGCCGGGCTCCAGGAAACTCAGGTCGATACGGGGCCCGGGACGCCCGGCGCCGGACATCTCGTAGTCGCCGTCGCGCGGGAGCCTCCCGTCCTCCAGCGCGTGGTCCAGCACGAAGACCGCACCGGTGTTGGCGTTCCAGACCCGCAGCGTCGTGCGGTCACCGCGCCGTCCGACGAGCCCCGCGTCCAGCGCGAAAGCGCTCACCGCGGCACTGAGGTTGCCGCAGTTGCCCGTCCAGTCCACGGTGGTGGAGTCGACCGCGGGCTGGGCGAAGACGCTGACGAGGTCCACGTCGCCGGGGCAGGAACCGTGCCACGGCAGGCCGGCCAGATCGTCCGGCACACCGACCGCCATCACCTTCGTGTTCGACGACGCCCCGCCGCCCAGCCCGTCGACGGCCAGCGGGTCCGGGCCGCCGGTCAGGCCCACGCACAGGGCGTCGCGGGCGCCGGCGTCCCGCGGCAGGTCACGTAGACGCAGGAAGACGCCCCGACTCGTGCCACCGCGCATCACCGACACGCGAATCTCGTTTGCCACCGTGTTTGCCATGGCGCTCATCCTGCACGAGTCACAGCCCGACGACCAGCGGGAGGATGCACAGCACGCCCGGGACCACCGCCGTCATGCAGAGGGCGGTGACCATGAAGGCCCTGAAGACGTCGTTCTGCCGCTTCACCTCGGCGTTGCCCACCACCAGCGTGCCGGCGATGTGGATCGGGTTCATGACCATGAGCCCGGAGGGGATCGCGACCGCGGCAACGACCCAGAAGATCGCCGGCGAATCGCCGAAGAAGCCGAACACCAGCGGCATCGTCATGCTCAGCACGCCGAGGGCCGAGGACTCCACGTTGCACAGCAGTGCGGTGAGGTACGCCAGCACCAGCAGCAGCAGCGCACCGGCCGCCGCACCACCGAGGGCGTCCTGGATCGCGTCGATCGTGCCGGTCGACTGCAGCAGCCCCAGGTACGTGAGCAGACCGCCGATCAGCAGGACGGCACTCCACGGCACCTGGTCGAACATCCCGTCCTGCGACGGCCGGAAGACCAGCTGGAGCACGGCGGCGACCGCCATGGACGTGAGACCGACGTCCAACCCGAACACCACGACGCAGACGACGAAGATACCCAGGCCCACCAGCGAGCTGACGGCGTAGACCTTGTTCTTCACCTGCGCGGGGCCCTTGCCCTCCTCGACCTGCGCGGCCTGCGGCTCGATGAGGAGCTTCCCCTTGCGTCCCAGGGCGGCGAAGACGACCTGCAGGACGGCGAGAGCCACCGCGGTCACGACGACCGCCACGGCCCACAGGCCCCATTCGGAGTAGGACACCCCGGCGTCCGACGCGAGCCGGCTGATCGTGGCACCCGTGGGGTTCAGCGGGGACATCCCGAGCGCGACCGCACCCAGGATGACACCGAGTTCGTTGATCAGGTAGGTGCCCCGGTAGCTCACGGAGATGAACGCGACGAGCGGGACGAGGACGGCGATCGGCCCCGTGCTGAACACACCGACCGTGGACAGGAACCCGCCCAGCAGGAACCCCACCCAGGGGATCAGCGCCTTGCGGTCGCCCACGACACGGAACGCCCCGTCGATCACCCAGTGGATGGAACCACTGAGCTGCAGGTGGCTGAACATCAGGGACACCCCGATGATCAGCACCACGAGGCTGGCGGGGAACGCCTCGTACATCTCACCCGTGTCCGCGCCGGAGACCAGCACCAGCACGAAAGCCGCCCCGAGGGACAGCGTGCCGATGTTGACCTTCTTCCACACCGCCAACAGCAGGACGACGATCAACAACACCAGGGACAACGTCTGCGGAAAGGTCACTCGAGCTCCTACAACTAGTTTAGGTACTTAACTGTACTTGTTTGAGTGTGTGACGCAAACCGACGAGGGGCCGGAAGTCAGCGTCGCGCCCGGGCCGTCTGGTCGTAGACCGTGTAGTAGTCGGCGCGGACCAGGTTGCGGTCCTTGACCCGGAAACCCTCGCGGGCACCCTGGTCGCCACGCAAGTTGCCGTCCAGCCAGGCGGTCATCAGCGTGAAGAACCGGCCCTGGTAGTCCACCGGCGCACCGGTCACCGGGCCCAGGTGGTCGGTGCCGCGCACGCCGACGATGGTCTGGTGCTTGTTCTCGGCGAGCGCGTGCATCGCCTGGTGCGACACCCCGCCCAGACCATAGGCGTCGTTCTCGCCGTACATGATCAGGAACGGCAGGTTGTCCGGCACCAGCGGCTCCGCGGCGTAGTAGTTCGCCGGCAGCCCCATCGCCACCGCGCCCGCCAGGCGGAACCCGGGGATCTGCGCGCCGAGGGCCGGGGCCACCCCACCCTGCGTCGCCGACGCCCACATCGAGGCTCCCGCACCGGCGGAGTAGCCGACCAGCGCACTGCGGGAGAAGTCCGCCCGACGCGCCAGCTCCCCGGCGCGTCCCTGCGTGATCTCCAGTCCGAGGCTGCTCAGGTGCGCCTCCGGGGTGACGAAGGTCAGGTTCGCCGCACCGTAGCCGATACGCACCGCATACCCGCGGGACGCCAGCTTCTTCGCGTAGCTCTCCCCGAAGTACCGCCCGTCGCCGCCCACGCCGGCGGTCATCAGGACGAAGGGGAACTTCTGGTTCGGGTCGGACGACCGCGGGACGTAGTCCCGGTGGCCGAACTGGAGCACCGGCACACCGCCGGGGCCGAAGGGTGGCGGCGCCCACTGGCCGGACTCGGAGACGCTGTAGCGTCCTCCCCCGGCGTAGTCGGCGTAGGCGGGGGCAGCAGCAGGGACGGCATGGGCGGTGCCGGACAGGACGAGAAGCCCGGCGAGGGACAGCGCGACTGCCCGACGGAGAACCTTGAGTCGAATCATGCTCCTCATTCTCACCAGCGCGCGCGCAGCGTGCCCGTCAGTGTTTAGGTTCCCGCCAGGACCATAAGCGCAGGTGATGATGCGTGCGTGCTCCCCCTTGCTACCCTGGTCCAGTCACCCGGCCCGTGCGCCGGACCCCGCCTGCCGAGAGGACCACCATGACCGCCGGACGAATGAACGCGCTGGCCTGGGTCGCCGAGATCCTCGGCCTGATCATCGTGATCCTCGGCGTGGCCAGCGTGTTGCCGGAGCGATTCCTCGCCGCCGGCCTGCTGCTCATGGTCGTGGGCATCCTCGCCAAGCTCCGGGTCAAGAAGATGGGTCGCCAAGGCTGAGGCCCTAGGCCACCGGCCGGAAGTGTTACCACTTTTCGGTAGTCACTGCCGCCGCCCCAGCAGGCCTCCGATTTCCTTCGCCGCCTCGGCAACCCGGTCCAGCAGCCGCTCGGTGATCTCGAGGTCCCCCTTCGTCGCCACGGACACCGAGCCGAGCGGGTCCTTCGTCGTCCTGATGGGCATCGCCAGCGCGGACACGTCCGCGTCATACTCCCCCTTCGTCGAGCAATAGCCGTTCTTCCGGATCTCAGCGAACTGTTCCTCAATGTCCGTCACGGCGGTCCTGGTCTTGTCCGTGTAATGCGCCATCGGCCGACTGCCGGTGAGCTGGTTCCGCATGATCGACGGAAGGAACGCGTAGTAGGCCTTCGAGATCGCCCCCACATGCGCAGGGAAAAGTTCGCCGGTCATCGGGTAGTTCCGCAACGGTCCTTCCACTCCATCGACCGCCACCACGGCCCGCATATGCGCATGGTCGGCGACCGCGAAAGTCGCGGTGAGCCCCGTGTCCTCCGCCAACTTCGCAACGACCGCCCTGGTCTGGTTGGCCAGGGATGCCGTCCCATGCCAGGTCCGCGCGAGCCCCAGAACCCGGCCGCTGAGCCTGTAGGTCCTCCGTCTCGGATCCCGGCGCAGGAAGTCCATCGCAGTGAGTGTGTCGATCGTTCTCATCGCCGTCGACGTCGAGCACCCGAGGTGACGTGCCAGCTCAGAGACACCGACCTCACGCCGGTCGGCGTCGAACAACAGAAGTGTCGCGAGGACACGTTCCGCACTCTTCAGTGTGTCGGTCATGTAACCAACTTACCGCATAGCGGGAAACCTATTGCTCTTAGGAAACCGGTACCGGAGGCTATGAAGTGATCCAGACCGGTGGCACCCACCGGAAGAGACCTACGACACCAAGGAAGGAGTTCTCCGTGACCGACGTGAACTCAGCCGACGAACCGTACACGGACTACGCGTACTTCGACACGGCAGCCGCAGCGCCACCCGTTCAGGAGGCCGTCGACGCGGCCGTGAACTACCTCAGGAAGACCGGGGAGGTCGGCCCCTACCTTCCCCAGTTCAGGAGCGAGATCTACGCACGGGTGGAGGAGATCCGGGCCGAGACCGCGACCCTCTTCCAGGCCGGACCCGAGGAGATTGCCTTCACCCGCAACGGCACCGAGGCCATCTGCCTCGTAGCCCGGGGACTGCAGTGGGACGAGGGCGACGAGATCATCGTCCCCGACACCGAGATGTTGAGCAACGTTGCCATCTGGCGACTTCTCGAGCAGGAGGTCGGGGTCAAGGTCGTCACCGTGGAAGCAGGGGCCACCGGCGTCCTCGACCCCGGGCAGATCGCCCGAGCGATCACGGACCGCACCCGGCTGATCACCTTCGCATCCCAGTCGAACGTGACCGGTGTCGTCCAGCCTGTCCGGGCCATCTGCGAGGTCGCCGCCGCCCGCGGCGTCCTCACCCACGTCGACGCCGCGCAGTCGCTCGGCATCGTCCCGCTGGGATTCGACGACTGGAGTTGCGACTTCATCTCCGCGTGCACCCGCAAGGGGCTACGCGGCATCGAAGGGTCGGGAGTCCTCGCGGTACGTTCCTCCCTCGTGGAGCAACTCCGGCCGACGCTCGCCGGATGGTGGAACTCCAGCATCGATCCCGTCACCGGCGACGTGGCCTTCCCCACGACCGCCCGACGCCTGGAGGCGGGCTCCCCCAACGTTCCCGCCGTCCTCGCCCTCGGCGGTGCAGTCGGGGCCGCCCAGCACGTCGGCATCGACCACATCCACCAGACGGTCCGTGAACTCACGGACTACGCAGCCGGCCGACTCCGCGCCCTCGGCAACGTGGACATCTATGGCCCCGAGGACGACTCCCGCCGCCTGGGAATTATCCCCTTCAACCTCCGCAGCGTCGATTCAGACCAGCTCACAAAGTCGCTGGAAGACCGCGGCATCATCATCGAGTCAGGACACTTCATGGCGGGCCCGATCCTCGCGGAATACGGCATCGAGAAGATGGCCCGGATCTCACTCAACTACTTCAACACCAGCCAGGAGATCGACCGTCTCGTCGACGCGATCTCAACGTGGAAGGACTAACCGCATGACTCGCGCACTTCTCATGAGCAGTTCCCGGAAGGACAATCTGGGATACCTGGAGCACGCCGACACGCAGCTCCGCACCATCCTGGAGGGGACGAGCCGCAAGGTCCTCTTCATCCCCTACGCGGCGGTGTCATTTAGCTACGACGCCTACGAGGACCTGGCATCCCCTGCATTCCTCGCTGCAGACGCCGAGCTGACCTCGGTACACCGTTTCGACGACCCCGTAGCCGCCGTCAACGACGCCGACGTCGTCGCAGTCGGCGGGGGCAACAGCTTCGCCCTGTTGAGTCGGCTCTACGAGGCCGGTCTCGTCGACGCGATCCGGGACCGGGTCGGCGGCGGCCATGCCTCCTACATCGGTTGGAGCGCGGGGACGAACGTCGCCACCCCCACCATCCGCACGACGAACGACATGCCCATCGTCGAACCCCCGACGCTAGCCTCCATCGGACTCGTCCCCTTCCAGATCAACCCCCACTTCATCCCCGGCAAGCCGCAGGGCCACAACGGAGAGAGCAGGGAGGAGAGGTTGCTGGAGTTCACGGAGATCAACCCGACCGAGGAAGTGCTGGGGCTCTACGAAGGTGGCGCCCTGTTGGTCGACGGCACCCACGGCGAGGTCCTCGGAGAGCGCGACGCACTCGTCTTCTCCCACGGTGTCGAGCCGACCCCCCTCGCGCGGAACAAGCGCTTCCCCCTCTCCGACCTGAAAGGACCGGCCAACTGATGTCACTTCGCGAAATCATGGACGTCTGCGACCTCATGGACGACCCGGGGCTCACCGGTGAGCGGATCGCCGACCTGCTCCGCGCGCCAGCCGCGCCCGGCGTCCGCGTCAACGTGGAACGGGTCAGCTACGACGAGCCGGAGGACACCTCGAAGTTCTGCGACTTCCTGAAGATCACGGTCCCGGGGATCTCCGGCGCCTCAGCCGGAGGCGACTCGCCGACCCTCGGACTGGTCGGCAGACTCGGCGCCCAGCAGGCACAACCGGAGCGGATCGGCTACGTCTCTGACGCCGACGGGTCGATCGTCGTACTGGCGGCGGCCCTGCGGCTCATCCGACTTGCGGCCGCCGGAGGCCGACCAGACGGGGACGTCGTCATCACCACCCATGTGGCGACGCATGTGAGCATCACGCCGAGGGAGCCCGTCGACTTCATGGGCACCCCCGTGTCCTCGGACGTCATGAACACCCACGAGGTCGACAACTCAATGGACGCGATCTTGTCCTTCGACACGTCCAAGGGAAATCGGCTGATCAACCACCGCGGTGTGGCGATCTCCCCGACCGCCCAGGCTGGCTACCTGCTGCCGGTCGCGAATGACCTGGTCACACTGCTGGAGTATGCGACGGGCGAGCCCGCGAGGACGTTCCCTCTGTCGCAACAGGACATCACCCCGTACGACAATGGGCTGAGGCACTTCAACTCGATCATGCAGCCGACGGTCGCCACAGATGCCCCGGTCGTGGGCGTCGCGCTCACCGCCAAGGCCGTAGTCCCAGGATCATCCACGGGTGCCAGCTACGAGTCCGCCCTGTTCGACGCCACCCGCTTCGCCGTTCAGGCTGCGAAACAGTTCGGCCGGGGCGAGGTGAGCTTCGTGGATTCCGACGAGGTCGCCACCCTGACCGAGCGCTACGGCCCCATGGACCGCTTCCAACAATAGGGCGTTCAGGGCGCGCGACCACACGCGCGCCCGGGCCACCCCTCCCCTGCGAGAAAGAGCCATCATGGAAACCCCACCCGCAGCAGACAACACCACTGCCACCCCTACTGCACCGCCACAGCATCCCCGTGCCTATGAACCCGGTGTATTCATCCTCTGCATCCTTCTGAGCCTCCTCGGCGCGATCATCGGTGTCCACCTGATCACCACGCTGGGAATCTCCGCCAACACCAGTGTCATTGGCGCTGTCATCGCCATGATGATCGGCAGGGCGTCGTTCGCCGGGCTACGTAAGTTCAGGAACCCTCACCGGCAGAACCTGCTGCAGACCGCCATCTCAACGGCGACATTCGCAGCAGCGAACGCACTGCTCGCGCCCATCGCCGTCCCGTATGCACTCGGTCAACCCGAACTCGTGTGGCCGATGCTTCTCGGATGCTCCATCGGAGTCGCGGTCGACGTGTTCGTGCTGTTCCGTGCTTTCGGCTCTCGGTTCATGCCCGCATCTGCCCCGTGGCCGCCCGGGGTCGCCTCGGCGGAGACCATTCGCGCCGGAGTCCTCGGAGGTCGTCGCGTCTTCATCCTCCTCGGCGGTGCCGTCGTCGGTATCGGTGGTTCGCTTCTCTCTTTGCCGATGTCGGCGGCCGGTGTCGCGCTGATCGGCAACCTCTGGGCCCTGCTGATGTTCGCATTCGGGTTGTTGATCGCGCAGTACGCGCCGGCATTGTGGGGAATCAACCTGAGTGAGCTCTACGTCGCTCACGGTTTCATGATCGGCGCCGGCGTGGTCGCGTTGTTGCAGGTCGTCTGGATCATCTTCAAGTCCCGGACAGCATCGGGAAAGCGCTCCGAGGCTGCCCGACTCGACGAAGTCGCGAAGGACGAGACCCTCGGGTACACCATCACCGATGCCGCCCTTGGCCGCGCGATCAGCACGGGCTACATTCTCTTCGTCCTAGGGGCGCTGCTCATCGCCCTCATCGGAGGTGCAACCTCCGACCTGTCCGGATGGGGATTGCTCGGGTTCATTCTCTTCGCCGGTGCAGCTGCCATGGTCCACGAGCTGATCGTCGGCCTGGCCGCCATGCATGCCGGCTGGTTCCCCGCCTTCGCCGTCACCCTGATCTTCCTGATCTTCGGACTGTTCCTCGGCATTCCGACAGTCCCGTTGGTCATCCTCGTCGCGTACTGCTCCGCCACCGGTCCTGCTTTCGCGGACATGGGCTACGACTACAAGGCCGGCTGGATTCTGCGTCGGGAGACCCGACCGTGGCGGGAGTACGAACTCGCCGGACGTCGTGAACAGCTCAAGGCGTCAATCATCGCCATCGTCGTGGCAATCGGCGTCGTCGCAATTTCCTGGCAGGGGCTCTTCGCGGACGGAAGCATCCCACCGTCCGCCACCGTCTTTGCCGACACGATCACCGCGGGTATCTCCGACCCGGACATTGCGAAGACCATGGCGATGTGGGCGATCCCGGGGGCAGCGATCCAGCTACTGGGCGGATCCACCCGGCAGATGGGCGTCCTGTTCGCCACGGGACTGCTCGTGGCAACCCCGCAGGCCGGGTGGCTCGTCCTCATCGCCTTGGCGACCCGGGTGGTGTGGCGCAAGCTGCGCGGGCCTGACGACACAGCTCTGACCCTGCTCGGTGCCGGCATCATCGCCGGCGACAGTGTCTTCAACGTCGGCAAGGTCGCACAGTAGCCTCAACACTCCAGTCCCGCAGAAGTGTTACCACTTTTCCGGGACGCCGGACGACAAAACCCCAGGTCACGAAAAACGGGGCCGCCGAAAAGTGGTAACACTTTCTAGCGGCCGCCCAGCCGCCGCCGCGACACGAACTGGTAGCGGTCGCCGCGGAACGCCGACTCCGTCCACTCCACCCGCGAGCCGTCCTCCCCGAAGCCGGTGCGGTGGACGAGCAGCAGCGGCAGCCCCGTCGCCACCCGGAGCAGGTCGGCACGCACCGGGTTGCAGGGCACGGTCTCCACCACGTCCTCCACCTCGACGATGCCCATCTCGTACTCCTCGGCGAGCATGCGGTACAGCGAGTCCTGCGCCTCCAGGCGGTCGGTCAGTTCGGTGAGGTCGCCGGGCAGGTGCACGGTCTCGTGGGCGAGCGGTTCGCCGTCCACGGTGCGCAGCACCTCGAAGCGGGTGATCAGTGCACCGTCCTCCAGCCGCAGGTGCTCGGCCACGCTGTCGGACGCCTGCTCACAGCGCGCCGAGAGCACCACGCGCCCGGGACGCCAACCCTCGGACTCGGCGTTGCTGGAGAACGAGACCTGCGGCAGCAGCATCATCTTCGGGGAGGCCACGAAGGTGCCGCTGCCCTGGGTGCGTTCCAGGCGTCCGTCGGAGACGAGTTCGCCGATGGCCTGGCGCACGGTGGTGCGTGACGTGCCGAAACGTTCGGCCAGTTCGCGTTCGGTGGGGACGGCGGTGCCCGGATCGAGGTCGTCGATGAGCTCGAGGATCTGACTCTTGACCAGGTAGTACTTGGGCACCTTCATGCGACCACCGTACCGGGGGCGGGTGTAGCCCGGGCAATCCACCCGCGGGCGTGACCCTTGACACCGCGAATTGGTCTAGTCCAATATTGGCGGTACTGGCCCACCCTGGGCCCCACCCACGCGAGGAGAATCCCATGCCCGTCCTCACTCCCCGACCACCCACCGGCGAAACCCCAGCCGAGAAGCGCGGCGGCCTGCGCATCCCCGGGTTCGCCCAACTCCAGAGGCTCGGCAAGAGCCTCATGCTGCCGATCGCCCTGCTCCCCGCCGCCGGCATCCTGCTGCGCCTCGGGCAGGACGACATGCTCGGCGGCACCGACATCCCCGTCATCGGCCCGTTCTTCGACTCGATGAGCGCCGCCGGTGACGGGATCTTCGGCAACCTCGCCATCCTCTTCGCCGTCGGCGTGGCCATCGGCTTCGCGAAGAAGGCCGACGGTTCCACCGCCCTGGCCGCCGTCGCCGGCTACCTGGTGATGACCTCCGTCTTCGACTCCATGTCCCCCGTCGTCCTGGAGGGCGTGGAGGACGCCGCGGGCGACCAGGCGATGATCGACTACAGCGTCTTCGGCGGCATCATCGTCGGCCTGATCACCGCCTGGCTGTTCGACAGGTACCACAACATCGAACTGCCCCCGTACCTGGGATTCTTCGGCGGACGGCGCTTCGTGCCGATCGTCGTGTCGCTCACGGTGCTCTTCGTCAGCTTCGCGATGGCCTACGTGTACCCGCTGTTCAACAGCGGCCTGACCTCCGTCGGCCAGTTCATCGCCGGCTCGGGTGCACTGGGCGCGTTCATCTACGGTTTCGCCAACCGCATGCTCATCCCGCTGGGACTGCACCACATCCTCAACACCTTCATCTGGTTCATCTACGGCGACTACGAGGGCGCCAACGGCCTGGTCACCGGCGAGCTCAGCCGGTTCGCCGCTGGCGACCAGTCCGCCGGCCTGCTGACCTCCGGTTTCTACCCGGTCCTGATGTTCGGTCTGCCCGCCGCGGCCCTGGCGATGATCCACGTGGCCAAGCCGCGTCAGCGCACGGTGGCCGTGGGCATCTTCGGCGCCGCCAGCCTCACCGCCTTCCTGACCGGCGTGACCGAGCCGCTGGAGTTCGCGTTCATGTTCCTGGCGTTCCCGCTGTACGTGATCCACGCCGTGCTCACCGGCCTGTCCCTGGCGGTGGCGCACCTGCTGGACATCCACCTGGGCTTCTCCTTCTCCGCGGGCCTGATCGACCTGTTGCTCTACGGCCGTGCACCGGCGGCACACAACATCCTGCTGCTGGTGGCGCAGGGCCTGATCTTCGCGGTGGTCTACTACGTGATGTTCCGCTTCGCGATCACCCGCTGGAACCTGCGTCTGCCCGGCCGTGTGCCGGACGACGAGTACGAGGCGTCCCTCGCCGCACAGGAGTCGCAGGACGCCGCGGCGACCGGCACGCAGCGTGCCGAGCAGCTCATCGCCGCGTTCGGCGGGCGCGACAACCTCGTCGGCGTCGACGCCTGCATCACCCGTCTGCGCATGGAGGTCGCCGACAAGTCCAGCGTGGACAAGGGCGCGCTGAGCGCCCTCGGCGCCGCCGGAGTCATGGAGGTCGGCAACAACGTGCAGGCCGTCTTCGGCACCCAGTCGGACGTCCTGAAGGACGAGATCAAGGCCGCGCTCGCCGGCCCCGCGCCGGCCGCGGCACCCACCGCTGCACCAGAGCCCGTCGTCGAGACTGCGCAGCAGGAGACCCCGGACGAGGCCGTCGCCGCCGACGCACTCCCCGAACCCACGCTGGTCCGCGCCCCCGTCCAGGGCCGCACCGTCGCCCTGTCGGAGGTGCCGGACAAGACCTTCGCCGCCGGCACCGTCGGCCCGGGCCTGGCCATCGAGCCGACGACCACCGACGGCATCGTCGAGGCCGTCGCACCGGTGTCCGGCAAGCTCATGCAGCTGCTGCCCCACGCCTACGCCATCATGACCGACGACAAGACCGCCGTGCTCGTCCACCTCGGGCTGGACACGGTGAAGCTCAAGGGCGAGGGGTTCACCCTCCACGCCGCCAAGGGTGACCGTGTGGTCCAGGGCCAGCCGGTGATCACCTACGACGTCGCCTCCGTCGAGGCCGCCGGGTACCCCACCGTCGTGCCGGTCGTCGTGATGGACGCCCGCGGCGCCACCGTCGACGAGCTCGCCGAGCCGTCCGCCCCGGTGTCCACGATGCGTCCCCTGTTCACCGTCACCAAGAAGAAGAAGTAGGAGAACCCACCATGGAGATCATCATCCTGCCCGGCGCGGACGCCACCGACGCCGCAGGTGCCGCTGGCGCGCTGGCCGGCAGGGCCGTCGCGACGCTGCTGGAGCGCAAGCCGGACGCCGTCCTCGGGCTGGCCACCGGGTCGTCCCCCCTGCCCGTCTACGACGACCTCGTCGCCCGCCACGACGCCGGCGAGCTCTCCTTCGCCCGCGCCCGCGCCTTCACCCTCGACGAGTACGTGGGTCTGGCCGCCGGACACCCGGAGCGCTACTCCACCGTCATCCGGCGCGAGTTCACCTCCCGCGTGGACTTCGCCGACGACGCCGTGCAGGGCCCCGACGGCCTGGCCGAGGACATCCCCACGGCCTGCCGCGCCTACGACGACGCCATCCGTGCCGCCGGTGGCGTGGACCTGCAGATCCTCGGCATCGGCACCGACGGACACATCGGCTTCAACGAGCCGGGTTCCTCCCTGGCCTCGCGCACGCGTATCAAGACGCTGACCCACCAGACCCGTGTCGACAACGCCCGCTTCTTCGACGACGACCTGTCCAAGGTCCCCACCCAGTGCCTCACCCAGGGGCTCGGCACGATCATGGAGGCCCGCCACATCGTGCTGGTGGCCACCGGCCAGAACAAGGCCGAGGCCGTGCACCAGCTCGCCGAGGGCGGGGTGAGCGCCCTGTGGCCGGCGACGATCCTGCAGCACCACCCGCACGTCTCCGTCCTGGTGGACGAGGCCGCGGCCGGACGCCTGCATCTCGCCGACTACTACCGGGCGACGTACGCCGCCAAGCCCGTCTGGCAGGGCCTGTGAGCACGCTCATCACCGCCGACGTCCTGGTCACCGGCGACGAGGTCCTGCGTCCCGGCTGGATCGAGGTCACCGGGGACACGGTGAGCGCCCTCGGCGCCGGCGCGCCGCCGCAGGACGTGCAGGACGCCGCGACGGCGCAGGACGTGCTGGCGCTCGGCGAGGTCACCGTCGTGCCCGGGTTCGTGGACATGCACGTCCACGGCGGCGGGGGCGGGGCGTTCCCCGTCGCCACCGACGAGGAGACCGCCACCGCCGTGTCGATGCACGCCGCACACGGCACGACCACGATCATGGCGTCGCTGGTGTCGGCGCACCCCGACGAGCTGCTGCGCGAGGTCGACGTCCTGTCGGCTCACGTCCGCGACGGCCTGGTCGGCGGCATCCACCTCGAGGGGCCGTGGCTCTCCCCGGCGAAGAAGGGTGCGCACGACCCGACAGCCCTGCGCCACCCCGGCCACCCCGACGCCGGCGAGCTCACCCGTGTGCTCGACGCCGCGCGCGGCACCGTGCGCATGGTCACCTTCGCCCCCGAGCTCGACGGGGCGTTGGACGCCGTGCGACGCACCGTCGACGCCGGCGCGGTCGCCGCCGTCGGACACACCGACGCGTCCTACGAACAGACCCTCGCCGCCATCGACGCCGGCGCACGCGTGGGAACCCACCTGTTCAACGCCATGCGCCCGGTCCACCACCGCGAACCCGGCCCCGTCACCGCTCTGGTGGAGGACCCGCGGGTGACCGTGGAGATGATCGGCGACGGCGTCCACCTGCACCCCTCCCTCTACCGCGGCGTCTGCGACCTCGTCGGGCCGGACCGGGTCACCCTGGTCACCGATGCCATGGCCGCCGCGGGCATGCCGGACGGCTCCTACCGTCTCGGCACCCTCGGCGTGGACGTGACCGGCGGCGTGGCGCACGTCGCCGGCACCGACACCATCGCCGGCAGCACCGCGACCATGGACCAGCTGTTCCGCTTCGCCGTGGAACACGGGGCTGCGGCCCGGGATGGGGAAGATGCCGACGGAGACCGCGATGCCGCGCTGCTGCAGGCCGTCCGGCAGACCTCGGTCAACCCCGCCCGCGCCGTCGGCTTCCCCACCGTCGGCCTGCACGTCGGCGGACGCGCCGACCTCGTCGTGCTCGACACCACCCTCCAGGTGTCCACGGTCATGCGCGGCGGGGAACTCCTCTCACCCCTCACGACGCGGTAGCCGCGACCCCGCTCAGCGTCCCCGGTTCCGCCGCGTCCGAGGAGGCTGCAGTCCCGGCGGGGTCAGCGGGGGTCACGCGGGACGGGCTGGCGAAGGAGGCGCGCGACAGGATCACGAACGCCGCGCACAGCAGCACCAGCGCGATCCAGTAGGGCACGCCCGCGCCGATGCCGTAGAGCACACCGACGGCCAGGGGGACGACCACGCCGACGGCGTTCTGCATCCCCTGCGTCACCCCGGCGAGCCAACCCTGCTCGTCGTCACCGACGGAGGTGGAGAGCACGCCGTTGAGCGTGGCGGTCATCGGGCCCTCGCCCGCACCCAGCATCAGGGTGCCGGTGATCAGCAGCCACGGTTGCTGCAGCACCGACGCCAGCAGCGCCAGGGCCAGCACGCCGAGTGCCTGCACCACGATGCCGCCGAGGATCACCCCGCGCTCACCGACCCACTTGAGCAGGATGCCGAGCAGCACGCCCTGGATCACGATGTCGAGCACCCCGATGCAGGAGTTCAGCAGTCCGATCTGCGTGGGCGACCAGTCGACCGTGTCCATCGCCAGCACGCTGTAGTTGTTGACGAAGAAGCTGAACGGGATCGCCACGAGCAGCAGCCCGGTCAGCAGCATACGCAGCGACGGACGGGCGAAGGCCTGCCGGAAGACGCGCAGCGGGTGGATCTGCTCCACGGTGAGCCGGTCCGTCCTGTTCTCCGGGGCGTGGCTCTCGGGCAGGGCGACGAGGGTGACCACGCCGACGGTCAACGCCACCGCGGCGGTGGCTAGGACGGGCAGGTCCACGCTGTGCGCGGCGAGCAGACCGCCGACGGCCGGCCCGATCATGAAGCCGATGCCGGTGAGGGCGCCGAGCATCCCGTACCGCTTCGCACGCTCCTCGGCCGGGGTGATGTCGGCGACGTAAGCGAACAGGGCGGGCATGTCACCGGCGGTGACGCCCTGGACCACACGTCCGAGCAGCAGCAGCCAGATCGCCCCGCTGAGTGAGCCGGCGAGGAACCCGCCGAGGGCGAAGATGAGGAATCCGGCGGCCGCGCCGAAGGCCCCGATCACGATGACGGGGCGGCGTCCCCACCGGTCCGATATCCCGCCGAGGACGGGGACTGCGAGGAAGGCGCACAACGCGTTCACCGCCTCGAGCAGGCCGACCCACAGGGCCAGGGTGCCGAAGGACGGCATGGCGTCGCGCACGACGAAGGGGAGGATCGGCAGCACGATGGTCATGCCGATCACGTTGAGCATGGTGACGGTGACGAGCATGGGCCAGGCCCAGCGGGAGGTCGCCGCGGTGTCATTGGTTGTCATGGTTCGAAACTGTACTCGGTACAGTTTCGAAGTCAATCCAGTGTTGTATCAATTACACTTACGGCGCTAGTGTGGTGCCCATGGCAGAAGACAGCAGAGGTACCGCCCCCACCCGACGCGAGCGCAAGAAGGCCGCCACCCGACGCGCCATCGCCGACGCCGCCCTGGAGCTCTTCCTCGCCCGCGGCTTCGACAACGTCAGCGTCCGCGAGATCGCCGACGCCGCCGACGTCTCCCCCACCACCGTCTTCGCCCACTTCCCCTGCAAGGAGGCCATCGCCGTCGACGAGGACGACGAGATGCGCGAGAGTCTGATCGCCGCCGTCACCGACCGGCCGGACGGCACGAGCATCCCCGACGCATTGCGGCAGTTCTACCGCGACGACGCCTGGCACGACGACGCACCCGCCGGCTCCCACGAACGTTTCATCAAACTCATCGACGACTCCCCCTCCCTCAGCGAGTACGCCCAGCGGATGTGGCTGCGCCACGAGGACGCCCTCGCCGACGCCATCACCGCCGACCTCGGCCTCGACGGGCCGGACGACACCATCCGCGCCTTCTGCCGCTTCGTCCTGCAGGTCCAGCTCCTCAACGCCGAGTCCGGCGAGTCCACCTCCCTCACCGACGCCGCCTTCGACCTGCTGACCCCCGGCTGGGAACGCTACCTCGCGCGGTAGGGGCTGCGGCGACTGCGGTATCCCCGACCCCGCGCCGCGTGCCGGATTCGCGTCTGCGCTGCCACGAAAAGACCGTATCCGGCACGCGGGCACGGCCCCTGCCTGGCCGCCGCGCCCTCCCGTACGCTCGGGGTCACGCGAGACACCACCTCGAGACACCACCGCGAGACACCAGGGAGACCCGCCATGGGACAACTGATCTACTCGATGCTCGTCTCCGTCGACGGTTTCGTCGCCGACCGGGACGGCAACTTCGACTGGGCGGTGCCGGACGAGGAGGTCCTCGCCGCGATCAACGCCGACGCCGCGGACGTCACCACCTACATCCACGGCCGCAGAACGTACGAGATGATGCACGTCTGGGAGACCGACCCGGCGGCCGCCGCGCAGTCACCGCGCTCGGCGGAGTGGGCGCGGCTGTGGTGCGCGGCGCAGAAGGCCGTCTTCTCCACCACCCTGGATGACGTATGGACGAGCCGCACCCGCCTGGAACGCGATCTCCGCGCGCAGGACGTCCTGGCGTTGAAGGACGGTGCCGGCGACATCACCGTCGACGGTCCGACGTTGGCCGCCGAGGCGCTGCGCCTCGGCGTCGTCGACCAGGTCCACATGTTGGTCTGCCCGGTCACGGTGGGTGGCGGGTTGGCGATGCTGCCGGATCTCACGATGGACCTGTCGTTGCGCTCGTCACGCAGCTTCGGCAACGGGATGGTGCAGCTCAAGTACGACGTCCGCACTGTCGGGGGCGGCGATGACTGACCCGGTCCGCACCTTCATCGACCACCTCGAGGACTCGCCCACGCTCATGACGCTCGCCACGGTGGGCGAGGACGGCTACCCGCGCACCCGCACGGTGAACGTCAACGGCGTACGCGCCGACGGCGGAGTCCTGTTCCACACGGACGCCAGGTCACGCCAGGTGCGTGACCTTGACGCGCGCCCGAAGGCGTCGCTGACGGTGCTCACGCAGGACGCCTCGCGCCAGGTCACCGTGGTCGGCGACGTGGTGCGCACCGACGAGGAGACCGAGCGCGCGGTCTACGCCGGCCAGCCGCGCTACCTGCAGCTGCTGGCCTGGTTGAACGACCGGGGCCTGGCGTTGGAGGAGCGCGAGGAGCGGCGCCGGCGGTGGGCCGAGTTCGACCACGCGCACCCCGACCTGGCCGGACAGGACCCGCCGGACGCCTGGGCGGTGTTCGCGGTGGTGCCGCGCGAGTACCTGTTCTGGGAGGGCGACGACGAGGGGCCCTCGCGCCGCCTGCGGTACACCCGTACCAACGTCACCGACTGGCAGGTCGACGTCCTCCCCGGCTGAACGCCGCCCACACGAGGACGGCCACCAACGCGAACACCGCGCTGGTCACCAACGGTCCGCGCGGTCCTACGGCGTCAACCGCCACACCACCGGCCACCGGCCCCAGCACCGCACCCACGTTGAGCGCGACCGTGGCGAAGGAGCCTGCCATCGTCGGTGCGTCCTGCGCGGTGGCGATGATGCGGGTGATCAACGTGCTGCCCAGCGTGAACGACAGGATGCCCATCACCGGTGCCATCACCCAAACGGCAGCCAGGGAGCCGGCACCCACACCGAAGACGATCCAGCCAACCACGAGCAACGGGCCCGCCACTGCGACGAGCAGGCGCCAGTGCGCGTCGGCGAGGGAACCGGTGAGGGCGACACCGGCGAAGGCTCCGGTACCGAAGAGCGCGAGCAGCACCGGAACCTGAGCCCCGCTGAGCCCGGCGGAGTCGTCGGCGACCACGGCGAGGTAGGTGAAGGAGCAGAAGGTCGCGGCGTTGACGAGCACGGCCAACGTCGCGAACAACTGGACGGGCCGATGCCGTAGGACGCTCAGCTCCGCGCGCAGCGTACCGGGTTCCCCGTCCCCGCCACCGGCAGGACGCACCGGCGTCGCGAGGAGCACGGCGACCAGCGCCGGCAGGCACGCCACGGCGATGGCGGCGAGGGTGACCCGCCAGCCCACCGCACCACCGACGAATGCGCCGGCGGGAACGCCGACGACCAGTGCGACCGTCGTGCCGCCGAGGATGACCGACAGGGCACGGGCCTGCCGTCCGGGTGCCACGATCCGGGAGACGGTGGACAGGGCGACCGCGAGGAAACCGGCGTTGGCCACCGCGGCGATGATCCTACTGACCAGCAGCACCACGAAACTGCCGGTCAGCGCGGCGATGACGTGCATGATGATGAACAGGAGGAGGAAGCCGGTGAGCGTGCGACGTGGGGACAACCGGCGCGTCACCGCGGCCATGGTGGGTGCGCCGATGATCATCCCGACCGCGAACGCCGCGGTCAGGAGGCCGGCCTGGCCGAGGGACACGTCGAGATCACCGGCAATGCCGGGCAACAGCCCGGCGAGGACGAATTCGGAGGTGCCCTGGGCGAACACGGCCAGGGCAAGGAGATAGAACAAGGCAGGCATGAACGAGCCTTCCGAAGAACAGGGGGTAGTGGACGCTGTGGAGCGGCACTACCGGCGCCTCGGATGCGCGGAAACTGGTGGCATCGGGGCTACCGGCGTACCGGTAGCCCACCTCTGTCGGATTCGGGGGAGTTCACGTGGGGAATGCTAGCAATCACGGCGCCACGGCACCCACAACGGTTCTCACCTGCGCGACGCGAGCACCCGCCCGGACTCGCGCGAGGTGTCGGCGGAGTTGGACTCCAGGGAGCGCGAGCCGCCGAGTTTGCGGGACACGTGCTCTCCGACGGTCATCGGTTCATAGCGTGCGGGATGGTCGTCGTCGACCATGCCGGGCAGGGGGCCGACGACGGCGTCGACGTTGCCGTCGTGGAAGAACGCCGCGGAGCGCCGCCGCATGATTGTCCCGTTCACCACCGGCGGACGCACCCGGTGCAGCGTGGAGCGCCACCGGTCGTTGGTGAGCCGGGCGGTCACGTCCCCCAGGTTCACCAGCAGCGCACCGGGCTCCGGGAGCACGTCGTGCCAGCCGCCGTCCTCGCCGAGGACCTGCAGCCCGGCCACGCGGTCGGCCCACAGCACGGTGACGATGCCGTAGTCGGTGTGTTCGCCCATGCCGGTCAACTCCCCGTCGAGTTCCACGGTCTGGCCGGGGTCGAGGGCGTAGTTGATGGTGCGCAGCACGTCGATGGAGTGGTCGGCGAGGCCGGTGATGGTGCCGCGCGGCACGTCCAGGGCGTCCTCGAAGATCACGGTGAGGGTCTCGGCGACGCGTTGCGCCTCGGCGAACCAGCGTTCCAGGTTGCCGCGGAAGGACGCCATGGCGTCCTGTGTCTCCTCCGGCCAGACGTTCTGCGGGTAGTCCGCCTCCGGCAGCGCCAGGGACGGAAAGTCACTGGCCTGTGCGCCGATGTTGAAGGCCTCGAAGAAGTCGTTCATGCCGGTGGCGGACTCCACACCGAGGGACAAGGACAGCCGTTCGGACTTCGGCGGCGAGTAGCCGCGGTTGACCTCGGGCGGGGTGACCACGCGTTTCTTGGTCTCCAGGTCGCGCAGGAAGAAGGCGTCGAGCGCATCGGCGAGCCCGTCCCAGGTGTCGGTGGCGATACCGTGGCCGGTGAGCTGGATGAAGCCGACGTCGCGGGCGGCGGCGTCGACCTGCCGGGCGACCGCGTCGCGTTCCCCCTCCGCAGATTCTCCGGTATAGGCACTGATGTCGATGACGGGTACGTGGAAGTCGTTCACGGTGTTCTCCTTCGGGTGAGTGTGTCGGTGAGCTCGGTGGCGAGGCCGCGGGAGTCGGCGGTGAGCAGCACGCCGTCGCGCACGACCCAGCGTCCGGCGACCATCACGTCGCGGGGGCGTCGTCCAGGAGAGGCCCAGATCAGCCCGCCCTGCGGGTCGTGGACGCCGGCGTCGGCGACGTCGCCCATGTCCCAGACGCACAGGTCCGCGGGTGTGCCGGGGACCAGCGTGCCGAGTTCGGGACGCCCCAGGCCGGCGGCGGAACCGGCGGTGGCCATGGTGACCGCGTCGGACGCGGTGACGGGCGCACCAACCAGCCCCGAGACCTGGACGGCGAGGCGGGCGTCGGCGAGCAGGTGGCCGCCGTCGTTGCTGCCGCCGCCGGACGTCCCGAGCCCGACGTCGACCCCGCCAGCCAGCAGCTCGGCGACGGGGACGACGCCCCAGCCCATGGGCACGTCGCAGCCGGGTGCGTGGGTCACGGCCGCCCCGGAGGCGATGACCGCGGCGATCTCGTCGGCGGTGACGTCGCAGAGGTGCGCCACGGTCACGCCGGGTTCCAGCCAGCCCCACTCGGCGAGCAGCTCGAGGGGCCGGCGGCCGTACTTCTGCGCGGCGACGGCGACGTCGACCTGCTCATTGGCCTGGGTGCGCCGCCGCAGGCCGAGGTCACGGGCGACCTCGGCGAGGGCGGCGAAGGTCTCGGGGCCGTCGGCGTGCACGCCGGACGGTCCGACGGCGAGCTGCAGGCGTCCTTCCCCGTAGGCGCCGGACGCACCGGACGCACTGAACGCGCGGTGGATCGCGCGCACGGAGTCGGCGGCGGCGTCCGGGGAGTCCCCGGCGGTGCCGCGCACGAAGCACAGCCGGGCGCCGAGGTCGTCGGCGGCGCGGGCGGTGGCCAGCGCCATCTCGACCGGGTCGACACTGGCGGGCCAGGTCAGGTGGTGGTCGGCGACGGTGGTCACCCCGCAGAGCAGGGACTCCGCCAGGCCCACCGAGGCCGCCTTGTGGGTGAGGTCGGGGTCGACGTCGTAGTCGCGGTAGGCCGTGGCCATGACCTGCAGCCAGCGGGCCATGGGCACGTCGCGGGTGCCGGGCAGGGTGCGGAACGCCGACTGCAGCAGGTGATGGTGGGCGTTGACCAGGCCCGGGGTGACCAGGCAGCCGGAGACGTCGACGCTCTCTGGTGCCGGCTCGGCACGCTCGGCAGGCTCGGCGGTTTCGGCGGTTTCGGCGATCACGCCGTCGACCACCAGGACGTCCGGCCCCGCCAGGGCACCGCTCAGCAGCGTGGCGCTCACAGGTCGAGCACCAGACGCCCGGAGCGGCAGCGCGAGACGCACACCATCATCGACTCGTTCTCGGAGCGCTCCTCCGGGGTCAGCACGTTGTCTCGATGGTCCACCTCCCCGGAGACCACGCCGACCTCGCAGGTGCCGCACACACCCTCGCGGCAGGACGACGCCAGCAGCGTCCCGTGGGCCTCGAGGGTGTCGAGCAGCGAGGCGTCCGGCGCGACGGTGACGGTCTCGCCGCTGGTGGCGAGGGTGACGTCGAAGGACGCCGCGGTGTCGTCCGACAGGTCGGGGGCGGTGAACTGCTCGGCGAAGACGTCGACGGCCGGCTGGTCGGCCACCGCCGTGGCGACGTCGTCGGCCAGGCTGCCGGGCCCGCACACGTATACGGCCGTACCACGGGGCAGGTCGGCCAGCGCCGCCGCGAGGTCGACGCGTCCGGCCTGCGCCGAACCGTGGAAGCGGATGCGCCCGGCAGCTGCGGAGCCGTATTCGTCACGCAGCTGCGCGAGGTACGGCATGTCCGCCTCGGTGCGCGCCAGGCACAGCATGCGCCACGGGCGTCCCGTACGCTGCGCCTCGGCGACGAGCGACACCATCGGCGTGACGCCGACACCGCCGGCGACGAAGACGTAGTTCAGCGCGCGGGTCAGTGGGAAGTGGTTACGTGGCGCGCCGACCAGCACCGGTGTGCCGGCGCCCGCGTCGCGGTGCAGGCCCGACGAACCGCCGCGGCCGCCACTGTTGACGTCCTGCCGGTCGACGGCGACGGTGTAGCTCGACGGGTCGGACGGCCGGGAGCACAGGGAGTACTGGCGGGTCAGCCCGGAGCCCGGGACGCTGACGTCCACGTGCGACCCGGGCGTCCAGCCGGGCAACGGCGCGCCGTCGGGCAATGCCAGGGTGAACTCGTCGACCCGCGGGGTCAGGGACCGCCGGGCGACCACGGTCAATTTATTCATCATGCGGGGATACCTCCGTCGTGACGTACCCCAGCCCGGCGCGTACGCGGACCACCGTAGTGCACCGCCGAGTCCACGCGCAGCGTCCGGCGGGGCGAAACGCGGGAATTCACACGATCTTTCACCGGCCCGAAACATGCCCGTACCCCGGGGCTCCGCCGGGGCGTGAGGCGTCACCGAAGTGATCCTGGGGAGAAACAGGGGCGAAACACCCGGCCCATAATCTCCATTGGTGCACGACAAAAACCCTGAATACCCGCGGTGCACGACCGATGTCCCGATCCCCCACCTGGCCCCAGCCCGGCGAGGTACTCCCCTCGGAACGGAACACAAGAGAGCACTCCTGCACACCGCCGACCGACAGTTCCCCTGTCCCCGCACTCTGGGGACACACCAGACTGCTGCGCGCCGGCGATGACATCCCTCACGCAGCGGTCACGACCCTGACGAAGAGAGAGGAGGCTCCAGATGACCGTGACGAAGACGACGATGAAGACGCAGACCGCCGGCATCGCCGGCGTGCTGCTCGACGGCGCTCCCGTCGACATCACCTTCGACGGCCCCCTGGTCGACGACGTCCGCCCCCACCAGGACGGCACCGTCCCGGTGGGCCACGTCGACCTGCGTGGCTACACGGTCCTGCCCGCCACCGCCGACCCGCACGCCCACCTGGACAAGTCCCGTTCCTGGGACCTCGTCGACCCGCCGGTCGGCGATCTGCCCGGCGCGGTGGCGGCGTGGGCGGCCGCGGCGTCCGGCTTCACCGAGGACGACATCCTCGCCCGCGCACACGACACCGCCCTGAGCATGCTCGCCGCCGGCACCACCGCCGTACGCACCCACGTCGACGTCTACCCCGACACCACATCGGGCAGCGCCGGCCCGACCGGCACCAAACCGGACGCCTTCCGGGGCGTGCGGGCACTGCACCGTCTGCGCTGGGAACTCTCCGGCGTGATGACGCTGCAGATCGTCGCGCTCGTCGCACCGTCCACCCCGGTCACGGCCGTCGGCGCCCTGGTCGCCGGGGCGCTCGACGCCGGGGCGGACCTCGTCGGCGGTGCCCCGCACCTCGCCGGGGACCCGCTGGCGCAGACCGACGCGCTCGTCGACGCCGCCGAGACCCACCACGTCGGCTGCGACCTGCACATCGACGAGTACACCGGGACCCACCACCGCACCTCCACGATCCACCGCTACGCCGCGCGGGTCACCGGCTGGCCCGCCGGGCGCGACCGCGCCGCCGGGCACTGCTGCCACCTCGCCGACCTCGCAGAACTCGCCGACCCGAGTGAACTCGCCGCCACCACCGACGAGCTGCTCGCCGCGGACATGCCGGTCATCGCCCTGCCCGCCACCAACCTCTACCTGCAGGACGCCACCTCACGCGCGATCGCTCCCCTCTCCGTCCTGCGGGCGAAGGGTGTGCGCGTCGCCGCCGGCGGCGACAACGTCGCCGACCCGTTCAACCCCACCGGACGCGGCGACGCCCTGGAGACCGCGGCGCTGCTCGTCACCGCCGCCCACCAGACCCCCACCGAAGCCCTCGACCTGGTCACCAGCGACGCCAGGAACGTCATGGGCCTACCACCGGCCGGACCCACCACCGGAGCGGTCGCCGACCTGCTCTGCGTCCGGAATCCCCCCAACCCCACCACCACACCAACCACCACCTCCCTCATCGCCGCCGCACCGTGCGACCGCGTCGTCATCACCGCCGGCCGCTTCGTCGCGCGTACCACGTCCACGACAACCTTCCCCCACCTCCGGAGAACACCGTGACCACCACTGCACCGACTTCACCGACTGCACCTACCACCACTCCGCTGGTGAGCTTCAACGACACCGGCATGACCTACAACACCGGCACCGACGGCGCCACCACCGCCCTGCACGGCGTGTCCTTCGACGTCGAACCGGGCGAGTTCATCAGCGTCGTCGGCCCGTCCGGCTGCGGCAAGTCCACCCTGCTGCGCCTGGCCTCCGGCCTGGAGACCTCCACCGAGGGCACGATGAGCACCTCCACCGACCGCATCGCCTACGTCTTCCAGGACGCCACGCTGCTGCCGTGGCGCACCGTGCGGGAGAACGTGATGCTCCTCGGCGAACTCGACGGCCTGTCCAAGGCCGACCGGCAGGCCCGCTGCGCCGACTCCCTGGCCACCGTCGGACTCGACGGCTTCGAGGACCACCTCCCCCACCAGCTGTCCGGCGGCATGCGCATGCGCGTCTCCCTGGCCCGCGCCCTGACCATCGAACCGGAGCTCTTCCTGTTCGACGAACCCTTCGCCGCCCTCGACGAGATCACCCGCGAACGCCTCGGCGTGGAACTCACCGAACTCTTCGCCGAGAAACGCTTCGGCGGCCTGTTCATCACCCACTCCGTCACCGAGGCGGTGTTCCTGTCCACCACCGTGTCGGTGATGTCCGGGCGCCCCGGCACCGTCGTCGACGAGGTCGACGTCCCCTTCCCCTTCCCCCGCGACCCGAAGCTGCGGTTCTCCCCGGAGTTCACCGCCCTGACCGAACGCGTCTCGACCTCACTGATGGAGGCCCACTCATGACCGCACCGACCACCGCCAAGAAGAGCACCGGGAAGACCACCGCGCAGGACGCAACGGGCGCCGCCGCGGCGACGGTCGCCGGGCCGTCCGGCACGTCCGGTACCTCCGGTAGCGCAGCGCCCGTCGCAGCGTCCGGCACGTCCTCCCCGGCGCGCAGGACGCGGCGAGGCATTCCCTTCGCCGGCGTCGTCCTGCCCCTCCTCGTGTTCGGCGCGGTCATCGCCGCCTGGTACGCCGTGAGCTACCTGCTGCTCGACGAGTCGCGCCGCTTCCTCATGCCCCCGCCACACGAGGTCATCACCGACGGACTGCTCGGCGCCTCCGCCCCGGAGATGTGGCAGGGACTCATGCAGACCACCACCGTGGCGCTGACGGGCCTGGCCATCGCCGCGGTCGTCGGCATCACCTGGGCGATCGTGATGTCCCAGTCAAAGCGGGCCGAGGCCGCCCTGTTCCCCTACGCCGTGTTCCTGCAGTGCATCCCCGTGCTGGCCCTGGTGCCGCTCGTGGGCTTCTGGTTCGGCTTCGGCTTCTCCGCCCGCGTCTTCGTCTGCGTGCTCATCGCCCTGTTTCCCCTGGTGTCCAACACCCTGTTCGGCCTGAAGTCCGTGGACCCGGGCATGCGCGACCTCTTCGCACTGCACAAGCCCTCCCGGCTGACCGTGCTGCGAAAGCTCGAACTGCCCGCGGCGATGCCGTCCATCTTCGTCGGCCTGCGCACCTCCGCCGGACTGTCCGTGGTCGGCGCGATCGTCGGCGACTTCTTCTTCAAGCAGGGAACCCCCGGCATCGGCGTGCTGCTCGACAACTACCGTTCCCGCCTGCAGTCCCCCGAACTCTTCGCCGCGATCATCCTCGCCTCCCTGCTGGGCGTGGTCGTGTTCCTGATCTTCGGCTGGATCGGCAGGCGCGTCGTCGGCCGCTGGTACAACGCCTGATCCACTTCCTCTCACCTACACACCACCCCGGAGAACCCCATGAACAGCACCAACAGCACCAACCGCACCGCCCGCACCGCCCGCACCGTTCTCGCCGCGTCCACCTCCCTGGCCACCCTCCTCGCCCTCGCCGCCTGCGGCGACGGTAACGGCGGTGCTGCGGCGTCCGACTACGACGGCGACATCGGCTCCACCGACCTCTCGTCGGTCTGCCCGGAGACCGTGGTCGTGCAGACCGACTGGTTCCCGGAGGCAGAACACGGCCACCTCTACGAACAACTCGACTACGACGGGGAGGGGCGCGACGCGGTGAGCATCGACGCCGACGGCAAGGTCGTCAGCGGCCCCCTGTTCGACGGCGACAACGGCTACACCGGTGTTGACCTGGAGATCCGCTCCGGCGGCCCGGCGATCGGCAACCAGAACGTGACCTCCCAGCTGTACCAGGACCCCGACATCCTCCTCGGCTACGTCGACACCGACCAGTCCATCCAGAACTCCGACTCCATGCCCACCACCGGCGTGCTGTCCACCCTGGACAAGAGCCCGCAGATGATCATGTGGGACCCCGAGACCTACCCCGACGTCCACGAGATCGCCGACCTCAAGGACGAGGACGCCACCGTGCTGACCTTCTCCGACATGTCCTACATCAAGTACCTCACCGGTGCCGGCATCCTCGACCAGTCGCAGATCGACGAGAGCTACGACGGCTCACCGTCCACCTTCGTCGCCGCCGGCGGCGCGAACGCCCAGCAGGGCTACTCCTCCTCCGAACCGTACAACTACGAGAACGAGGTCCAGGGCTGGATGAAGCCGGTGGACTACCAGCTCATCCACGACGCCGGCTTCCCCACCTACAAGTCCGCGCTGGCCGCCCGGAGCGGGGACCTCGAGGACAGTGCGACCACCGACTGCCTGTCCGAGCTGGTCCCGGTGCTGCAGCGCGGCGAGAAGGACTACATGGAGGACCCGTCGGCGGCCAATGAGCTGATCGTGCAGGCCGTCGAGGACTTCAACGCCGGCTGGGTCTACGGCGACGGCAACGCCGAGTTCGGCCACGCCCGGATGCGCGACGAGGAGCTCGTCGCCAACGGTTCCGACGGTGTGCTCGGCTCCTTCGACGAGGCACGCGTCAGCGAGGTCCTCGACATCGTGACCCCCATCTTCGCCGGGCAGAACACCCCGGTGAAGGACGGCGTGGCCACCGACGAGCTCGCCACCAACGAGTTCCTCGACGAGAGCGTCGCGCTGTGACGGCCGCACCTGCCACTCCTGCCCGGCCACCGGCACAGCAGCTCGGCGTGCGCGTGGACACCGACGTCGACCACGTCTTCGCCACCGCCACGCAGGACACCCGCCCCGACTTCACCGCGGACGACGTCGACGCCCTGGTCGACGACCTCATCGGCGTCCTCGGCCCCCGCGGCGTGAGCCAGCTGCCCCGCGCGATCGGGCGGGCCTCTCGCGACGGCTCCGGCATGAGCCCGGTGCTCTCGGCCCAGCTCGCCGCCGGTGAACTCGGCACCCCCGACGTGGTCTGCTACCCGCGCCACGTCGAGGAGGTCCCGCAGATCGTGCGCGCCGCGGTGCGCCACGGCGTGCCGGTCACCACCCGCGGCAAGGGCACCGGCAACTACGGCCAGGTGCTTCCCCGCTTCGGCGGCCTGGTGCTGGACATGACCTCGCTGACCACGATCCACGGCCTCGACCCCGCCACCGGCGAGATCACCGCCGACGCCGGGGCGCGCATGCTCACCCTCGAGCAGTACGCCTGGGAACACGACCACCAGCTGTGGATGTACCCCTCCACCGTGCAGTCCTCCCTCGGCGGGTTCCTCGGCGGCGGTTCGGCCGGCACCGGCACCATCGTGCACGGCCGCAACCACCAGGGTTTCGTCACCGCCGTGGACGTGGTCCCCGCCACCGCCGACGCCGAGATCATCCACCTGGAGGGCGAGGCGGCCCAGCCGTTCGTGCACACCTACGGCGTGGCCGGCGTCATCGTGCGCGCCACCGTGCGCGTGGAACCGTTGCAGGACTGGCGTTGCCTGTACGCGTCCTTCCCCACCACCCGCGGAGCCTTCGACGCCGCGCGTGCGGTGATGGAGGCCGGGCTGCGTCCCCGCCTGATGTCCGCCGACGGCCCCGAGGTCGTCGCCGCCCTGCCGGACGACCCGGCGCTGGTGCGCGGGCGCGCCAGCCTGCGCGGCATCGTCGACGCCGACGAGGTGGGGGACGTCACGGCGCTCGTGGCGTCCTACGGCGGGCACGTCGAGGACGTGCGCGAGGGCGCGGCGCAGTCCGTGCGGCTGTCCACGATCTCCTACAACCACCCCACCTGGTGGCTGCAACGCCGCCAGCCCGGCCACTGGTTCCACCTGGAGTGCCAGGGCAACGCGGTCGTGGAACGGCTCGAGGAGGTCGAGGCGGTGTTCGGTGGCGGCCTGTTCCACCTCGAGGTCGGCAACAACATGATGTTCGGCATGCTCAACGGGCCGATCGGTGAGCACGAGACGATCGACGAGCTGCGTGCCCGCATCCTGGCCGGGGTGCCCGAACTCACGGCCCTGGGGGTGGGCGTGCACTCCCCGCACCAGTGGTACGTGGACCTGGAGCCCGAGCGGGTGCGCGCCCTGGCCGCGCGGACCGACCCGACCGGCATCCTCAACCCCGGGAGGTGGATGTGATCGGCGCGTCCCGGCGGTTCGCCGACCTGACCACCGCGGAGGTGGGCTCCGCGCTGTCGGAGGACAGTGTGCTGGTGCTGCCCACCGGGGCGATCGAACCCCACGGCCCGCACCTGCCGCTGTCCACCGACCTGACCATGGCCGAGGCCGTGGCGGGTGCGGCGGTGACCCGGGCCGCCGCCGCGGGCACCGACGTGTGGCTGCTGCCGTCGCTGGCGTACACCAAGTCCGACGAGCACGCCCTGCTGCCCGGCACCATGTGGCTGCGTCCCGAGACGTTCCTGCAGACCGTGGTGGACCTGGGACGCTCCATCGCCGCCACCCCGGCGAAGCGGCTGCTGTTCGTGAACTGCCACGGCGGCAACTCCGCGCTGCTCGGCGTGGCCCTGCGCGAACTGCGCCGACGCTTCGACCTGCACACCTTCCTGGTGTCCGGGCCGGCGCTGCCCGGGGAGACCGAACGCGGCATCGGGGTGCACGCCGGGTGGGCGGAGACCTCCATGATGCTGCACGTCGCCCCGGAGCTGGTGGACATGTCCGCCGCCGCCGTACTGGGCCCGCAGGTCGCCGACGGTGTGGCCGACTGCTCCCACGTGGGCTTCGGCGCACCCGGGCGTCCGGTGACCTTCGGGTGGCTGTCCACCGACCTGGCGGAGTCCGGGGTGGTGGGCGACCCCACCGGGGCCACCGCCGAGGCCGGACGCGACCTGTTCGAGGCGCGCGTCGCCGAGATCGTGGCAGCCCTGCCGGAGATCGCCTCCTTCCTCCCGGGAGGCCGACGGTGACCCCGGCGCGTCTGTTCCTCGAGCACCTGACGCTTCCGCCCGAACCGCCGACGTTGATGACGCTGGCCACCGTCGGTGCCGACGGCTACCCGCGCACCCGCACCGTGATGGTGTCCGGAGTCGGCGACGACGGTCGCGTGCGCTTCCACACCGACTCACGCTCGCGGAAGGTACGGGACGTGGAGGGGTGCCCGAAGGCCTCACTGACGGTGCTGACCCCCGACCGCAGACGGCAGGTCACCGTGGTCGGCGACGTGGTGGCCGACACCGCCGCCGGCTCGCGTGAGGCCTTCGCCCGACGATCGCGGTACCTGCAGCTACTGGCCTGGCTGAATGACCGGGGTCTGGCGGTGTCGGATGTCGGGGAACGACGTCGCGTGTGGGCCGAGTTCGACGCCGCGCACCCCGACCTGGCCTCCGACCCACCGGACACGTGGGCCGGTTTCGCCGTGGTGCCGCGCGAGTACCTGTTCTGGACCGCCGACGACGCCGGACCGTCCCACCGCGTGCGGTACACCCGTACCACTGGTGTGGGCGGGGTGGGCGGGGTGGGTGCGGGCGGTGCAGCTAGTGAGACTGAAGTGGGCGAATCGGGCTGTGAAGATGGCTGGGCCCGCGAGGTCCTGCCCGGATGAACCGCCCCGCCGGATAGCCCGGTCCTGAAACCCCACGCTGTTGTTGGTCTGCCCCAACCAGACCAACAATCGCGTGGGGTTCTGGGGACCGCGGACCGCGAGCAGCGACTCGCCTGCCGCGCACACCCTCGTTCCGCGCGGACTCGCCGAAGCAACACCGCGGAAACACCCGCGCCCTAGACTCAGGGCCGTTCCGCGGTGCACGACCGTTGCCGCGCGGGCGAGCGTCACTGTGACGTCCCCGCGCGGCACAAGAGAGCATTCCTGCACACCGCCGACTGACCACAACCCAGCCGGACCAGGAGGTTCCACCCCGTCATGCCCACACTGTTCACCAACGCCGTCATCCTGCCCGTCAGCGCCGACCCCGACAGCCCCCGCTGGTTCACCGGATGGCTCAGCGTCGACGACTCCGGACGCATCAGCGGCCTCGGCGAAGGAACCCCGCCGGAATCCACCGCCACCGCGGCGTCCTCCACCGTGAACCTCGACGGCGCCTTCCTCGCCCCCGGCTTCATCTCCGCGCACAGCCACATCTACACCGGCGGCATGCGCGGGGTGGAGCACTCATCACCGCTGTACAAGTGGGTCACGCAGAACAGTGCGATGCTCGCCAACGCCGACCCGGAGACCATGTACTGGCTCTCCCGTGCCGGCGGGCTGGACCACCTGGCGTCCGGCATCACGTCGGTCTACAACTTCACCCAGTCGCGCGTGATCTGCCGCTTCGACTACGACACCTCCACCCTCAAGGCCGTGAAGGTGCACGAGCCGGACTTCGTGACCCGCCAGATCGACGGTGTCGCCGACGCCGGCATCCGCTTCGTCACCTCGGTGCGTGTCGACGATGAACAACTCCCCGAGCAGGACGCCTTCGACGCCTTCGGGGTCGCCATGACACACCTCGACACCGTCGCTCCCGGCCTCGACCTCGGCGGCTCGGTGTACGGCGCGGTGCAGTGGGCGTCCGACGCGGTCACCGCCGAACGCGAGAAGACCCTCATGGAGAAGTGGGGCGTCACCAACCAGGCACACTTCGTGGAGACCGCCGAACAGATCGACATCCAACAGTCCAAGTTCGACTGGTACGACGCCGCCGGCGTGCTCGGCGACGACTTCGCCTTCGGCCACTTCGTGCACCCCACCGAAAAGATGGTCGAGCGCGTCGTCGAGTCCGGCACCTCCGTGGTGTGGCAGGCCATGTCCAACGGCCGCCTGGGCTCCGGTATCGCCGACATCGTGACTCTTCTGGGGCGCGACGTGACCGTGGGAATGGGCGTGGACGACCAGTCCTGCACCGACACCTCCGACCCCTTCGAGAACATGCGCACCGGCCTGTTCACCCAGCGTGCCGTGCATTCCGACGCATCGATCATGGCGGTGGACGACGTCCTGCGCCTGCACACCCTCGGCTCCGCGCGCTCCATGGGCGTGGGCGACAAGGTGGGTTCTCTGGAGGTCGGCAAGCTCGCCGACCTGGTCGTGGTGGACCCGCGCGACCCGGCGACCGGCCCCGTGTGGGACCCGGTGGCGACCTACGTGCTGGCCTGCGGGCTTCGTCACCTGCGGCAGGTGTACGTCGGCGGCGAGGTGGTGTGGGACACCTCTGCCGACTCTCCGTCCGGCCCCGACTACGCCGAGGTCAACCGGATGGCGGACGAGGGCATGGTGCGCTCGGCGGCGGCGGGCGGATTCACCCCGGCGCTGTAGGTCGGGGCTGCAGGCCGGCTACAGCTCGGCGATGAGCTCCACCACGCGCTCGGCGGTTCCCCACGACAGGGTCACGCCTGCGCCGCCGTGCCCGTAGGCGGCGACGACCGGCAGGGCCAGGCCGTCCACCCGCTCCAGACGCACCGTCGGACGTGACGGACGCAGCCCCACGCCATGACCCAGGATCGGCAGCTCCCGCAGCTCCGGGACCAGCGCCTCCGCGCGCGCCAGGATCGCCTCGGCGGTCTCCTGGTCCGGGGCCTCGTCCCACGAACCGGCCTGCGCCGTCCCGCCGACGACGATCTCGTCCTCACGCGGGAGGACGTAGGTGAGCTGGTCCGGGTCGTCGGAGTCCACGACCCAGTCGGTGAGACGCGGGCCGTCCTCCCCGCCGTCGCCGTTGGCCAGCAGCATCAGCTGGCCACGCACCGGGGTGAGCGAGTCGTCACCGCCGAGCAGCTCGCCGCCGCGCAGTCCCCCGGCGACGACGACAGCGTCCGCCGTGTCCGTCAGCTCGTCCAGGGACTCCACCGTGCGCCACCGGAACGTGACCCCGGCCATGCGGCAGGCGTCCATCAGCCAGGCGAGGTAGGCCGAGGTCATGATCATCGGCAGGGTCGCCTGCACCCCACCGTCGACCGGGCGGACGGAGTCCTCACCCAGCACCTTCACCACCGGCGCGACCCAGGAACGGTCCGGCGGGTCGAGGCGCTCGTGCAGCATGCCGGTGCGCATCTGCACCGGCGGGACGTCGTCGTCGAAGTCCTCCGGTGCGTCGGGATCCGCATCCTCCCCGTCGCCGAGGTCGCCGAGGGCCGCGAGCTCGGCGAAACGCACCAGCGAACGCTCCAGCACCTCGTCCGACACCCCGGTGCTGTACGGGAACCACAACGCCCCGGCCAGGGCGGAGACGGTGTCGCCCGGGCCGTGGTCGGCGACGACCGTGACCTCGTGGCCGGCGTCGGCGAGTTCATGCGCGCAGGACAGGCCGATGACGCCGGCACCGATGACGGTGATTCTGGAGGGGCTCGAAGACATGGGCCCATTGTGGCACCCGGCGGGTGGATTGGGTTGGGCTGGCAGACTGGCGATGCAATCTGAGTCATGCCCCAGGGCAATTTCCGGCGGTTTTCTGCCCTGAGGCATGAGTCAGATGACATATGGCGCCGACGACGGGTTCCTGGCACGGTGAGCATCATGAACAACTCCATGAACAGCACGCTCGGCACCGTGGGATTCGTCGGCGTCGGGTCCATCGCCGTCTCGATGGTCGAGGGGCTCCTGCGCAGCTCCGGTGCCGGTGACGACTCCACACCCGTCGTCCTGTCCCCGCGGGGCTCCGCCAACGTCGCCCGGCTGCGCGAGCGGTTCCCGCAGGCCAGCGTCGCAGCATCCAACGCCGAGGTCGTCGACCAGTCCGACGTGGTCGTCGTGGCCGTGCGCCCCGACCAGCTCGACGAGGCCCTGGCCGAGGCCCCCTTCCGCGACGGTCAGACCGTGGTCAGCGTGCTCGCCGGGGTGAGCATCGAGGCAGTGCGCCGCGCCGTCGGACGCGACGACATCCCGGTCGCCCGCGCGATCCCGCTCCCGCCGGTCGCCGAGCACGGCATCGAGGTGCCCGTCACCCCGGACGTCCCCGCCGCCGTCGAACTGTTCGACCGCATCGGCGGGGCGCTCGTGGTGCCGGACGAGTCGCAGATGGCCGTGCTCTCCGCCACCACCGGCGCGTGCACCGGGCTGCTGCAGTACATCTCCTCGCTGGTGGACTGGACCGTGGGACGCGGGCTGCCGCAGGACGTGGCCGAACCGTTCATCCGTGGCATGGCGGCGAGCCTCGCGCCGTCGTTGGTGGACACGGCGACGCCGATGCCTGAGGTCATCCGTTCCCACGAGACCCCGGGCGGGCTCAACGAGCAGCTGCGCACCACCTTCTTCGACGACGCCACCACCGGACGCCTCCACGACGCGTTGGACGGCACCTGGCGGCGCGCGGCACATGGGTGAGGTCGTCAGGGGAATGACACAGATGGCATGACGGGTGCAGAGCCCACCGGGCCGGTGAATGTAAACCCTCCGGCTCACCCTGATCCGTACCGGCCGGCCTGGCGCGGGACGTCGTCTACGGTTCGTCCACATGAGCATCCGGCCCCCTCTCCCCGGCACCCGATCCGTCGCGCGTCGGGTGTTGTCGTCGCTGGTCACCGTCACAACGGTCGGCGTCCTGGCGTCCGCCCCCGCCGTGGGGTCCGAGGATCCTGGCTCCCCGCGGCGCGGGCACGGAACCGCACTCATGCACCGTGACCTCGGTTCCACCGACAGTGTCCCCTGGTCAGGGCCCGGCGCGTCACCGTCCGTGGACTTCTCCGTGCCCGGTGGTGCCTGCTCGACGGTCTTCCAGGGCGCCGACGGCATGCCGGTCGCACTATGCACCAGGTACCTCGGCACCGAGCACGGGCTGACACCGGTCGCACCGTCCGTCGTCCTCTACGACCCGGCGACCGCCCGGCCCGTGGCGTCGTTGGAACTGAGGAAGACGGGGCTTCTCGGCGGGGTCTACGGGTATCTGGACGGCGAGGACCGCCTGGTCGTGGCCGAGGGGCACGCGATCCTGCGTATCGCGCACGTCCTGGAGGACGGGCGCTGGACGCTGCAGGTCGAGGAACGTACCGAGCTACCCGACCTCGGCACCGACGCCGCGATCGCCGGGCTCTCCCCCGACGAGAACGGCCGGACCTGGTTCGCCACCGAGGACGCCGTCACCGGATACCTCGACGACACCGGAGCCGACCCCACTGTCCGCACCGTGGCACTGGGCACGGACACACCGGGCGGCGAGGCCATCGCCAACGGGCTCACACCACGGCGGGACGGGGTCAGCGTACTGACCAGCCACGGTCTCCACGACGTCCGCGCCGACGCGGCCGGTGACCCCACCGTCGCCTGGTCGCGCACCTACGACCGCGGCAGCGCGCGCAAGCCCGGGCAGCTGTCGTGGGGCTCCGGGACGACGCCCACCTTCTTCGGCACCGGCGCCGAGCGCGTGGCGATCGTCGACAACGCCGACGCCTCCCCCAACCTCCTGGTGCTCGACGCCGCCACCGGCGACACCGTCTGCTCACTCCCGGCGTTCGACCAGGCCGGCCCCGGCACGGAGAACTCCCTGCTCGCCGACGGCGACTCCCTGTGGATCCCCTCCACCTACGGCTACGACTACCCGGACCTCGCCGTGGACGGCGAGTCCGTCCCGCAGGACGCCGACTTTCGCGGCGGCCTGACCCGCGTCGACCTGCAGAAGGACGCCTCCGGACGCGAACGGTGCGTGCGGCAGTGGGAAACCGACACGGCGCTGGACACGCTCCCGGAGCTGACGAGGGAGGACGGCACCATCTGGGCGCTGTCCCGCGGGGACGACGACCGGACGGTGAGCGTGGTCGGCGTCGACGCGGACAGTGGCCGCGAGACCTCCCGCACCCCGGTCGGCATCCTGCCGTTCGACCAGCCGATGCAGCTCACCGGCATGATCGCCCCGGACGGAACACTGTGGCAGGCCACCGCCACCCGCATGCTCAAGGTCTCACCGGCCGGCTGACGGTTCGTGTTCCAGCGAGGCTGACCCGATCAGCGCATCTTCCTCGCCATGGCGCGGGTGATCACCTTGTCGTCGAACTCGGGGATGAAGGTGGAGCACACCACGCCGGTGATGAAGGCTGCCGGAGCGGCCAATGCCAGCCCCACGGCCACCGCGGAACTACCGCCGACCAGCATCGTCAGGTTCGCACCGATGAAGTACAGGGCCGCAGCCAGGCCCAGGAAGGCGAGTACCGGGGCCACCGTCCGCTTCCACGTCCCGACCGGCAGCGTCGGCCGTGAGCGGAAGTAGACGATCACCGCCACGGACACCAGCAGCATGAGGATGATGATGGTCAGCGTCGCCAACCCGGAGAACCAGGTGAAGATCTCGACCACCGGGTCCATGCCGAGCAGTGCGCACACCACGGTGAGCACGGCGACGGTCGCGGTCTGCACGATGGAGGACATGTGCGGTGACCGGTAGGTCAGGTGGACAGCGCGCAGGCGTCGGGGCAGTCCACGCTTGTGGGAGATGGCGTGCTGGTAGCGGGTGAGCACGTTGTGGAAGGACAGGACGCAGGCGAACAGGCTGGTCAGCAGGAGGACGTGGACCACGGGCCCGGACCAGGCGCCGAGGTAGTTGACGGCGGTGGTGGCGATCATCTCGTCGGGGTTCGAGACCGCGGCGTCGACCACGTTGTCGGTGCCCCACGCCTGGACCACGGCCCAGCCGGAGACGGTGTAGAAGATGCCGATCACGGCGACGGAGATGTACGTGGCGCGCGGCACGGTGCGGTCGGGGTCACGCGCCTCGGAACGGAACACGGTGGTGGACTCGAAACCGATGAAGCCGGCCATGGCCATCATCAGACCCACGCCCATCGCCCCGGAGAAGACGTTCTCCGGCAGGAAGGGGTCGGCGTTGAGCCCCTCGGCGCCGCCACGTCCGACGATGACGACGTCGAGCAGCACGACGATGGCGATCTCGGCGACGAGCAGCACACCCAGCGCCTTGGAGCTCAGTTCGATGCTGCGGTAGCCGAGGTAGCCGACGACGGCGGCGGTGGCCAGGGAGAACACCCACCACGGCACGTCGGCGACCGGGGCGACGAGCAGGGTGAGCTGCTGGCCGAGGAAGCCGTAGACGGCGAACTGGATGGCGGTGTAGGTCAGCAGCGCGAGGTAGGCGGTGCCCATGCCGAGGCGGCGTCCGAAGGCGGTCTCGACGTAGGAGTAGAAGGCGCCTGGCTCGGAGATGTACTTCGACATGGTCGTCAGACCGACGGAGAACAGGACGAGGATCACCGCGCCTACGGCGTACATGGTGGGGTAGCCGGCTCCGTTTCCGGCGGCCATGCCGATGGGCAGGGCACCGCCGATGACGGTCAACGGTGCGGCGGCGGCGATGACCATGAAGACGATGGAGGTCGTGGTCAGCGACCCCTTCCGCAGCGTTGGGGCATCCTGCGTGGTGGTTGTGGTGACTGGTGTGGACATGGTGCGTCCTCTCAGGACGTGCGGGCGGAGGTGGGGTAGTCGAAGGAGTCGGGACGTAGCGGCGAGGTGCCGTCGACGGCGAGGTCGGCGGCGATGCGCCCGTAGACGGGGGCGAACTTCATGCCGTTGCCGCTCATCCCCGTCGCCACGGTCACGGCGCCGTCGCTGCCGGGGGCGAGGCCGAGGACCGGGACGTGGTCGGCGGTGAAGCCGTCGTGATGGAGGGTCAGCCGGACGGGGTCGTCGAGCATGCCGTCGAAGAAGGCGGAGCTGCGTTCGGCGAAGAGGGTGGTGAGGATCTCGGGCAGCACGCCGGTGCGCAGTTCCTCGATGCCGTCGGGTGTGGACGCGCCGCCGGCGAAGTCTCCGTGGGAGATCTTCACGCTGTAGCCGTCGAGACTGGGCGCGCCGTAGCAGTGCCAGACCTCGCCGGTGGAGGTGGTGACGTCGCGCATGAAGATCGGCAGGTTCTCCGGCAGGAAGTCGGTGATCTCCAACGGCAAGTACCAGGTCAGGGGGATCGCCTGCACGCTGATGTGCTCGGCGAGGTCGGGGTACAGGTCGGCGGCCCAGGAACCGTTGGCGACGATGACCTTGTCCGCCGTGACGGCGCCGACGGTACCGTTCTGCCGCGAGAGGCGGATGAGCGTCGAGCCGTCCGGCCCCTCCCCCGGCTCGATCGCGAGCACGCGGGTGTGGTCGCGCAGCTCGGCGCCGGCGTCCAGCGCGAGCTGCTGGGAGAGGGCGACGGCGAGTTCGGGGCGGATCCCGCCGCCGGCGGGGTCGACGATGGCGACGTCGGGGGACGCCCCGGGAGCCGGCGCGGCGAACGCAGGGTAGCGTCCTGCGAGTTCGGTGGCGTCGAGGACCTCGTGCTCGAGGTCGTGTTCGGCGATGACCTCCATGGTCTGGCGCATGGTGGCGAAGTCCGCCGGGGCGACGCTGACCGCGCCGATGGGCAGGAAGACGTCGCGTCCGGTGCGTTCGTTGAGCTCCAGCCACATCTCGCGGGCGCGCTGCACCAGGGGGATGTAGATACCGCCCTCCTTCAGCGCCACGCGGAACAGGCGCGACTCACCGGAGTAGGAGCCCTTGGTGTGGATACGGCCGAAGCGTTCGAGGCCGAGGATGCGGGCCTCCGGGGCACGCTCGGTGAGCTGCCACAGGGCCATCGATCCGATGGATCCGCAGCCCACGACCACGTAGTCGTAATGTTCGAGGTGTTCGCTCATGCCATCTCCGGGGTGTCCCAGACGGGCAGCGAGGTGCCGATGCTGCGCTCCAGGGCGCGCCGGTACAGGGTGGTGGCCCAGGCGACGTCCTCGACGGGCATGCCGCCGACGGAGTAGACCACGATGTCGTTCTCCGAGCGGCGCCCCACGGTGGTTCCGTTGATGACGTCCGCGATGTCGGCCACGCTGCCGTCCGGGATCTCGCCCGTCTTCTCCAGGGCGAGGAACTTGTTGCCGATGATGCCGACGGTCTCGAAGGCGTCCTCGCCGAACTCCTCGTGCCAGCACTCGTAGAGGCTGCGGTTGTCGAGGACCAGACGGGCGGCGTCGGAGGCGAGCCAGGCGTCGGGGATGTTGATGCACGACGGCAGGGACACGAACGCCCCCGGTGCCAGCCAGGACGGGTCGAGCACCGGGTAGTTGTCGGCGCCGATCGGTGCCGTGGTGGTGTAGGCGACGACCTCGGCGTCGCGCAGGGCGTCCTCGGCGGTGTCGGCGACCTCGACGGTGGTGAACTGCGGGAGGGTCTCGCGTACCCAGGCGGTGAAGTCGTCGATGCCGGCCTGGCTGCGCCCCTTCACCCGGACGGTGTGCAGCGTGGGGACACCGGCGGCGAAGGCCTCCAGGGCGGTCTTGCCCATCACGCCCGGTCCGACGACCGCGGCGACCGTCGCGCCCGGCTTCGCCAGGTGGCGGGCGCCGACGCCGGAGACCGCTCCGGTGCGGTAGGACGACAGCAGGTTGCCGTTCATGATCGCCAGGGGTGCGCCCGAGTCGGCGTTGTTGAGCACGAAGGTGTGGATGGAGCGCGGCAGCCCGGAGCAGCGGTTCTCCGTGTTGGAGCCGTACCACTTCACCCCGGCAGTGTGGAAGGAGCCGCCGAGGTAGGCGGGCATGGCCATGAAGCGCCGGTCGGGCCCGTTCTTCGGCATGCGTGGGTGCGGGGATTCGTCGGGGAAAAGGACCATGGAGCCGTGGGAGTTGTTGTTGGCCCCGCCCATCCGGTAGTCGCCGACGCCGAGAAGGGAGAACATCTCCTCCATCGTGTCCACGCAGGCGGGCATGTCCCTGACCCCGGCGGCGACCATGTCCGGTTCGCTGAGGTAGAGGGTGTCCAGACGGGGGCTGGTGGGAGCGGTGGTGGTTGCGGTGGTGGTTGCGGTGGTGGTTGCTGTCATGTCGGCCATGGAACAGCCCGCGTGTTTCACGGCCGTTGCTGACCGGTGACCTTCTTGTACAGCTGGAGAAAAACAGTGGTCAGGACGTGAAGATGCGGTCGCAGAAGGCGTCCAGCTGCGCGGTGAGGCGCTGCGGGGACGCCTCGTCCTGGTTCAGCGCGGCCCACACCTGCGCGCCGGTGAGCATGGTGAGCAGCTCGTCGACGACCACTCCCCTGGCCTGCCGGTCAGTGACGTCCGGCCGCAGTTTGCCGTCCTGCGCTGCCTCGTCGAGGCGGTCGAGGAAACTCCGACGCCAGGTGGCCATGCGCTCGGCGAAGACCTCCGCCTCGTCGGTGTGGTTGACGGCGCGTTGCCAGAAAGCCGTGACGACGCGGGCCTCTGCCCGTCGGACGTCGTCCAACGGAAGGATCTCGGCGGCGAGACGTTCCAGGCCGGGCCGGCCACGCTCGCCTCCGGGCACCTGCGCGCGCTCGTTGGTGGCTGCGTAGACGTATTCGAATGCCGCGGTGACCACGGCATCCTTGCCAGGGAAGTAGTACCGCAGCAGGCCGTTGGAGAAACCCGTGGCGTCGGCGATACGGCGGGTGGTGACGGCGTCGAGGCCTTCATCGGCGATGATCCGCCAGACGGAGCCGATGATCTCCTGGCGACGTTGGTCGTGGTCTACGCGTCGGGGCACGTCAGGAGAGTC
>NZ_JBQSWS010000003.1:0-198897 GCF_052377355.1 Corynebacterium sp. AOP40-4SA-5
GTGGCGGGGAACCCGAGAATACTTTTTCGGTAGAACTTGTACGGTGTTCAAGTTAGGGTGTGTCCATGGACAACATCCTCACGACTGCACGTACCCGCGTCCTCGACGATGGCCGCGGGCTCGACTACGACGACCTCATCCGAATCCTCCAGCTCCCCGACGAGAGCATCCCCGACCTGCTCGCCCTGGCCCACGAGGTCCGGGTGAAGTGGTGCGGCGAAGAAGTGGAGATGGAGGGCATCGTCAGCCTGAAGACCGGCGGCTGCCCCGAGGACTGCCACTTCTGCTCCCAGTCCGGCCTCTTCGACTCCCCGGTGCGTTCCACCCGGCTCGACATCGCCGAACTCATCGAGCAGGCACGGCAGACCGCCAAGACCGGCGCCACCGAATTCTGCATCGTCGCCGCCGTGCGTGGCCCCGACGAGAACCTCATGAGCCAGCTGGAGGTCGCCGTCGAGGAGATCTACGCCAACGTCGACGGCATCGACGTCTCGGTGTCGGTGGGCATGCTGACGCAGAAGGACGTCGACCGGCTCAAGGCGGTCGGGGTGCACCGCTACAACCACAACCTGGAGACCGCCCGCAGCTACTTCCCGAAGGTGGTGACCACGCACACCTGGGAGGAACGGCGGGCGACGATGGACCTGATCAAGGACGCCGGCATCGAGGTGTGCTGCGGCGGCATCGTCGGCATGGGCGAGTCGATGGAGCAGCGCGCCGAGTTCGCCGTGCAGCTCGCCGAGCTCGACCCCGACGAGGTGCCGCTGAACTTCCTCGACCCGCGCCCCGGCACACCCTTCGCGGACATGCCGGTGATGGACGGTAAGGACGCACTGCGCGCCGTGGGCATGTTCCGCCTGGCGATGCCGGCGACCACCCTGCGTTTCGCCGGCGGACGCGAACTCACCCTCGGCGACCTGGGCGTGGAACAGGGCCTCACCGGCGGTATCAACGGCGTAATCGTCGGCAACTACCTCACCACCCTCGGCCGCCCGGCCGAGGAGGACATGGACATGGTGGGCCGCATGAACCTGCCGATCAAGGTGCTGAGCCGCAGTGTCTAGTGCAGAATCCGGTACGGAATCAGGTGCAGGCTCGCGGACCCGTTCGCGGCGTCGACGCGGCACCGGCCCCTTCGACCCCTACACCGGCGCGGACCTGGGGGAGGGGGAGTCGCTGGAGTACTCACCCTCGCAGAAGGCCGGTCTGGACGTCCCCCGGTACTGCGTGACCTGCGGGCGGCGCACCGTCGCCCAGGTCACCCCGCACGGGTGGACGGCCACCTGCTCGCGCCACGGCACGACCGACTCCGTGGACTTCGAGCTACGCTGAACTGCGCTCGACTGCGCTGATCCCCCTCAGCCGCGGGCGTCGACCTGGGCACGCGCCCAGTCGACGACGCCGGGGATGGCCTCGGCGAGCTGGCGGGAGACCTCGGCGAAACCGTCACGGTCGCCGTAGTAGGGGTCCTCGACCTCCTTGTCACCGGCCGGTCCGAAGCTGCGGAACAGGGCGATACGGTCCTCGTCGACTCCCCGCTTGACCAGTGCCTTGCGGTGGGCGGCGGTCATGACCAGGAACAGGTCGGCGTCGCGGTGCTCGGGACCGAACTGGGCGGCGCGGTGACCGGAACCGTTGTAGCCGTCCTGCTTCAGCCGGGCGACGGCCCGCGGGTCGGCGGCCTCGCCGACGTGCCAGCCGTCGGTGCCGCAGGAGTTCAGCCGCACGTCGTCGTCCAGCCCGGCCTCCTCGAGTGCGCTGCGCACCATGATCTCACCCATCGGGGAGCGGCAGATGTTGCCGGTGCACACCACGCAGATGTGCGGCCGGTCGTCGGACCACTCGTCGACGAGGCGGCGCAGCTCGGAGGCGTCGGCCACCGAGTAGTCGGCCTTGCGGTGCTCGTCGCGGACACCGTAGCCCCAGTCGACCAGCACGCTGCGCACACCGTAGGCGCGCGCACCCTCCACGTCGTGGATGCGGTCGCCGATCATCAGCAGACCGCGGCGGTGGGCCGGGCCCCCCTCGGCGACGGGCGTGATCGGCCCGCCGGGGGCGCCGAGCTGCTCCAGGGCGTAGGCGACCACCGCGTCCTTGGCCCGCCGGCTGCCGTCGTCGGAGGCGGTGGCGATGACGTCGAAGTAGTCGTAGAGGTCGAAGTGCTTGAGCAGCCGCGTCGCCGAGCTCAACGACTTCGAGGTGGCCGTCGCCAGCGTGTAGCCCTGCGACTTCCACAGACGCAGCAGTTCGGCCACCCCGTCGAAGGGACGGGCCTCCAGCCAGCCGCCACCGTCGTAGTGCTCGCGGTAGCTGGCCACCGTCGCGTCGAGCTGCTCGCCCTCGAGTCCGAGGCCGCGCAGGCTGTCGACCATCGGGGGACCCGCGATCAGCTGCAGCAGATCCTCGCCGGGGGCGGGGACGTCGTTGTCCTCCAGGGCGCGCAGGAAGCTCGAGCGGATACCCGGATAGGAGTCGACGAGGGTCCCGTCGACGTCGACAAGTAGGGTCCTGTTCCTGGTGCCTGATGGCTCATGTGCGTCCGTCACGCAACCCAGGGTGCCAGAATCCCGGCGGCCCGGCCACGGCAGGGTCGCCAAAGTGCCGTGAGGGACAGGCAACTCGGGCGGTATCGTGGGCGGGGTGAACGGGACACAGAGTGAACAGAACCCAGCAGACACGACCGGCCCTGCCGACACCACGACAGCGACGGTGGCCTCGGTGGTGTCGGTGATCGAGGACGCCTACCCGCCGCAGCTCGCCGAGTCGTGGGACGCCTGCGGCCTGGTCTGCGGCGACCCGGCGGCCCCGGTGCACTCGGTCATGGTGGCCCTGGACTGCACCGACGAGGTGGTCGAGCAGGCTGTCACCGGTGGCGCCGACCTGCTGCTGGTGCACCACCCGCTGCTGATGCGCGGGGCGACCGGGGTGCCGGCCGATCACCCGAAGGGCAGGATCGTGCACCGGCTCATCCGCGCCGGGGTGGCCCTGTACTCCGCGCACACCAGCGCCGACTCGGCACGCCCCGGGGTCAACGACCGCCTCGCCGAGATCCTGGGCGTCAGCGCGGGAGCACCGTTGGCACCGTCGTCGGCCTCGGCGACGGCGGCGGTGCGCGCCGCCCGCGGCGAGACCATCGCTCCGGTGCTCGACAGCTGGGGCTTCACGGTGCCCGTGCAGCACGCGGAGGTCGTGAAGGAGGCGGTGTTCGCCTCAGGTGGTGGCACCGTAAGCGGTTACACGTGCTGCTCCCACGAGTTCGCGGTGACCGGGCAGTTCCTCCCCGGGGCGTCCGCCGACCCGCACACCGGCACACCCGGGCACCTGGAGCACGTCGAGGAGCTGCGCGTGGAGTTCGTCGCCGCCCGGTCGCGCCGCGCGGCGGTGCTGGGGGCCCTGCTGGCCGCGCACCCCTACGAGGAGCCGGCCTACGACGTCACCGAGCTCGCCGGGGTGCCCGCCGACCCGGCGACCGCCTTCGGCATCGGACGCGTCGGCGAGCTCGACACGGCGATGACGCTGCGCGAGTTCACCGAGCGGGTGGCGCAGCGTCTGCCCGCCACCGCCTGGGGCGTGCGCGCCGCCGGCGACCCGGACGCCGTGATCCGTCGTGTCGCCGTGTCCTCCGGGGCGGGCGACAGTTTCCTGGGTACGGTGGCGGGACTGGACGTCGACTGCTTCGTCACCTCCGACCTGCGCCACCACCCGGTGGACGAGCACCTGCGCGCCGGTGGCTGCACGGTCATCGACACCGCCCACTGGGCCAGCGAGTTCCCCTGGTGCGAGCAGGCCGCCGAGATCATCGCCGCCGCCGACCCGCGGGTCGACACGGCCGTGGTCGACGTCCGCACCGACCCGTGGACCCTCCACGCCCCGTCACCTTGTTCCGGAGGACAGCACCGTGCCTGACGCACCCGACGCACCGACCAGTTTCCGCCCCTCGTCCCCCTCGTCGCGACGCCCCGCCCACGTGGTCCTGTGGGACCTGGTCAACGTCGACGGCCGACGCAGCGCGCTCGCCGGCGAGGCCGGTGCGTCCGGTGCCTCCGGCGCAGAGGCGACGTCCGAGGAGATCGCCCGCCTGGAGAAGGACGTCGTCGCCGCGCGTCAGGCGAAGGCCGCCGCCGGGCGCGAGACACAGGACGCGACGCTGCGGTTGCAGCGCATGCAGCAGGACGCCGCGAAGTTGCGCGCCCGTCGCCGCGACGACGTCAACGCCCTGGGCGCGGCCGTCGACACCGAGGCGCGCCGGGACCTCAAGCACGACCTCGCCGTCGCCGAACGCCGCCTCGCTGAGGTGGAGGAGGCCATCGCCGCCGAAGGCACGTCCTCGCCGGGAGTGGACGCCGCGGGTGGCAACGACACAGAAGCTGCGCTCGACGCCGCCCTCGCCGCCCTGGAGGCAGCCCGCGAGGCCCACGCCTCCCGGCACCGCGAGATAACCGGGCAGCTGGAGTCGCTTCAGGAGCACTCCGACTCCCTGCGCGCCGAACTGGAGTCCGGCTCGCCGCAGCTGCTGCGCCGCTACGAACGAGGCGAGCGCGAGAACGGCGTCGGCGCGGCCGCCCTGGCCGGGTCGTCCTGCCGTGGCTGCTTCATGACCCTGGACCGGGCGTCGCTGGCGGAGATCCTCGCCGCGCCGAAGGACGACCCGGCGTCCTGCCCCGAGTGCGGGGTGATGCTCCTGCCGCAGGCCAGCGCCTACGAGGCAGAGGGCGACAGGGGCGCCACCTCGTGAGTGGCGCGCCGGGGTGGATGGGTGAGCGCGGCGCGCCGGTGCGGGTGCTGCTGCTGCGCCACGGGCAGACGGAAATGTCGGCGGCCGGGGTGTTCTCCGGACGCAGCGACCCGGACCTCACCGACCTCGGCGTCGAGCAGGCGCGGCGGGCGGCGTCCTTCCTGGCAGCACGTCAGGACGCCGGCCAGGGGATCGACCGGATCATCTCCTCACCGCTGGCCAGGACCAGGCAGACCGCCGCCGCGGCGGCGGACAGGCTGGGCCTGGAGGTGGAGGTCGACGACAACCTCATCGAGACCGACTTCGGCGAGTGGGAGGGCCTGACCTTCGACGAGGTGCACCGGCGCTGGCCGGACGAGCACGCCGCGTGGGTCGGCGACACCACCGTGCCCACCGTCGGCGGGGAGAGCATGGCCGCCGTGGAGCGGCGGTGCGGCGACCTGGTCCAGGGGCTGGCGGGAGCGCCGGAGCAGGGCCTGACGGGTGCCCGCACCGTCCTGCTGGTCAGCCACGTGTCGCCGATCAAGGCGATCCTGCGCCGGGCACTGCAGGTGCCGGCCACGATGTACTCCACCCTGCACCTGGACCTGGCGGGGCTGTCGAACGTGGAGTTCTACCCCGACCATTCGGTGGTCCGCGGGGTCAACGACACCCACCACCTGCTTTAACCGGCACTGACCGGCACTGAATGGGGAGGCGCCGGCAGGTGCTAGAGTTATCCGGGTCGAGAGGGCCGGGTGATCGCGGCGCCGGGGACCGCGTCCGCACGTGTGCGGGCGTGGGCCCGGTGTCGAGGAAAGTCCGGACTCCTCAGAGCACGGTGGTTGTTAACGGCAACCCGGGGTGACCCGCGGGCTAGTGCCACAGAAAACAGACCGCCTCGACCGTCCCCGGCCAGTTCCGGGGTCGGGCCGGGGTAAGGGTGAAACGGTGCGGTAAGAGCGCACCAGTGCGCCGGGTGACCGGCGTAGCTAGGTAAACCCCACCGGGAGCAAGGTCAAGTGGCCGCGACCGTTTTTTACGGTGCGGCCGTGCCCCGTCGACTGCTCGTCGGTGAAGGGGCAGGTAGACCGCTTGAGGCAGCCGGTGACGGCTGACCCAGATGGATGATCGCCGCCGCACATGCCCGGGCCCGCGTGCCCGGGGCGGGACAGAATCCGGCTCACAGGCCCTCTCGACGCAAAACTTCTTCTCGTGTTCACCGGCGCCCGGCCGCGATCGTTAGAATGATTCACCGTGAATGACGGCACCGCAGGACAGCGCGACGACACGGCACCGGACGCAGCGCAGGCCTCAGAGCAGGCCTCAGAGCAGGCCTCAGCGCAGGAGCGTAGGCGTCCGGCGTTGGCGCGCGTGCTGTTCCCGGGCGGTGAGGAGCCGGACCCGCGGTTCACCCTGGCCAATGAACGGACGTTCCTGGCGTGGATGCGTACCGCGCTGGCGTTCATCGCCGGTGGTGTGGCGCTGGAGGCGTTGCCCGTCGACGACCTGCCCGCTCACCTGCGTTCGGCCGGTGCGCTGGTGGCCATCGCCATCGGCATCCTGTTGGCGGGTGGGGCGGCGGTGCGATGGCTGCGCGTGGAGCGGGCGATGCGTGAGGACCGGCCGTTGCCGGCACCGGCGATCGTGCCGGCCCTGTCGGTGGGCGCGGTGCTCGCCGCGGTGGTGGTCACGGTCATGGTGTTCTCGTGAGCCTGCCGACGGACCCGGGGTTGCAGCCGGAGCGCACGAGCATGTCCTGGGGCAGGACCTCGTTGGCCTACCTGGTGGCCGCGGCGGTGATGCTGCGCTGGGCGCCGCACTACGGTGCGGTGGTCGTGGCGGTCTCCGGCGGGTTGATGCTGGTGGCGGGGGTGATCTACGCGACGCAGCGGCGTCGCTACGACCGCTACCGGCGCGCGGTGGCAGGTGCGCAGGACGCGGCGCCGGGGGTCTCGTCCGGCGCGGTGGTGGCACTGACGGCCGGCACGGTGGTGCTGGGGCTGGCGGGCATGGTGTTCGTGCTGGCCGACGCGCGTGGTGCGTTCGGTGGTTAGACGCGGTTAGACTCGAACGGTATGAGCGACAACGAGTGGTACTTCGACACCTCCAGTGGTGAGGTGACCCAGGGCAAGACCTCGGGCTGGGACAACCGCATGGGCCCGTACACCTCGAAGCAGGAGGCAGAGCAGGCCCTGGAGACGGCGCGGGCGCGCACGAAGGCGGCCGACGACTGGGACGAGGACGACTAGCGTCCGTCTGGCGTCCCGATGCTCACACAGCGTGCTCCAGCGTGAGCAGCGTGGTCTTGGCCTCCAGGCCGCCGAGGTAGCCGCCGAGACCCCCGTCGGAGCGAAGCACCCGGTGGCAGGGCACCACGACCGGCAGCGGGTTGGTCGCGCAGGCGGTACCCACGGCGCGGACCGCCTTCGGGTTGCCGACCAGTTCGGCGACCTCCTTGTAGGTCTGCGTGTGCCCGTAGCCGATGTGCGGCAGGTGGCGCTGCACCTGCTGCCGGAATCCCGAGGACATGGCGTAGTCCAGGGGCACGTCGAAGGCGTGCCTGCCGCCGGTGAAGTACTCGTCCAGCTCGGTGGCTACGGTGTCCAGGCGCCGCGGCGCTTCCAACACCCGCGGGCTGACCTTCGTCGCCAGGGACTCCAGCACCGTGTCGAAGCCCTCGCGTTCGAAGGCGACGCGCACCAGGCCCGTGGCGGTCGCGGCCACCAGCAACGTGCCCACCGGGGAGTCGACCGTGCGGTAGGCGACGTCCACCAGGTCGTGTTCGGCGGCCTTCGCCGCAAGGCTCGCGCGCAGCCCGTCCAACCCGTCCAACGTGGCAGGGTCGACGGGGAAGAGGTCGGAGAGTTCGTCGGTCATCGCGACCGTCCTTTCGTGTGCGCCTCGGCGCGGTAGGTCCTGCGCAGACTCCTGATGCCGTCGGACGCGGCGCGTCGCACCGCCTCCGGGGTCCCGCCGATGATCCCGGCGGTCTCGGTGTGCGGCAGTCCGCCGAGGTAGTGGTAGGCGATCGCGAGGCGCTGGCGCTCCGGGAGCGCCGTCACCGCGGCCCACACCCCGTGTCCGTCCTGGCCGGCGGAGTCCTCGGGATTGCCCAGTGCGGAAGCCTGTTCGGGCAGGTCGTCGCTGGGGACGGCGTGCCGGGCACGGGCCCGGGTGACGTCCACGGCCTTGCGGTGGGCGACGCGCACCAGCCACGCCTCCACGTTCGTGTCGTCGGCCAGCTCGGGCCAGGAGCGTAGTGCGGCCAGGAAGGACTCGGACCACGCGTCGTCGGCGTCCGGGCCGGGGCCGAGTACGGCGCGGCAGACCCGCAGCACGGTGGCTCCGTGCCGTCTCACGGCCTCATCGAATGGTTGCTGCATCGTCACACAGGGTAGACGCGCCGGCGACCGGGAACGTGAGGTCCGTTTCTAGAAGCAGTGCTCCTCGGCCGGGAAGGTGCCCTCGGCGACCTCGCGCTTGTAGGACGCCGCGGCGTTCGTGAGGTCCTCACCGACCTGCGCCCACTGCTTGGCGAACTTCGGCCGGTGGCCGTCGGCGGGGTGTGCGGCGATGTCGTGCCACACCAGCACCTGGGCGTCCGTCCCCGGGCCGGCGCCGATGCCGACGGTGGGGATGTCGACGGCCTCGGTCGCCCGCGCGGCGACGTCCGCCGGCACCATCTCCAGCACCACGAAGTCCGCGCCGGCCTCGGCCACGGCGCGCACGTCGTCGAGCAGCTGGTCCGCGGCGTCCCCACGGCCCTGGACCTTGAATCCCGACAGGGCGTTGACCGACTGCGGGGTGAAGCCGATGTGCGCGCACACCGGGATACCCGCGGCGACCAGCGCGCGGATCCGCGGGGCGATGCGCACCCCGCCTTCGATCTTGACCATCGCCGCGCCGGAACGCCGCATCATCTCCGCGGCCGAGCGCACCGCCTGCTCGTCGGAGGCCTCGTAGGTGCCGAACGGGAGGTCGGCGACGACCAGGGCGTTGCCCGCACCGCGCACCACGGCGGCGGCGATGTAGATCATCTCGTCGAGACTGATCTGCTGGGTCTGGGAGTAGCCGAACACCACGTTGGCGGCGGAGTCGCCGACCAGCAGGCACTCGATCCCGCCGGCGGACAACGCCCGCGCACTGGAGTAGTCGTAGGCCGTGAGCATGGCCCATTTCTCGCCCGAGTCCTTGCGCTTGCGCAGGTCGCCGATGCGGACCTGACGGGTGGGTGCGAGGTATCCGGTGGTCTCGTTCTTGTCAGCCATGTCACGATATTGTGCCACGTCAGGCAGGCAGGTGTTAACGATGTGTAACAACCCGTGCAACCGGCCGGAAAAAAGGGGCTGACCGCCGGGGCGGGCGTTACGATGGGGGCCATGAGTCGCCAACAGGAATACGTCCTCCGCACGCTCGAGGAACGGGACATCCGCTTCGTCCGTCTGTGGTTCACGGACATTCAGGGGTACCTGAAGTCCGTCGCCGTCGCTCCCGCGGAGCTCGAGGGCGCATTCGCCGAGGGCATCGGGTTCGACGGGTCCTCGATCGAGGGGTTCTCGCGTGTGGTCGAGTCCGACACGATCGCCAAGCCGGACCCGTCGACGTTCCAGATCCTGCCCCTGGACACTGCCGGCGGCGACAACCAGGTGCTCACCGCGCGCATGTTCTGCGACATCGCCATGCCGGACGGTGAGCCGAGCTGGGCGGACCCGCGTCAGGTGCTGCGCCGCCAGCTCAACCGCGCCGCGGACGAGGGCTTCTCCTGCTACGTGCACCCGGAGATAGAGTTCTTCCTGCTCAAGAACCAGGACGGTCCGGACGGGCGTCCGCGGCCCGCCGACACCGGCGGCTACTTCGACCAGGCCGTCACCGACGCCGCTCCGCTGTTCCGGCAGGACGCGATCTCCGCGTTGGAGTCGATGGGCATCTCCGTGGAGTTCTCCCACCACGAGGCCGGCCCCGGCCAACAGGAGATCGACCTGCGTTTCGCCGACGCCCTGTCGATGGCCGACAACGTGATGAGCTTCCGCTACATGGTCAAGCAGGTCGCCTCACGTAACGACGTGCGCGCCACGTTCATGCCGAAGCCCTTCCACGAGTACCCCGGTTCGGCGATGCACACGCACATGTCCCTGTTCGAGGGCGAGAACAACGCCTTCCACGACCCGGACGACCAGTTCTACCTCTCGGGCACGGCGAAGTCCTTCATCGCCGGCATCCTGGAGCACGCCCCGGAGATCTCCGCGGTGACCAACCAGTGGGTCAACTCCTACAAGCGTCTGACCAGTGGCGCGGAGGCCCCGACCGCGGCGACGTGGGGTGCGTCCAACCGGTCGGCGATGATCCGCGTGCCGATGTACACGGTGCACAAGCCGTCCTCGCGTCGCGTGGAGATCCGCACGCCGGACTCCGGCGCGAACCCGTACCTGACCTACGCCGTGCTGCTGGCCGCCGGGCTGAAGGGCATCCGGGAAGGCTACGAGCTGCACCCGCCGGTCGAGGAGGACGTGGCGGGCATGACCCGTCGCGAGCGCATGGCGATGGGCTACAAGGACCTGCCCACCGACCTGGACCTGGCCCTGCGCGAGATGGAGAAGTCCGAGCTCGTGGCGGACGCCCTGGGCGAGCACGTCTTCGAGTACTTCCTGCGCAACAAGTGGGAGGAGTGGAAGTCCTACCAGTCCCAGGTGACTCCGTGGGAGCTGGCGCACAACCTGGAGTTCTAGGGTCCGGCGGTCTGGAACCGCCGCTTAGTCGCGGTCGCCGGGTTGCTCCGTCGGTCCCTGAAACCCCGCGCCGTCGTTGGTCTACGGGAGGTAGACCAACGACGGCGCGGGGTTTCAGTCCGTCCGGGGTAGTGGCGGGATCGGCACAGTGCCCACCTACCGGGACGGGCATCTATTACGATGGGGCGGAGTCCAGCGCTCGCGTACACGCCACAGCCCGGCCGTGACGGATCCCCGTCGAAGGCCGCATCCCAGGAGTTGAACACCCGGTGAATCAACCGCGTACCACCCGTCGTCGAGTTCCTTCCCCGGTGTCCCTGGGGCTGACCAGGCAGTCGGCTGCGGAGGACCTGACCAGGCTGGGGTGGGACGACGAGGACCACCGTGCGGTGTTGAGCGTCCTGTCGTCCACGGGGGATCCGGACCGGGCGTTGAACGCGGTGGTCCGGCTCGTCGAGACCCTCGACGAACAGGCGGATGCCCAGCACCCCTCGGCGGAACTGCTGTCGAAGATCGACACCGACCCGGACTTCCGTGTCCGGCTGCTTGCCCTGCTCGGCGGGTCGACGCTGCTCGGCGACCATGTGGTGGCCAACCCGGACATCTGGCCGGAGCTCGCCGGTGACCTGCCGGAGCGCGAGGAGATCATGGCCGCGCTCACCGATTCGGTGGGGGCCGAGCCGGTGGAGGGCCACGAGGGTGACTCCCTGCTGTTCCGCGCCACGGTGACCGGGGTGGACGCTGACCGTGCGATGCGCACGGCCTACCGCACCGTCCTCGCCCGGATCGCCGCGATCGACCTGGCGGACACCTTCAGTGGCACCGCGACCGGCCGCGAGTTCGGCCCCGAGCGCAAGAACACGGCGAAGAACGCGGCGAAGAAGAAGGCCTCGTCGGACGGCCTGTCGTTCGAGGTCCTCACCGAGCGCCTGGCGGACGCCGCGGACGCCGCACTGACCGCGGCATTGGCCGTCGCCACGGCCACGGTGTACCCCGAGGGGCCGGTGCCGGCGAAGTTGTCGGTGGTGGCGATGGGCAAGTGCGGTGCCCGGGAGCTGAACTACATCTCGGACGTGGACGTCATCTTCGTCGCCGAGCCGGCGGACGCGCAGACCACGCGCCTGGCCGGCGAGTTCATCAACATCGGTTGCCGGGTCTTCTTCGAGGTCGATGCGGCGCTGCGCCCCGAGGGCCGGCACGGTGCGTTGGTGCGCACCCTGGAGTCGCACGTGACGTACTACCGCCGGTGGGCGTCCACGTGGGAGTTCCAGGCGTTGCTGAAGGCCCGTCCGATGACCGGTGACCTGGACCTGGGCCGCGACTACGTGGAACAGTTGGCGCCGATGGTGTGGAGTGCCGCCGAGCGCGAGGACTTTGTGGCCGACGTGCAGGCGATGCGTCGTCGGGTGATCGACAACGTGCCGGACAACCTGCTTCCCCTGGAGCTCAAGCTCGGCCCCGGCGGGCTGCGGGACGTGGAGTTCGCCATCCAGCTGCTGCAGATGGTGCACGGGCGGGTGGACGAGTCGCTGCGCGTGCGCTCCACCGTCAAGGCACTCGGCGCGCTGGTGGACGGCGGGTACGTGGGCCGGGAGGACGGGCAGATCCTCATCAACTGCTACGAGTACATGCGTCTGCTGGAGCACCGGCTGCAGCTGCAACACCTGCGCCGCACGCACGCCCTGCCGGAACTCGACGACGAGGCCGGACGTCTGCGCCTGGCGCGCACGGCAGGGGTGCGCGGCGAGGGCCAGGAGAGTGCGGACGCGGCGTTGTCGGCGAAGGTGCGCAAGGTCAGCGGGCAGATCCGCCAGCTGCACAACAAGCTGTTCTACCGTCCGCTGCTGTCCTCGGTGGTGGCGATGCCGGTGGACGCGCTGCGTCTGACCCCGGAGGCCGCGCAGCGCCAGCTCGGCGCGCTGGGCTACCTGCACCCGTCGCGGGCGATGGACCACCTGTCGGCCCTGGCGTCGGGCACCACGCGCAAGGACCGGATCCAGGCGATGATCCTGCCGTCGTTGATGGAGTGGCTGTCGGACACCGTCGACCCGGACGCCGGCCTGCTGGCCTACCGTAAGCTCTCCGAGGCAGCGTTCGACCGGTCGTGGTTCCTGCGGCTGCTGCGTGACGAGAACGTGGTGGGCAAACGCCTGATGCGCATCCTCGGCACCTCCCCGTACATCGCGAACCTGTTCATCGCCTCCCCGGAGGCGGTGCGCATGCTCTCCGACGGGGCCAACGGCCCCAAACTGCTCGAGCAGGACGCCTCGATCATCAGCCACTCGCTCGTCGCCGCCGCCGGACGCCACCGCGACCCGGACGCGGCGATCGCCGTCGCCCGCTCGCTGCGTCGGGCGGAACTCGCCCGCATCGCCTCGGCGGACCTGCTCGGGCTGATCGACACCCCGGAGGTGTGCCGGTCGCTGTCGTTGATCTGGGACGCGGTGCTGGAGGCGGCGTTGCGCGCGGAGATCCGCGCGTGGGAGGACGAGAACCACGCCAACGCCCCGGCGCTGATCAGCGTGATCGGGATGGGACGTCTCGGCGGCGCGGAGCTGAGTTACGGCTCGGACGCCGACGTGATGTTCGTCTGCGAACCGGTCGAGGGGGAGAACGACCTCGATGCGGACGGCGACGGCGAGGCAGGCACCGATCAGGACGCGGTGACCTGGGCGAGCGGCATCGCCAAGCGGCTGCGCACCCGGCTGTCGCGTCCCTCCCAGGACCCGCCTCTGGAGGTCGACCTGAACCTGCGTCCGGAGGGACGCAGCGGGCCGACGGTGCGCACGCTGGAGTCCTACCGCGCCTACTACGAGCGCTGGGGTGAGACCTGGGAGTTCCAGGCGTTGCTGCGGGCCACGTGGATCGCCGGGGACAAGGACCTCGGCATCCGTTTCCTGCGTACCATCGACACCTTCCGCTACCCGGAGGGCGGAGCCGACCGCACCACGGTGCAGCAGGTGCGCCGGATGAAGGCCCGTGTGGACGGGGAGCGGCTGCCGCGCGGTGCGGACCGCTACACCCACACCAAGCTGGGCCGCGGCGGGCTGACGGACATCGAGTGGACCGTCCAGCTGCTCACCATGCAGAACTGCCACAAGATCGACAACCTGCACAACACCTCCACGTTGCAGGTCATCGAGGAGATCCGCATCGCCGGACTGCTCTCGGAGGCCGACGTCGACATCCTGCGCGACGCCTGGATCGTGGCGACCCGGGCACGGAACGCGATCATCCTCGCCGACGCCAAACGTCGTGACCAGTTGCCGGCCCCGGGCCCGCAGCTCGTCAACATCGCCGCGGCGGCGAACTGGGACCCGGAGGACTCCCAGGGCTTCCTCGACGACTACCTCAAGACCACGCGTCGGGCGCGCCGGGTGGTGGACCGGGTGTTCTGGGGCGAAGAGGTCACCGACGCCGAGTTCGGGGACTAGGGGAGACCGAGACAAGATGACAGACACTCTCGCCCGCCGCCGGGCGACGAGGTGGACCACGTTCAGTGTGCTCGTGGCCGCCCTCCTCGTCGTCGTGGTGGCAAACCTGGTGCTCGGGCAGTTCACGTTGACTCCCGGGCAGGTCTGGTCGGCGCTGGTGCACGGCCCCGGCGGGGCGTCCGGTGCGTCCGGCTCGTCGGTGGAGGACTCCCGGGCGGCCAGCGTGCTGTGGCAGATCCGTCTGCCGCGCATCGTGCTGTGCCTGTTCGTCGGCGCGGCGCTGGCGGTGGCGGGCACGTTGCTGCAGGGCCTGTTCGGCAACCCGCTGGCAGAACCCAGCGTGATCGGCGTGACCTCGGGCGCCGGGGTCGGCGCGGCCGCGGCGATCGTGCTGGACATCGCGGTGCTGGGGACGGCGACGGTGCCGCTGCTCGCCTTCGTCGCCGGTGTGCTCACCACCGTCGCGATCTACCGCCTGGCCTCGATCGACGGTGAGGTCAAGGTCCTGACCCTGATCCTCACCGGCATCGCGGTCAACGCCGTCGCCGGCGCGGCGATCTCCTTCCTGATCTTCCTGGCGCCGACGTCCTCGCGCGAGCAGGTGATCTTCTGGCAGATGGGCTCGCTCAACGGGGCCCAGTGGAACCAGGTCGCCTACGTGGCGCTGCCGGTGACGCTGTGCATCGTCGCCGCCGTACTCATCGCCGGACGCCTCGACGTGCTCAGCCTCGGCGAGCGCGCCGCCGGTCACGCCGGCGTGAACGTGCCGCTGATGCGGGTGGCGGTCATCGGGTTGTCGACGGCGCTGGCGGCGCTGGCGGTCAGCTTCGCCGGCATCATCGGCTTCGTCGGGCTCATCGTGCCGCACATCCTGCGGCAGGTGACCGGCCCGGCGAACCGGTGGCTGGTGCCGTTGTCGGCGTTGGGTGGCGCGGTGCTGCTGTTGCTGGCGGACCTGGCGTCGCGCACACTGATCGCCTTCGCCGACCTGCCCATCGGCATCTTCACTGCCCTGGTCGGCGGGCCGACGTTCTTCATCCTGCTGCGCAGGATGCTCAAGCGGGGAGGTGTGGTCGGATGAGTGGCGAGGTGCTCCTGTCCGCGCAGGACGTGGTGGTGTCGCTGGGTGGCCGCGACGCCACCGAGATCCTCCACGGGGTGGACCTGGAGGTGCACGCCGGCGAGGTCCTGGGACTGATCGGTCCGAACGGCGCCGGCAAGTCGACGCTGCTGGGGGTGCTGTCCGGTGACACCACACCGGTGTCCGGTGAGGTCCTGCTGGCCGGACGTCCCTACGCCGACTACCGCGGCCGGGAGGCCGCCCGGGTGCGTTCGGTGATGCTGCAGGACTCCCGGGTGTCCTTCGCCCACCTGGTGCGCGACGTGGTGGAGATGGGGCGCTCGGCCTGGTCAGGTGCGGCTGAGCCGGCGGAGGAGACCGCGCTGGTGGACGCGTGCCTGCAGGAGGTCGGCATGTTCGGCATGCAGGACCGGGACGTGACCACCCTGTCCGGTGGGGAGCGTGCCCGGGTGGCCTTCGCCCGCGTGATGGCGCAGCAGGCCCGGTGCATGATGCTGGACGAACCGACGGCGGCGATGGACATCGGCCACCAGGAGCGCACGATGCGTTCGGTGCGCCGGGTCGCCGCTGAAGGCGCTGCTGCAGGCGATCCCGGGGGAGTGGGTGTGATCGTGGTGCTGCACGACCTGAATCTCGCCGCCCGCTACTGCGACCGGCTGGCGTTGCTCAGCGACGGGCGGGTGGACGCCGTCGGCGCGCCGGGCGAGGTGTGCACCTCCGAGCGCTTGTCGCGGGTGTACGACTGGCCGGTCAGCGTGGACCGCGCGGGTGCGGAGCTGTGGATTAGGCCGACGGTTCCAACTTTCGGATGATCCGCGGTAAGGGTCTCCATTGTTAGCATTGCCTGTACACGTTGTTCATCGAATGCGAACGACCGAGGACAGGGACTGAACGGACACCATCATGACGACCAGCACCACCACGCTCTCCGAGCTGCTTCGCGAGGAGACCCGGCAGGCCCACGAGAACGCGGAGCACTCCGTGTTCATGGAGCGCCTGCTGGACGGGAGTCTGGGTGTCGGGGCGTTCGTGTCGTTCCAGGAGCAGGCGTACCTGTTCTACTCGGCCCTGGAGGACGCGGTGGAGGCCTGCTCGGGTGACTCCCGGCTCGGCGCCGTCGCGGACCGTCTGCTCGACCGCCGTGCGGTCCTGCAGGAGGACCTCCGTGCACTCGGAGGCACCGTGGACGCCGTCGCCCTGGAGGAGACGGCTGGGTATGTCGCCGAACTGCAGCGCATCGGCCGGGAGCGTGACGTCCCGGCACTCGTCGCCCACCACTACACCCGTTACCTGGGTGACCTGGCGGGCGGCCAGGTGATCGGCCGGCTCATGCAGCGCCACTACGGCGTGGATGGGTCGGCCCTCTCCTTCTACAGCTTCCCGCACATCGACAAGCCGAAGCGCTACCGCGACGCCTACCGCGAGGCGTTGGACGGCATGGAGCTGACCGACGCCGAGCGTGGTCACCTCCTCACTGCGGCGGGGGAGGCCTTCGCCTACAACTCGGGTGTCTTCGAGGGGCTGCGCAGGACGTTGTCCCCGCACTGGCCCGAGCACCTGGTTTAGGGTAGGCTCACGAAATATCGTTGTGATTGACCCGTCGGCCCCAGGAAGGTGAAGGACATGCAGCAGACTTCAAGTGCACGAATCGACGACCACGCGCTCGTCGGCTCGTCGGCCGCCGTCCACGCCTCCGAGGTGGCCGACCTGCTGGACGCCGCCGGTGACTCCGCGCTGGACTGCGTGGGACGTTCCTCGGTCTTCAGCCGCATGTCGGACGGCACCCTGCCGTTCGCCGGGCGCGCCGCCTACCTCGAGCAGCACTGGGAGGGTCTGCGGATCCTGCGTGCCGCACTGGGCGCCCCGGGTCTCGCCGTCGACCCGCTCGCCCTGGCTCCGATGCGTACCGCGCTGGCCGCTGTCACGGACAGTTTCGCCGTCGCCCTCGACCGCGCGCACGCCACGGCCCGCTGGCGCGACCGGCACGTGACCATGCCGTCGATGCTGCAGTTCCGCCGCCACATCGGTGAGCTGCAGGACGCCGGCGACACCCTCGGCCTGGTGGCGCACACCTACCTGCGGCTCACCCTGGCACGGGCGTGCCCCGGCCCGGCGGTCGACGAGTCCGCCGACCCCACCTCCCTGCAGGGCGTCTTCGACTCCCTGGTCGTCGACGAGGAATCGCTGGAGCTGCTGTCCGAGGAGCTCAGCGCGGCCCTGCTGCTGCTGATGCAGCACGGCTCCGACGTCTGCCGTGGCTACCACGAGCGGGACGCGGACAGCAGCTGCGCTGTCACGGTGTCCACGATCCGCCGCGCCCTGCAGTGAGCTCAGGCGGGACCACGAACGGGGACATCCGGGTCAGCGCCGTCGCCTTCGTCCGCCGCGCACCCGGTGCACCCGGTGGTCAAGAGGTCCTGACCGTCCGTAAGCAGGGCACCGACCTCCACCAGTACCCGGGCGGCAAACCCGAGCCGGGGGAGGACGCCGTCAGCGCCGCGGTCCGCGAGGTCGCCGAGGAGACCGGCATCGCCGTCGCGGCGTCCTGCCTGACACCGGTGGGCACCTTCACCGCCGAGGCGGCGAACGAGCGGGGACACTCGGTCACCGCGGACCTCTTCCTGCATGAGGGCGCACCGGGCGAGGTGGTCGACCCGGTCGTCGCCGCCGAGATCGCCGACGCCCGCTGGCTCCCGCTCGGCACCACCACGAACACACCGGACGACCCGGCCCACCGCCTCGCCCCGTTGATGTTCACCACCTTCCCGCAGCTCGCCGACACGCTGACCTTTACCAAACACAACCCGGGCCGCCCCGGTGAGTGGGAGCACGCCTGCCTGGACTGGCTCGGCGACGCCGCCGACCGCGGGGGAGTACCCGTGGCCGGGGTCGTGGGCACCGGTGGCGCGTCCGGCGAGGACCTGCTGCTGCAGCGGGTCGGGCAGGTCGCGCCGACGCCGGCGCACGCCGAGGAGTTCGGCCGCCGCCTGGCCGTGACCCACGCCTGCGGTGCGCCGTCCTTCGGCTCGGGGCCGGCCGGCTGGGACGGCCCCGGCTACCAGGGGCCCAACGACAACCTGCTCGAGCTGCCCCTGACCCCGCACGACCGGTGGGGCGCCTTCTACGCCGAGGTGGTGCTCGGGCCGCTGGAGCGTCGTGTGCCCGGCGGGATCCCCGGCACCGCGCGGCTGCTCGACCGGCTCACCGCCGGCGACTTCGACGATGATCGCCCGCCGGCCCGGCTGCACGGCGACCTGTGGTCGGGCAACGTGCTGTGGGGACGCGACGGGGCGGTGCTCATCGACCCGTCCGCCCACGGCGGCCACCCGCTGACCGACCTGGGGTTCCTCACCATGTTCGGCGCCCCGCACCTGGAGCGCGTCCTCGGCGCCTACGCGGAGGCCGCCGAGCTGGACGCCGGCTGGCGTGACCTCCTTGAGCTGCACCGCCTGCAGGCGCTCTACCTGCACGCCGCGGTCTTCGGCGGCGGCTACGTGTCGGAGGCCGCTGCAGGCGTACACCGTGCGCTGACCCTGTGACCTTGTGGGAGAATGAGGGCCATGACCACAGCCACTTCCTCCGGTGACATCACGCCGTTCTCCCCGCCCGACTCGATGAACCGGGTGGCCCCACGCTACGTGCCGGCCCGCTACGTCTGCGACCTCCCGTGGACGGTCATCCCGCTGGTCGCGGTCGTCGTCGGCGCGGTGCTCGCCTCCGACGGACTCGCCCTGACCCTGTGGATCATCGCCGCGGTCCTGGTGGCCGTCCTCTGCTGGCAGGTGTGGTTCATCCCCACCCAGGCCAGGCGGCGGCGCTGGTTGGAGACCGAGGACGAACTGCTGATCACCAAGGGACGGCTGTGGCGGACCTTCACCGTGGTGCCCTACGGGCGGATCCAGTACGTGGACGTCACCGCCGGGCCGGTCGACCGGCTCTTCGACCTGAAGAAGGTGAAGCTCAACACCGCCTCGTCCACCAGCGACTCCACCGTCGTCGGACTCACCGGTGCCGACGCCGACGCGCTGCGCGACCGGCTGTCCGTCGCCGCGCGCGAGAGGATGAGCGGACTGTGAGCACCCAGGCTGCGGTGGAAGAACCGGCGGGAGATCCGGAGGGAGACCGCTGGCGGCGCGTCCACCCGCTGAGTCCGCTGCTGCGCATGTGGGCCGTGCTGGTGGGTATCGCCGCCGTGCTGCTGGCACAGCAGGCCGAGACCCTGGGACGGTTGCGTGACCTGCTGGCGGACACCTCACTGCCCACCGCCCTGGTCGTCCTGGTGGCGGTGGTCGCGCTGCCGGTGGTGTTCTTCGTCGGCTGGGTGGTGTCCCTGCCGTGGTGGCGCGCCACCGGCTACCGCATCACCGACGAGGAGATCGCGGTCCGTCGCGGCGTGTTGTCCCGCCAGCTGCGCACGGCACGTTTCGACCGGGTCCAGGCCGTGGACGTGGTCGAGCCGCTGGCCCCGCGACTGTTCCGTCTGGCCGGGGTGCGGGTGGAGACCGCCGGCGGGTCGGACAGTTCGGTCAACGTGGAGTACCTGCCGCGGGCCGACGCCGAGACGTTGCGCGCCGACCTGCTGCACCTGGTCAACGGGACGCCGGAGGGCGCCGACGAGTTCCCGGAGCGCCACGACGGCCCCGCAACTGCGACTGCGACTGCGTCTGCGGGGTCGGGCGAGGACACCGCCCGGACCGTGGTGCCCACGATCCCGATCACCCGCTCGGTCGTGGCCGCGGCCCTGTCCGGGTCCTCGCTGCTGGTGGTGGTCGGTGTGGTCGTCTCGGTGGCGACCCCGGCCGGCGCGGCGGTCCTGCTGCCCGCGCTGGCGGGTGCGGTGCCGTGGTTCTGGGGTGTGCTCAACGCCAGCTGGCGGTTCACCGCGAAGCTCGACGGCGACATCCTCGGCATCACCTTCGGGTTGTCGGAACGTCGCCGTCAGTCGATCCCGCTGGGCCGGGTGCATGCCGTGGAGGTGTCGCAACCCCTGGTGTGGCGGCTGTTGGGCTGGTGGAAGGTACGGGTCGACGTCGCCGGCTACGGCAACGGTGAGGGCTCGAAGGGGTCCACCACCACGGTGCTGCCGGTGGGCGAACTGCCCGTGGCGCTGCACGTGCTCGAACTCCTCAGCCCGCTGTCGACTCCGGAGATCACCGCTGTCGCGCACCCGCAGGGCCGTCCCGACGGGCTCGACGGGGCGCAGGACGCGGCGTCCGGCGCCGGGGTGCGCACCTACCTCAGCCCGCCGTCTGCGAGGTGGGTCTCGCCGGTGGACCGCACCCGCCAGAGCGTCACGCTGGTCACAGACCCGTCCAGCACCCCGTCCAGCGACACGTCCCTGCACCGGGAGGGGCAGTTGCGTGCGGTGGTGTCGCACCGCGGACGGTTGCGCCGGGTGGTGTCGGTGATCTCCCCGGCGCACATCCAGGAGCTCACGCTGCGCAGCGGTCCGGTGCAGAAGGTCCTGGGCCTGGCCGGTGTGCGATTCGACCTGGTGCCCGGTCCGGTGATGATGGCCGGACGTGACCTCACCGACGTCGACGCGACCGACCTGGTCAGCCGGCTGCGCGCGCGGAGTCTGCCGGCGCCGGAGCGTCCTCGCTCCACCCGGGGTGCCCCGCAGGCCTGAGCGCCCACCAGGCGCAGGTCGCCGTGAGTACGAGGACGACCACGTTGCGCAAGGCCAGCACCACGGTGGCGGCGAAGTCCGGCGGGTTGGCGATCAACCAGTCGTAGAACACCGGGTACACCAGGGTGGTCAGCAGCGCGGCGACGAGGATCTCCACGGCGACAATGGTGCCGATGGTGCTGGTGGTGCTGCCGCCACCGGCCCGCCGGCTGACCAGCAGGGCCACCGCGGCGATCGGTGCGATCCACGCCAGGTACTGCGGGGAGAACACCTTGTTCGTCACGATGATGAGCATGATCAGCATCATCGCGAAGGTCACCGCCCGCCCGGGCGTCCAGTCGTCGCGCAGCAGGCGGCGCAGCGCCCACCCGAGCGCCAGCAGGATGCTCGCCGCGGTCAGCAGGGTCAGCACCGTCAGCGCCACCCCCACACCGGGTCCGGCGATCTCGTAGCTCTTCGAGCTGGCGTAGCTGACCGTCCAGGGGTTGGCGGACGACGACATCAGGTCGTGCAGGCCCGCGGCGAGCATGAACGGAGTGGCACCGATCGACTCGACCTGCAGGCCCCGGTCGCCCTGGTAGGTCAGCGGGGAAAGCAGCCGGTCCGTCCCGCCGAGGGCGACGACCAGCAGACACAGCACCACCAGCGAGGCGAGGAACCAGGCCACGCGCACCCAGGTGCCCGCCCGCCGGAACCCGCCGACCAGGGCGGCGCCGAGAACCCCGGGCCACAGCTTCATCATCGTGGCCACCGCGAGCAGCACCGTGGCCAGACGCGAGTAGCGGGCGCCGGCGAAGAGCATGGCGGCGAAACCCGCGACGAGGATGCCGGGGAAGATGTCCAGCCTGGTCAGGAAGATCGGTCCGGACCCGGCGGCGAACAGGATCCAGAACCAGGCGGGCCACACCGTGCCCCGCGGTGTGCCCGCCCGCCACAGGTACACCGTGAATAACGCCGAGACCAGCAGCGACAGGACGACGAAGCCGACGACGAAGGCGTCCTGCGAGGGGGTGAGCCACTCGACGATCCGGGCCGGCCACGTGCCGACCTCGGGGTACTCGTCCATCGCGGTGGGGTCGAGACCGGCGAGGCCGGAGTGGTAGTAGCGCACGTCGCCGGTGGACGTCCCGGCCACCGCGATCCACACCACGGCGATGAGGTGGGCGAGCACCCAGCCGACGGCGGCGGTGGCCGGGCGGGACAGTCGGCGGTGCCGGGCGGCGGCCGACTCAGGAGGCGTGGGTGTCTCGGGGCGGGGTGAACTCACAGCAGGGATCTTATCGTAGGCCGCGTACGGTCCCCGGCGCCGACGGGGTGGGGCCGGTGCCGGGCGGGGGCCCCGCAAGGGTATAAATTATCCTGAATGGAACTTATCCTTCTTGTCTTCGTGGCGGTCCTCGTGGGGGCGTGCATGCAGCGGGTCTCCGGCATGGGGGTCGGACTGGTCGGTGGGCCGGTGCTCAGCATCACCCTCGGTCCGGTCGAGGGGATCATGGTGATCAACGTGATCGCCGCGGTCAACGCCGCGATGTCCACGGTCACCGTGCGCCGCGACATCGACTGGGGGAAGTTCGCCCTGATCGGCTCGGTGATGGTCGTCGGGGCCGTGCCGGGGGCCTGGCTCATCCACGTGATCTCCCCGGCGGTCCTGCAGATCGTCGTCGGTGCACTGCTGCTGGTCGCCCTGGGGATCACCACCTTCGGCAAGCGCTACATCCCGCCGATGTCCGGGAGACTGCCCGCCGCGATCTCCGGGATCGTCGGCGGGTTCAGCAACACCCTCGCCGGTGTCGCCGGCCCGGTGATCACGGTCTACGCCCAGGCGTCGCGCTGGGACCAGCGCACCTTCTCCGCCACGCTGCAGCCCCTGTTCATCGTCTCCGGGGTGGTCAGCTTCGCCATCAAGGTAGCCACCGGCGCCGGCGACATCTCCGGCACGCCGTGGGGGATCTGGCCGGCGGCGTTGGTGGCGATGGTCATCGGCATCGCCGCGGGCATGGTCTTCGCCCGGCGGATCGAGAGGGAGAAGGCCCGCGTGCTGGCCGTCACGATCGCCTCGCTGGGCGCGGCCACCGTGCTCGTCCGCGGTGTGATGGCCCTGGCCTGACGGGGGCACGGCCCCCCTCAGGGCCACGGTGGTCTAAGGTGGGCACACGTGCGCGATTCAACTGCAGAAGCAACTGTCCCGTCCGGACGGCTGAGCCGACGGGCGTTGGTTGTCTGGTTCGCCGCGGTCATCGCCTACATCCTCGCGATCACCGGGCGCACCTCCCTGGGTGTCGCCGGTGTCGAGGCCATGGACCAGTTCCACATCGACGCCTCCCGGCTGGCCGTGTTCACCTCCGTGCAGCTCGGGGTCTACGCCTGCGCCCAGATCCCGATGGGCATGCTCATCGACCGCTTCGGTGCCCGCCGCATGCTTGTCGTCGGCGCGCTGATGATGGGTCTCGGTCAGGTGCTGCTCGGGCTGACCACGTCCTATCCGGTGGCGATCGTCGCCCGGGTGATCATCGGGTCGGCGGACGCCACTGCGTTCCTGTCGGTGATGAGGATCCTGCCCGCCTGGATCCCGCCGCGTGAGGCCCCGGTGTTCACCCAGCTCACCGGTGGGCTCGGCTACATCGGCCAGTTCATGTCCGCCGTGCCGTTCTCGATGCTGCTGCACGCCTACGGCTGGTCCCCGGCGTTCCTGTCGCTGGGGGCGGGAAGTGTGCTGGTGGCGCTGCTGGCGTGGGTGGCGGTGGCGGACTCCCCGTTCCCGGACCGCACGCTCACGGACGCAGGGAAGGACCGGGGGACGGACCGGGGGCGGGACGAGCGGCGCGGGATCCGGGCCACGTTGGCCTTCGTGGTCCGCCAGCCCGCCTGCTGGCTCGGCTTCTTCATCCACTTCACGCTGATGAGCCAGGTCGTCTTCACCCTGCTGTGGGGAGTGCCCCTGATGACGTTGGGCATGGGCCTGAGCGGGTCGCAGGCCTCGGGGATCCTGGTGCTCAACATGGTCGTCAGCGTTGTCCTGGGCCCGGTGATGGGCGTGATCTCGGGGCGGGCCAGGCGCCGACGCCCCGAGGTCACCCTGGTCGCCACGCTGATCGTGGCGACGACCTGGGCGGTGTTCTTCATGTCCCCGGACCCGCGTGGTCTGGTGGCCGTCGCGGTGGTCAACGTCATCGTGCCGGGGCTGGCCCCGGTGGCGAACTACGGTTTCGACACCGTGCGTGAGGAGGTCGACCGCAGGTTCACCGCCACGGCGACGGGCCTGTCGAACATGGGCGGCTTCCTCGCGGCGATGGTCGCGGCCCAGGCCGCCGGGCTGGTGCTGGACGCGGTCTCCGACGGCGGGGACTACACCTGGGGCGACTTCCGCCTCGCCTGGTGCGCCCTCGGGGTGGTCTGGGTGTTCGGCATCGTGGGCCTGCTGGTCAGCAGGGTGAAGATGCAACGCTGGCGTGACCGGACTGCCGCAGCCACTGCCACTGCCACAGCCACAGCCGATAGCGCGGACGAGGCTGCTCAGTAGGTCGGCAGCCCCGGGTGCAGGACACGCACCCACTCCAGGACGCCGCCGTCCAGGTGCGTCACGGACTCCTCACGTCCGGCGAAGGAGGACGCCACGGCGTCCACCGCCAGTGCCGAGCGCGCCCCGGAACGGCAGTGGAAGATCACGTCCCGCCCGCCGACGCCGTCCGGCAGGGCGTCGGCACCGGCCTGCTGCAGGGCGGCCAGGGGGACGGCCCGCGCCCCGGGGATCGACACGATGTCGCGCTCCCAGTCCTCGCGCACGTCCACCAGCACCGCGCCGGACCGCAGCCGGGCGTCCAGCTCGTCGACCGACACCGTCGCAGCCACAGCGGGTCCGGGCCCGGGTGAGCACGCCTGCGTCATGTCCTGCACCGAGGTGACCAGGGGTGCCTCGGGGTCGGGGAGGACACGCAGCTCACGGAAGCTCATCGCCAGCGCATCGTGCAGCAGCACCCGTCCGTACAGTGGCTCACCGCACCCGGTGACTAGCTTCACCACCTCGGACGCCATCAACGACCCCAGCGTGCCGGGCAGTGCCCCGACAACCCCACCGGCGGCGCAACTGGGCACCGATCCGGGCGGGGGAGGGTCCGGGTGCAGGTCACGGTAGGTGATCCCGTCGTGCGAGGGGCCCGACCAGAACACCGACACCCGGCCCTCGAAGCGCAGCACCGAGCCCCACACGCACGGGGTGGAGGTCAGGGTGCAGGCGTCGGAGACCAGGTAGCGGGTGGCGAAGTTGTCGGCACCGTCGACGACGAGGTCGTAGCCGCCGACCAGCTCCACGGCTTGTGCGGCCCCCAGGCGCATTCCGTGTCGTTCCACGGTGACCAGCGGGTTGATCCCGGCCACGGCGTCGGCGGCGGAGTCGACCTTGGGTTCACCGACAGCATCGATGCGGTGCACGACCTGGCGTTGCAGGTTGCTGACCTCCACCACGTCGTCGTCCACGATGCCCAGGGTGCCCACCCCGGCGGCGGCGAGGTACTGCAGCACCGGCGAGCCCAGCCCGCCGGCGCCGACGACGAGCACCCGGGCCGCCTTGAGCCGACGCTGCCCGGTCACCCCGATCTCCGGCAGGCTCAGGTGCCGGGCGTAGCGCGCGGACTCCTGCGCGGTGAGCTGCGGACCCGGTTCGACGAGGGGATTCGGGAGAGGTTTCACAGGGGGATTCACTGCACTCCCGCCGGGTCGATCAGCCCGTCCTGCGGGGAGGACGCCACCGCGCCGCGCGCCCACGGGCGCCGTGGGATGCGTCCGGCGCCGCGGGCGAGGCGCCCGGCCTCCACGGCGTGGCGCATGGCCAGGGCCATCGCCGCCGGGTCCTGCGCGCGGGTCACCGCGCTGGCCAGCAGCACCCCGTCGCAGCCGAGCTCCATGGCCAGCGTCGCGTCGGAGGCGGTGCCCACCCCGGCGTCGAGGATCACCGGTACGGTGGCGTTTTCGCAGATCATGGCGATGTTGTGCGGGTTGAGCACCCCCAGGCCCGTGCCGATCGGCGAGCCCAGCGGCATCACCGCGACCGCCCCGGCGGACTCCAGGGTGCGGGCCACCACCGGGTCGTCGGAGGTGTAGGCGTAGACCTCGAAACCGTCGGCGGTGAGTTGTTCGGTGGCGTCGACGAGTTCCACGACGTCGGGCAGCAGGGTGCGGTCGTCGGCGAGGATCTCCAGCTTCACCCGGTTCGTGCCGAGCGCCTCTCGTCCCAGGCGGGCGGTGAGCAGGGCGTCGCGGGTGGTGTAGCAGCCGGCGGTGTTCGGCAGCACGTCGATGCCCAGGCGGGACAGCAGCCCGAACAGGGAGGTGCCGGTGGTGGGGTCGAAGCGGCGCAGGGCGACGGTGGTCATCGTCGTGCCGGACGCGGTGAGCGCGTCCTCCAGCACCTCCAGGGAGGTCGCCCCGCCGGTGCCGGTGATCAGGCGGGAGCCCAGGGTGCTCGAGCCGATGGTTAGTGCGTCGGTGTTCACGGTGCGCCTAGCCTCCCTGCATCGCGGTGATGATCTCGACCTGCGCGCCGTCGGGCGTCACGGTGCTGGCCCAGCGGCTGCGCGGCACGATGCCGGAGTCCAGGGCCACGGCCACGCCGAGCTGGTCGGAGTCCGGGTCCTGTCCGGTGACGTCGGAGACGACGTCGCTGACCGTGGTCTGCGGGTCCACGCTGCGCGGCGTGCCGTTGACGGTGATCTGGTTCATGGTTGGTCCAGGGTCCTTTCCAGGGAGGTGGTGGCGAGCAGGGAGGTGTCGGCAGGATCCGCAGAGCCGGCAGAGTCGCTGACGAGCGCGCCGACGAGCCGGGCGCTCACCGGCGCCAGCAGCACCCCGTGACGCGAGTGGCCGGTGCACACCAGCACCCCGTCCACCGCACCGTCGTCTCCGGGCACCGGGCCCAGGTAGGGGATGTCGTCGGGGGTGCCGGGCCGGGCGCGGGCGAGCATCTCGGTGAGCTCCAGGTCGGCGGCACCGGGCACCAGGATCTGCGCGTCGCGCAGCAGCTGGTGGGCGCCCTCGAGGGAGACGCCGTCGAAGCCGTCCTCGCGTTCGGTCGCCCCGATCACCATGCCCCCGTCCTGCCGGGGCACGAGGTAGACCGGCCGGCCGTCCACGAGGCCGCGCACGGTGCGTTCCAGCAGTGCAGGACGCCCCGGGCGCAGGCGGGCGCGCAGGATGTCGCCGTGCACCGGGCGCAGCGCGACGCGTGCCGCCTCCGGCAGCCCGCCGATGTCGGACAGGGCGAGACCGGGGCTCAGCACGGTGGTGTCGGCGTGCAGGCGGGTGCCGTCGTCGAGCAGCACCCCCGTCACGGCCCCGCTACCGTCCTCACGCAGGACGGTCCGGACGCGGCCACGGTGCAGCGTTCCCGCCGGGCCCGGGACGCCGGGCGCGCCGCTCGCGCCGTTCGGCGCCGTGAGCGCCTCCAGGAGGGCGTCCACCAGCATGCGCGGGTCGACCTGGTGGTCGTCGGCGAGCAGGAACGCCCCGGCGATCCCCGGAGACAGCGCAGGCTCCAGCCGCCGGGCCTGCCGCACGGTGAGCTGCTCCACCGACATGCCCCCGGCACGCTGCACCTCGGCAAGGTCGGACAACGCCGCCACGTCACCGCGCGTGGCACCCACCCCCAGCGTGGCAGTGGCGCGGTAACCCACCGGGTGGCCCACGGCGTCCTCCAGCCCGGCGATGAACTCCGGGTAGGCGGCGGCGGAGGCGAGCATCAGCGGGCGGATCCGGTCGTGGCCGTGCACGACCTCGCTGACCGCGGCGAGCATGCCGGCGGCGGCACGGCTGGCGCCGGACCCCGGGGCGGGGTCGACGACGGTGACGGTGTGTCCGGCCTGCCGTAGCGACCAGGCCGTACTCAGCCCGATCACCCCGGCGCCGACGACAAGAATGTCGGGCATCTGCGTTCTGTTCCTCCGGCGGCATGATCCGCATCAGGTGTGAACGGTCGACCGGTGTGCCCCGGTCCTCTCAGCCCCGGCGTCGGGGGCTCCCGTCGTTCGCTTAACGACTACCATCACACCACATGGACCCGCAGCAGCGCACGAACGACCCCGCCACGACAGGCTCCCGACGTCGCAGCCGACTGCAGGACGCCTCGCTCTACCTGTGCACCACGGCGCGCCGGGAGCAGGGCGACCTGGAGGACTTCCTGCACGCCGCCTTCGACGGGGGCGTGGACATCGTGCAGATCCGTGACCGTTCGGTCAGTACCAGCGAGGAGATTGCCGCGCTGCAGGTGCTGTCCGGCGTCGCCGCCGAGCACGACGGACTCGTCGCCGTCAACGACCGGGCGGACGTCGCGGTCCTGGTGGGGGCGGACGTACTGCACGTCGGGCAGGACGACCTGAGCGTCGCGCAGGCGCGGCGGATCGTGGGGCCCGACGTGCTGGTGGGCCTGTCGACCCACTCGGCCGAGCAGGCGAGGGCGGCGATGCGGGACGACGCACTGGACTACTTCTGCACCGGCCCGGTGTGGGAGACCCCGACGAAGCCGGGGCGGACCGCCACCGGCCTGGAACTGGTGACCCGTACCGCGGAGATGCTCGACGCGGCCGGGAGCACGAAACCCTGGTTCACCATCGGCGGGGTCAACGAGGCGACCCTGCCGGCGGTCGTCGCGGCCGGGGGACGCCGCGCGGTGGTCGTGCGTGGGGTGACCACCGCCGACGACCCGCGGGCCGCGGCGGCGGGGCTCAAGGGGATCCTGCGGGGCCCCTGAGCGGAGGTGCGGCGAGTTAGAGCTCGCTGACGGGGCGCTCGCCGTCGACGAACTCGACGGTGCGCTGACCGGACACGGTGTCGCGTCCGGCGAACTCCACCACGGCGTCGGCGACGAGTTCACGCGCGGTGTGCGAGTCGGCGCGGTCCAGGTCGGCGGTGACCGGGGCGAAGCCGCCGGCCGGCTCCTCGGTGAGCGCGGCCGGGCCGAGGATCACGTAGTCCAGGCCCTCGGTGGCGACGAGGCGGTCGTCGACGGTCTTCTTCGAGTCCGCGTAGGCGAAGAAGTCGTCGCTCTCCGGCACGGTGTGGTTGCGCGCACCGGCGTAGGAGACGTTGATGTAGCGGGGCGTGGTACCGGCGTCGCCGGAGTCACGCAGCCGCTCGAGGGAGTCGATGACGGCCAGGGCGGCGTCGCGGTCGACCGCGTAGGTCACGTCCTGACCTGCCCGGCCACCGTTGCCGGCGGTCCACACCACCACGTCGAAGCCTGCGAGTACGTCGTCCCACTGTGCCGGGGTGAGGGCGGTGACGTCCTTGACCAGGGCGGAGGCGCCGAGCGACTCGATCTCCGCGGTCTGGTCGGGGTTGCGGATGAGGGACGTGACCTCGAAGCCGTCCTTGACGAGTTTCGGTGCTGCCAGCAGTCCGACCTTGCCGTGCCCGCCGATGATGAGAATGTTCGTCATGTTGTGCCTCCTGTTGGTGTGGTGTGACGGTGCCGTCTCTGGTCGCCGTCCCTCCCCACAACAGGTGGACCGTGCGGTCTATTCCGGATGCGCCGTCTGCTTCGTCTCCGCGTGTGGTCGCGGGCGTAGTCTGGGTCACGTTCCATGAAGATCAGTGATGCAGCACATATGTGAGGAGCAGTGCCCGTGAATCTCGAGCTCTCGGAGGAGGACGTCGCCTTCCGCGACAGACTCCGCGGTATTTTCGCTGACGTGCCCGCGGAGATCCGCGACCGCATGCGCGCCGGCCACGTCACCCGCGACGACATCGTCGCCGCGCAGCGCGTCCTGAACCACCACGGTGTCGCCGTCCCGCACTGGCCGGTCGAGTACGGCGGGCAGGACTGGACCCCCGTCCAGTCCCACATCTACACCAACGAACTGCAGCGGGCCGGCATCCCTGAACCGCTGGCCTTCAACACCGGCATGGTCGGCCCCGTGATCGCCGCGTTCGGCAGCGAGGAGATCAAGGACCGGTTCCTGGCGAAGACCGCCAACCTGGACATCTGGTGGGCGCAGGGCTTCTCCGAACCCGGCGCAGGCTCCGACCTGGCGGGCCTGTCGACAACCGCCGTGCGCGACGGCGACCACTACGTGGTCAACGGGCAGAAGACCTGGACCACGCTGGGCCAGTACGGCGAGTGGATGTTCCTGCTGGCCCGTACCGACCCCTCGGCGCCGAAGAAGCAGCAGGGGATCTCCTTTCTGCTCGTCGACCTGGACACCCCGGGCATCGAGCGCCGCCCCATCCGCCTGATCGACGGGTCCGTGGAGGTCAACGAGTTCTTCTTCACCGACGTGCGCATCCCGGTGGAGAACCTCGTCGGAGAGGAGAACAAGGGCTGGACCTACGCCAAGTTCCTGCTCGGCAACGAGCGCAACGGCATCACCCAGGTCGGCACGAGCCAACGCCAGTACGCCGACGTCGTGGAGGCGGCGGCGCAGCGCACCCTCGGCGGGCGCTGCGTGATCGACGACCCCCTGTTCCGCGACCGCCTCTACGACGTGAAGCTGCGGCTCAAGGCGGTCGAGGCCACGCAGCTGCGGGTGACCGCCACGAGCACGGACGGTAAGCCCAGCCCGCTGTCCTCGATGCTGAAGATCGAGGGCAGCCGCCTGCTCCAGGAGATCAACGAGCTGGCCGTCGAGGCGCTCGGCAGCGACGCCGTCGAGATCACCGGTGACGAGCACGGGGACGAGCACGGCGATGCCGTCGTGCGCTACCTCAACAACCGCAAGGTCTCCATCTACGGGGGCACCAACGAGGTCCAGGCGAACGTCATCGCCAAGGCCATCCTCGGACTCTAGGAGCGACACGACCATGGATCTTTCCCTGACAGACGAGCAGCGCATGCTCGCCGACTCCGTCCGCAGCGTCTTCTCCGGCGCCGAGGACGACCCCACCAGTGGTGCCGACGCCCCGGACGGGGCGCTCACCTTCCGCCGGGACCTCTGGCGGCAGGCCGCGGAACTCGGGATGACGGGCCTCGTCATCGACGAGAGGTACGACGGCGCGGGGGCGGGCGTGGGCGAGGCCTACGCCGCCGCCGGCGTGCTCGGCGACCTCGCCGTCCCCGAACCGGTCACCGACCTGGCGCACGTCCCGGCGTGGCTGCTGCAGGACCTCGGCTCAGAGGACCAGAAGTCGACATGGTTGCCGGGCATCGCCACCGGTGAGCGGCTCGTGGCGCTCGCCCACGCCGAAGCGGGCACGGGCTGGTCCGACCCGCGTGGCGCCACCGTCGTCGACGGTCGGCTCAGCGGCACCAAGCGGGCGGTCGCCGCCCCCGGCGACGTGGACGCCTTCCTCGTCACCGCGGTGCAGGACGGTGCCCTCGGCGTCTACCTCGTCACCGCCGACGACGGCGTGACGGTGAGCGTCCACCGTGACGCGCAGTGGGCCCCGGTCGGGAGTGTGGAGTTCCGCGACGCCCCGGCCGAGCGGCTCGACGGCGACGGCTCGGAGCAGGCACCGGAACAGGCGCCGGAACAGGCTCTGCGCCGTGCCGTCGCACTGGCGCGTGTCGTCGAGGGCGGTCGGGCGGCGGGGCTGATGGGCGCGGCGATGACGCGGACCGTGGAGTACCTGAAGGTCCGCAAGCAGTTCGGCGTGACCCTCAACAACTTCCAGGTGCTGACACACAGGGCCGCCCAGCTGTACTCGGACGTGGAGCTGGCCCGTTCCACCGCCCTGTGGGCTGCGGCCATGGCGGAGACGGCAGAGGCGGCAGACAACGGCGAAATTGGTCTTGAGGAGCTCGAGGCCGCGGCGTTGGACAGCTACGTCTTCCTCGCCCGGCAGGCCCGGGTGGTGGCCGAGGAGTCGATCCAGCTGCACGGTGGCATCGGCGTGACCTACGAGACCGCGGTCAGCCACTACGCGGCGGCGTTGACCGGCTTCCGGCAGCTCTACGGCGGCGTACTCGAGGCCAGGGGAGAGGGTGTGGCGTCCAAGGGGCTGGTGGATACGCCGAGTGCGCTGCTGAACAACCAACTGTTCACCTACGGCTAGGACGGGGCACCACACGGAGCACCCCGCGCCGCGTGCCGGATTCGGTCTTCGCGTGCCGGCGGAGGGACGGATCCGGCACGTGACGCGGGGGCGTCGTCCGGGCGACCGGCAGGGCGTCCGGCAGACATACGGGAGAACCCCCGCCACAAGAACGTGTGGCGGGGGTTCGGCTCCGTGCCGTCGAGGTGTACCGGACTAGCAGTCGTAGTACAGCTCGAACTCGTGCGGGGTCGGGCGCAGACGGGCCGGGGAGATCTCATTCTCGTACTTGTACGCGATGTAGGTCTCCAGCAGGTCGTCGGTGAAGACGCCACCCTCGGTGAGGAACTCGTTGTCGTCCTCCAGGGCCTTCAGCGCGGCCTCGAGGGAGGTCGGCGCGGTCGGGATGGTGGCGGCCTCCTCCGGGGGAAGCTCGTAGAGGTCCTTGTCGACCGGGGCGTGCGGCTCGATGCGGTTCTTGATGCCGTCGAGGCCGGCGAGCATCATCGCTGCCATACCCAGGTAGGGGTTGCCCGAGGGGTCCGGCGCGCGGAACTCGAGGCGCTTGGCCTTCGGGTTGGAGCCGGTGATCGGGATACGTACCGCGGCGGAGCGGTTACGCTGCGAGTAGACCAGGTTGATGGGGGCCTCGAAGCCCGGCACCAGACGGTGGTAGGAGTTCAGCGTGGGGTTGGTGAACGCCAGGACCGCACCGGCGTGGTGCAGGATGCCGCCGATGTAGTAGCGGGCCAGGTCGGACAGGCCGGCGTAGCCTGCCTCGTCGTGGAACAGCGGCTTGCCGTCCTTCCACAGCGACTGGTGGGCGTGCATGCCCGAACCGTTGTCACCGGCCAGCGGCTTCGGCATGAACGTCGCCGACTTGCCGTGGGCGGCGGCGGTGTTCTTGATGATGTACTTGAACGACTGCAGGTCGTCGGCGGCGTGCAGCAGGGTGTTGAACTTGTAGTTGATCTCCTGCTGTCCACCGGTGCCCACCTCGTGGTGGAAGCGCTCGAGGTCGTAACCGGAGGCCGCGAGGTTCTTCACCATCTCGTCGCGCACGTCCACGGTCTGGTCGTACGGCGGGACCGGGAAGTAACCGCCCTTGACGCGGGTCTTGTAGCCGGTGTTCGGGGTGCCGTCGGTGTTGGTGTCCTTACCGCGGTTCCACCAGCCCTCGTTGGAGTCGACCTCGTAGAACGCGGAGTTCTGGTCGGCGGAGTAGCGCACCTTGTCGAAGAGGTAGAACTCGGCCTCCAGGCCGAAGTTGCAGGTGTCGGCGATGCCGGTGGACGCGAGGTACTCCTCGGCCTTGCGGGCGACGTTGCGCGGGTCCCGGGAGAAGGGCTCACGGGTGAACGGGTCGTGGACGAAGAACTTCACGTTCAGGGTCTTGGTCTTGCGGAACGGGTCGACCTTCGCCGTCGCCAGGTCGGGCAGCAGGTTCATGTCCGACTCGTCGATGGTGGTGAAGCCGCGGACCGAGGAGCCGTCGAAGGCCAGGCCGGTCTCGATGGCGTCCTCGTCGAAGGCGGCCGCGGGAATGGTGAAGTGCTGCTCCACGCCGGGGACGTCAGTGAATCGGACGTCGACGAACTCGATGTCGTTGTCCGCGATGTACTTCGTGACCTCTTCGGCCGTCTTAAATGCCACTTCTGGACTCCTTGCAGTCATGTTCGACCCAACTCGTTGTCTCGTTGTCTCACGATGGGATTTCACCCTGCCGGGTGCGTCGGGAGCGATTCTATTGTGGGGTTGTTGCCCTAATGTCAATCCAATGTTACCGGCGTGTAACTGGTCGTCACTGCCGGTGGGACGAAAGGGGTTGCGCTCCGGGGCCGAAATGGTCGTCCCCGGCCGGGGCGTGACCTCAAGGATACGGGCAGTGGCATTCGGGTGTGCACAGTCGGGGTGTACCACCGCAGAATTGGGGGGCCGTCACAGGGCCGGTACGCTTGAGCATCATGGCGAAACGGCAGAACAGCAGTGGTACCGGTGATGAGCGTCGTCAGCGTCGCAAAGGCATGCGGGAGGACCGTGCCCGGCAACCGAGTTGGCTGGAGGGGCCCCAGGTCCCCGGCAAGTACGAGGACCCCCACGACCTGAGCTCCTACCCGGGCAAACTGCTCGGACTGCCTGCGTCCGGGCCGGGCTCGGTCTCCCCGATCTTCCCGCGCACGCTGGCTCTTCTGGTGGACTGGCTGATCTGCTACGGCATCGCCTTCTTCATCACCCAGATGACCGACGCGCTGGGCGGGGTGTCCACCGTGGTGCTGATGGTCTGGGTCGTGTGGCGGGTCGTCACGGTGTGGCTGTTCGGGCAGTCACCGGGCCACGCACTGCTCGGCATCGGCGTCGCCCGCGTGGACGACCCGGACGCCCGTGTCGGCTTCGTGCGCGCGGTGGTGCGCACCGTGCTGACCATCTTCCTGTTCCCGCCGCTGATCCAGGACACCGACAGTCGCGGCATGCACGACCGGGCGACGGGTACCGCGGTGATCCGCACCCGCTGACCGTCGCGGACCTCGCACACGAAACCCCGCGCGGATGGTGGTCCTGACCCCTCAGACCGACATCCGCGCGGGGTTTCGTGCACTGCGGCGCGACGTACGAGGAACCCCCGGGAACCGTCCACGTGTCGGACGGTCCCCGGGGGTTCTTCAGGCCCTCTGGGAGAGGGGTCAGCCCTTCTTGTTGCGCTGGGCGGCGCGACGGGCACGGCGGTTCACGCCGGCCGGGTTCGCGGCGTTGCGCGGCATCGGACCCTTCGGGAGCATCGACTCACGCGAGTGCAGGCGGGCGATCGACTCCACCTTGCTGTTGAGGCCGTCGACCTCGTTCTTCTTGATGTTGCGCGGCAGACGGACCAGGTGGTTCTGCAGCTTGCGGATCTGGACCTCGTCCTCACCCTCGCCGACGTACACGTCGTAGATCGGGGTGTTGCCGAGGATGCGGGCCAGACGCTTGCGCTCCTGGGCCATCATCGGCTTCAGACGGTGCCGGCTTCCCTCGCCGACGAGCACCACACCGGGCACGCCGACCACGCGGTGGATGGCGTCCATGTGGGTGTTCGAGGCCACGGCGGTCTCGGTGATCCACTTGACGCCGACACCGTCACGCAGGTTCTGCAGCGCCCAACCGGCGGCACCTGCCTCGCCCTCGATCTGGTCGTACACACCGGCCTGCAGACGGCGGGAGAAGACCCAGAAGCCCACCATCACACCGATGGCGATACCCACGATGAGGTTCAGCCACCACCAGCCGAAGAAGTAGCTGAGCCCCAGCATGACCAGCACCGGGACAAGGAACCCCAGCAGCATGTAGGGGATGAGCTTCTTGTCCTTCTTGCGCTGCATCTGGAAGGCCTGCCACATCTGGCCTCGCGTCTGCTTGCGACGTGACTTCTTGGCGGCCTTCTCGAGCCGCTTGTTTTCTTTCTCCCGGGGATCCTTCGCCATACCGCCTACCTTAGAACATCGGAGCCCCAGGACCGACAACGGCCATCCGCCGGGGCGGGGAACAACTTACCGGGCGGACGAGACCGGGGTCTCGACCGACGGGCCGTACTTGTCCAGCAGGGTGCTGGCCTCCTGGCTGGTGGTGGACCCCAGGGTCTCGCCGAGGTGGGCGAGGTTGTCCGGAAGCGACTCGCCGCGGGCGGCCTTGGCCTCGGCGTAGAGACGCCCGGAACGGTAGGACGAACGGACCAACGGGCCGGACATGACCGCACCGAAGCCGAGCTCCTTGGCGAACTCGGAGTGCTCCATGAACTCCTCCGGCTTCACCCACCGCTCGATCGGGTGGTGCATCGAGGTCGGGCGCAGGTACTGGGTGATGGTGATGATGTCGCAGCCGGCGTCCTTCAGGTCGGTCAGGGAGGACTGCACCTCCTCGGCCGTCTCACCCATGCCCAGGATCAGGTTCGACTTCGTCACCAGGCCGAAGTCACGGGCGGCACGGATGACCTCCAGGGACCGGTCGTAGCGGAAGGCCGGACGGATGCGCTTGAAGATGCGCGGCACGGTCTCCAGGTTGTGGGCGAAGACCTCGGGGCGTGCCTCGAAGACCTCGGCCAGCAGGTCGGGCTTCGCGGAGAAGTCCGGGGTGAGGTTCTCCACGCCGGTGTGCGGGTTGACCTCGTGGACCTTGCGCACGATCTCGGCGTACAGCCACGCGCCCTCGTCGTCGAGGTCGTCGCGGGTCACGCCGGTGATGGTGGCGTAGCGCAGGTCCATCTCGCGGATGTTCTCCGCCACGCGGCGCGGCTCGTCACGGTCCAGCGGGGTGGGCTTGCCGGACTTGATCTGGCAGAAGTCACATCGACGAGAACAGGTGTCGCCACCGATGAGGAAGGACGCCTCGCGTTCCTCCCAGCACTCGTGGATGTTGGGGCAGCCGGCCTCCTGGCACACCGTGTGCAGCCCGGCACCGGCGACCCGGGACTTCATGTCACGGTATTCCGGGCCCATCTTGGCCTGCGTGCGGATCCACCGCGGCTTCTGCTCGATGGGGGTCTGGGAGTTCTTCGCCTCGATGCGGAGAAGTCGTCGTCCGTCTGATGTAACAGTCACGGCCCCCACCCTACGCTGCATCGTTCAGTGACGCTAACTGACTCCCATCGTCGAAAGCAGACCAAAAAGCCTGTTCAGGACGGTACGGCGCCGTGTGCGAGCTCCTCCGGGACGTCCACCTCCGACATCTCGAGCGCCCCGTCCAGTGCGTCGAGCAGGTGTCCGGTGAAGATCCCGGTGACGTCGGCGACGGTCACGTCGCGGCCCAGTTCCTCCGACAGGGTGGTCACCCCGGTGTCCGCCAGGCCGCAGGGCACGATGTGGTCGTAGTACTCCAGGGTGTTGTCGCAGTTCAGTGCCACACCGTGCATCGTGACCCCGCGGGTGACGCGGATGCCGACGGCGGCGACCTTCCGGGCGGGGACGAGCTCGCCGCGGCGCAGCCCGGCGGGCAGCCACACGCCGGAGCGTCCGGGGACGCGTCCGGCGTTCTCCAGCCCGACCTCACGGCACGTCGCGAGGACGGCCTCCTCGATCCGACGGACGTAGTCGACCACGTCGATCGGGTCGGCGAGCTTCACGATCGGGTAGGCGACGAGCTGCCCCGGCCCGTGCCAGGTGATCCGGCCACCGCGGTCCACGTCGACGACGGGCAGGCCGTTGGTGGGCAGGTCCTCGGGCTGGGTGCGTTTGCCGGCGGTGTAGGTCGGCGGGTGCTGGAGCAGGAGCACGGTGTCGTCGATCTCGCCGTCGGCACGGCGGCGGGCGAGTTCGGCCTGACGGTCCCAGGTGGACAGGTAGTCCACCGTCCCGAGGTCGTCGACGGTGACCGGAGAGTCCGACAGCCGGATGGATCCGTGTTGATATCCCATGACTAACGACTCTACCCCGCCGCCGCACAAGTGCGGGGACGGGGTAGGACGGGGTCAGGAGCGGACTCCGATCTCCAGGTCGGAGCTGAAGTCGATGTTCTCCAGGCGGTCGCGGACGGTGGTCAGGAACCGTCCGGCGTCAGCACCGTCGACGACCTGGTGGTCGTAGGTCATCGGCAGGTAGACCATGCTGCGGATGGCGATGCTGTCCGAGCCGTCCTCGGTGATGACGACCGGGCGCTTGCGGATCGCGCCGGTGCCGATCATCGCGGCCTGCGGCGGGACCAGGATCGGGGTGTCGGTCAGCGCGCCCTCGGAGCCGATGTTGGTGATGGTGAAGGTGCCACCGGTGACGTCGTTCGGCTTGAGCTTCTTGTTGCGGGCCCGGTCGGCGATGTCGGCGATGGCCTGGGCCAGCTCCGGCAGGGACATGTCCTGCGCGTCGTGGATGACCGGGGACAGCAGGCCGTCCTTGGTGTCCACGGCGATGCCGAGGTTCACCTTGCCGTGGTAGGTCATCTCCTGGGTGTCGGCGTTGTAGGACGCGTTCACGTTCGGGTGGGCGACCAGCGCCTCCACGATGGCCTTGGCGAAGAACGGCAGGAACGTGAGGTTCAGGCCGTGCTTGTCCTGGAAGGCGGCCTTGGACGCCTTGCGCAGCTCGGCGACGTGGGTCATGTCGACCTCGTGGACCTGCGTGAGCTGGGCCGCACCGTGCAGGGACTCCAGCGTGGTCTTCGCGGTGATCGCACGGATGCGGTTGACCTTCTGGGTGGTGCCGCGCAGCGACGCCTTCTCCGGGTCGACGCCCTTGGCGGGAGCCTTCTCGGCCTTCTTGGTGGAGCCACCCTCGGCGACGGCGAGGACGTCCTGCTTACGGATGCGTCCACCGACACCGGTGCCCTCCACGGAGGAGAGGTCCACGCCGTGCTTCTCGGCGAGCTTGCGCACCAGCGGGGTCACGTAGGGCAGGTTGCCGTCGGAGGGCTCGCCGGCGTCGGACGCGGGAGCCTTCTCCTCCTTGGGCTCCTCCTTCTTCGGGGCCTCCTTCTTGGGCTCCGGTGCCGACTCCTTGGCGGGCTCGGCCTTCTTCTCCGGCTCCTTCTCGGGCTCCGGGGCCGGCTCCTTGGCGGGCTCCTCGGCCGGTGCGGCGGAGGCGTCGCCCACGCGGGCGATCACACCGCCGACGTCGATGGTGTCGTCCTCCTCGGCGAGGATCTCCAGCAGCGTACCCGCGACCGGGGACGGAACCTCGGTGTCGACCTTGTCGGTGGAGACCTCCAGGAGGGGCTCGTCGACCTCGACCTCGTCGCCGACCTTCTTCAGCCACTGGGTGATGGTGCCCTCGGTGACGGACTCGCCGAGCTCCGGCATCGTCACGTCGGTGCCCGCGCCACCGCCGTTGGACGCTGCGGGCTTGGACTCCGCGGCCGGCTCTGCAGCCGGCTCCTCGGCCGGTTCGTCGGCAGGCTCCTCGGCCGGCTCCTCGTCAGCGGAGTCAGCGGAGTCGGCGGAACCTGCGGTCTCGCCCTCCTCACCGATCTCGGCGATGACGGCACCGACGTCAACGGTGTCGTCCTCGTCGGCGATGATCTTCAGCAGAACACCGGAGGCGGGGGAGGGGATCTCCGTGTCGACCTTGTCCGTGGAGACCTCGAGCAGGGGTTCGTCGACCTCCACGGTGTCGCCGACCTTCTTCAGCCACTGGGTGACAGTGCCTTCTGTGACGGATTCGCCCAGCTCGGGCATTTCGACGGAGTGCGCCATGGTGTTGAAGCTCCTAGTTAACGACGGGGTACAGGTGTGGAGTACGTGGATCGGTCCGCGGTACCCAGAGAAGTACGCAGAGAAAAACAGAGAAGTGGTCTCTGACCGAATACTATATATGGTACCGCTGCTGGAGTCGTTCTGCTGGCACGGGGTTCCCACAACCGGGGGCCTGACCCGTCCCAGGCCGGCTCTGAGTCGACCTGAGCCGGGGCCGTGGTCGGGATGTACGGAGTTCACCTAGTATCGGTGACGTGTTCAACATCTTTGGCCGATCACGTCGTTCCGGACCCCGCCCGCCCCGGGCCCCGGGTGGTAAGGCACGGCAACACGACCTCGACTACCTGCGCCACTGGGCTGCGCAGCGCCAGGGGGTGGAGGGGTTCGTGGAGCCTGAGACGCTGGTCAACGAGATGTCCGTGGTGCTCGTGGACGCCACCGGGGAGTGGACGCGCCGGCGTATCGGCGGTCCCCGCGGCGTGGACGAGGTGGCCGACGTCACCGGTGTCCGGTTGTTCGACGCGGAGAAGACCGGCTACCCGCAGCGCATGCGCGACCGGATCGAACGCGACCGGATCATCCGCAAGCGTCTCGAGCAGCAGGAGCGCCGGGCGCGCTTCGAGGAGCGCCGCGCGGACGGGGAGTGAGTCAGGCGGGGTCGTCGGCCGTCGTCGCGGAGAGCTCCTCCAGGAGCGCGATGATCGTGCGGACCGGCACACCGGTCCCGCGCCGCGGCGTGTACCCGTGGGCGCCGGCGGTGTTGTACGACGGCCCGGCCACGTCGATGTGCACCCACGGCAGACCGTCCGGCACGAACGCCGCCAGGTAGTGGCCGGCGGCGGCCATGCCGCCCCAGGGCTTCTTGCCGGTGTTGCGCAGGTCCGCCACGTCGGAGCGGATGTCGCGGGCGATCTCCGCGGGCAGGGGCATCGGCCAGGCGTCCTCGCCGGTGGCCCGTGAGACGGCGGACACCCGGTCGCGGAACACCGGTGAGCCCATGACCGCCGGCACGCGGTCGCCGAGGGAGCGGACCTGGGCACCGGTGAGCGTGGAGGTCTCCACGAGGAAGTCGGGGTCGTCCTCGGCGGCGCGGGCCATGGCGTCACCGAGGATCAGGCGCCCCTCGGCGTCGGTGTTGAGGATCTCGGTCGTCGTCCCGCCGTAGTGGCGCAGGACGTCACCGGGGCGGGTGGCGGTGCCGTCGGGCATGTTCTCCGCCAGCGGCACGGTCGCGGTGACCTGCACCGGGAGCTCCAGCTCCGCCGCGGCGACCACGGCGGCGACCACCGCCGCCGAACCGCCCATGTCGGAGATCATGTTGTCCATGCGCGGCGCGGGCTTCAACGAGATCCCGCCGGTGTCGAAGGTCACACCCTTGCCGACGAGCGCGACGTGCGGCGCGGCGGGGGAGGAACCGGACACCGTGGCGTCCGGCCGGTACGACACCCGCACCAGGCGCGGCGGGTGGGTGGACCCGCGGCCCACGCCGATGATCGCCCCGAACCCCTGCTCCGCCAGGTCCTGTTCGTCGAGCACCTCGACCTCGAGCCCGGACTGTGTGGCCAGCCCGGAGATGACCTCGGCGTAGCTCTGCGGGTACAGGACGTTCGCCGGCGCGTTGACGAGGTCGCGGGCGCAGCTCACCGCCTCGATCACGACGCAGGCGTGGGAGAAGTCCTCCCGCGCGGCGTCCGCCGCCGTCGGCCCGGACGGGGCGGCGACGATGAGCCGCGCGATGCCCCCGGCGTCCAGCACGGCGTCCTGCGCAGCGTCCTGAATGCTCCTGAAGCCCGTGTAGGTGTACGCCCCGAGGCCGTGGCCCTCGGTGGCGGGCCCGGTGCCGAGGGTGCCCAGCAGGCTCAGGGCGCTGATGCCGGCGGAGCCGGGGGTCCCCGTGGAGGCCCCTGTGGGGGCGCTCGTGGCGGCCATGCGGCCGAGCGCGCGGGACGCCTCCCCGGCCGCCGTGCGTAGCCCCTCGTCGGTCAGGGCGTCGGCGTCACCGAGGCCGACGGCCAGCAGCCGACGCGCCGCGATACCCGGGACGGTGGGCAGGGGGGACGTCTCGCCGGCGCGTCCGGACGCCCCGGCTGCCACCAGCGACTTCCAGATCGCCACCTGGGTCTCCCGGTCGAAGGCGGAGGAGCCGACGGACATCTCGACACCGTTGTCCCCGGAGAAGGACGGGACGACCAGCACGTCCACGTCCGCACCGGCGACCGTCGTGGTGTCGGTGAGCAGTTCGAGTGGCGGCATGGTGCCCCGGGGCAGGCGTGCGGATGTCATCCTTCACCTCAGTGTTGGTCGGAGTGGTCGTGGGCGGTCCCCTGCGGGCATGTGTCCCGGGCTTGTGTTTCGGGAAGGAACCGACGGGTCTAAGATACAGGCCATGTCTGATTCCGCGCCCGACAACTCATCGTCCCCCGTCTTCTCCCGCACACTGACGGAGAACCCCACCGCGTCCGGCACGATCGCCGACGTACTCACCAACCCGGGGTTCGGCACGTACTTCACCGACCACATGGTCGTCGTGGACTGGACCGAGGACGCCGGTTGGCACGATGCGCGGGTCGTGCCCTACGCCCCGGTGCCGATGGACCCGGCGACGTCGGTGTTCCACTACGGGCAGGCGATCTTCGAGGGCCTCAAGGCGTACCGCCAGCCGGACGGCTCGATCGCCACCTTCCGCCCCGAGAAGAACGCCGACCGGATCCGTTCCTCCGCCCGGCGCATCGCCATGCCGGAGGTCCCGGAGGACCTGTTCCTGGAGTCGCTGGCGCAGCTGACCGACGTCGACCGCGAGTGGGTCCCCGCCGCCGGCGGTGAGGCGGCGCTGTACCTGCGCCCCTTCCTGATCTCCACCGAGGTCGGCCTGGGCGTGCACCCTTCGTCGAGCTACAGCTACTACGTGATCGCCTCGCCGGCGGGCGCCTACTTCAAGGGCGGGGTCACCCCGGTCAGCGTGTGGCTGTCCACCGAGTACGTGCGCGCCGCCCCGGGAGGGACCGGCGCCGCGAAGTTCGCCGGCAACTACGCCGCCTCCCTGGCCGCGCAGGCGTACGCCGAGGAGAAGGGCTGCGACCAGGTCGTGTGGCTGGACGCCGCCACGCACACCACCGTGGAGGAGATGGGCGGCATGAACCTCGCCTTCATCTTCGGCGGTACCGACGGCGGCCCGGCAGAGCTGGTCACCCCGGAGCTCTCCGGTTCACTGCTGCCCGGTGTCACCCGCGACTCCCTGCTCCAGCTCGCCGCGGACGAGGGACTGAAGGTCACCGAGCGTCGCTTCACCGTGGAGGAGTGGCGGCGCACCGCGGCGTCCGGCGAGATGGCGGAGGCCTTCGCCTGCGGCACCGCCGCGGTGATCACCCCGGTCGGCACCGTGAAGGACCGTGACGGCGAGTTCCAGATCAACGGCGGCGAGCCGGGCGAGATCACCATGCGCCTGCGCGAGCGGCTGACCGGCATCCAGCGCGGCACTGTGGACGACACCCACGGGTGGAACCACACCCTCGTCCAGGCGTAGGACGCACGGAACAACCCCGTGAGGTCGGTGGCGCCGACCTCACGGGGTTGCTGTCTGCCTGGGGCTGGTCCTGGGCGCTAGTGCAGGGCGCTAGTTCACGGCGCAGGCCGCGGACAACAGGGGGAGCACGAGCAGGCCGGACGCCGCGGCCGGGGCGCCGAGCGCCCGGTCGATGACGGGCGTCAGGTCCAGGCGACGCAGTGCCGGCGCCGACGCCGGCTCGGTGGACGCGTCCGGAACGAGCCACCAGCGGGCAGTGCCCGGGGACACCGCGTCGGCGAGAAGTGCCGCCGCGAGACCCGTCACGCCGTCGAGGACGACCGGGGTGCGTCGCACGGCGGACTGCGACAGCAGGCCCGTGAGGAAGGCGATGTCGGGGGAGCCGATCTCGTCGAGGATCTCACGTACGGCCGTCTCGTCGACGGGACGTCGACGCCGCGACCGGGTACGGAACATCAGGTCGCGCACCGCTACGGTCTTGTGCTTCCACTGCTCGTCGGTGATCGGGGTGGGGCCGCCTCCGCGTCCCACCACCTTCACCGGCTCGACGTTGCACAGCGTGCCGATGAGCGCCGCTGCGGTCGTGGTCGCCCCGGCACCCACGGTGCCGGTGAGCAGCAGGGGGCGTCCGGAGTCGGCACGGGCGTCCGCCGTCTCGGCGCCGGCGTCCAGCCACCGGGAGTGCGGGGAATCCCCGTCGGCGGTGGAGTCGGTGGAGTCGAACTGCGTCACTGTGACGTCGACACCCGCCTGCTCGGCGAAGGCGGACAGCGGCGAGTCCCCGGACTCGATCCGGGCGGCCTCTGTCACGGCATGGCCCCAGGGCAGGGTCGACACCGGGCTCGCCGTCCCGTCAGCGGGACCAGCCGCGGCAGGGTCGGCCACGGCAGGGTCGGCGATGGCGTGGTCGGCGGCCGCGACGAGCAGTTCCGGGCGGACGTCCCGTTCCCGGAGTGCCTCGGCGCAGCCGGTCGACCCCGCCCACCCGGCGAGGTGCTGGAGTACCGGCTGGTCGGTCATCAGACCGCGTCGCCGATATTCACCTGGGGGGCGGGTGTGCGCATCTTGCGGATCATGGTGGCACGGGTGAAGGCGTAGAAGCCGATCGACCACTTGCCGAAGGAGTTGTCGGCGAAGCGTTCATTGACCAGCTTGTTGACCTTGCGGCCCAGGAAGAGGCCCTCGACGATGAGCACGATGATGATCACCATCATGAACAGGCTGAGGTACTGCGCGAGTACGGGCAGACGGGTGCCGAGGATCATCACGACGACCACGATCAGCGCCAGGGGGAGGAAGTAGTTCATCAGGTAACGGTGGGAGTCCACGTAGTTACGGACGAACAGCTTCTCCTTGCCCTGGTCGCGGGCCAGCAGGTAGTTCGGGTCACCTGCCATCATGCGCTCGTTGGCCTTGCGGCGGGACTCGGCGGCCTCGTCGCGCTGCTTGCGCTTGGCCTCCTTGTACTCGTCCTTGGACATCGAGCTCTTGTAGTCCTTCTTGCGCTGACGGGCCTCCTTGGGCGTCATCGGGGCGTCGTAGTGGACGCGCCGTACGCCGGTGGAGCGCTCGACCTCGTTGCGCTTCGGGGTCGGGCGTCCCTTCTTGGGGGTGTAGCCCTTCGGGGTCTGGGCGGCGTCGTCCGCTGCGCCGTCGATGCCGTCCAGGGTGGCGTCACCGGCCGCCACCTCGCTGTCGTCGTCTTTCTTCCACGGAAGTTTCACACCTCACAGGCTAGAGCACGGGAGGTTCACCCGACCAACGAGGGTGATGATCCGGGCGGGGCTGGTGGGCCGGTGTGCGGCCGGGTGCGGGAATAGATCACTGGATTTCATGGTTGATGGATAGTAGTTTGGGCATATCCGCATTACCGAGGAGGAAATTCATGACCGCTCCCGAGAAGACCGCCGAGAAGTCCACCGGTGTCGAGCTGACCAGCGCCGCCGCAGGTAAGGCCGCCGGCCTGCTGGCCCAGGAGGGTCGCGACGACCTTGCCCTGCGTATCGCGGTGCAGCCTGGTGGCTGCGCCGGGCTGCGTTACCAGCTCTTCTTCGACGACCGCACCCTGGACGGAGACCTCGTCGACGAGGTCGAGGGCGTCCGGCTGATCGTGGACAAGATGTCGGCGCCGTACCTGACCGGTGCGAAGATCGACTTCTCCGACACGATCGAGTCCCAGGGGTTCACCATCGACAACCCGAACGCCGGCGGGTCCTGCGCCTGCGGCGACTCGTTCAGCTAGACCTCACGGTCTGGCCCCGGACGGCCGAACTCCCCGCCCCAGTGACCTGGGTGCGGGGAGTTTCGTCTTTCCCGGGGGAGACTGCGGCGGGGACCGCCGCGGGGGACTAGAGCTGGACCGGGTAGTCCTGCTCGTCGATGTCCGGGTGGATGCGGTCCTCGACGAAGATGCCGTGCCAGATCATGAACGCGATGACCGTCCACAGGCGCCGGGAGTGGTCGGGGCCCGAACCGGTGGTCATCGACACGCGGTGCTCGTCCAGCATCGCCAGGACCTGCGCCTTGTCGAAGATGTGGTCGGTGTTGGACTCCTCGATGTTGCGCTTGGCCCAGTCGTAGAGCTCGTCGCCGGCGAGCCAGTGGCGCAGCGGGACCGGGAAGCCGAGCTTCTTCCGGTTGATCACGTGCTCGGGGACGATGAGCTCCAGGGCGCGGCGCAGGGCGTACTTCGTGGTCCCGTTGCCGACCTTGAGCTCGTGGGGGATCGTCTGCGCCACGTCGAAGACCACACGGTCCAGGAAGGGCACGCGCAGCTCCAGCGAGTTGGCCATGGTGATCTTGTCCGCCTTGACCAGGATGTCGCCGCGCAGCCAGGTGAACATGTCGAGGTGCTGCATCCGGGCGACCGGGTCCATGTCCTTCGACTTGGCGTAGATCGGGGCGGTGACCTCGCGGTGGTCCCATTCCGGGCGGGCGATGCGCAGCACCCGTTCGAGCTGCTCGTAGTTGAAGGAGCGGGCGTTGCCGTAGTAACGCTCCTCCATCGGCGTGGTGCCGCGCTGCAGCAGCGACTTGCCGCGCATCCCGTCCGGCAGGGCGTCGCCGAGGGTGCGCAGGACCTTCTTGATCGGGGAGGGGACCTTCTCGAACGGAGCGAGGGAGAGCGGCTCCTTGTAGATGGTGTAGCCACCGAAGAGTTCGTCGGCGCCCTCACCGGACAGCACGACCTTGACGTGCTTGCGTGCCTCCGCGGCCACGAAGTACAGGGGCACCAGGGCGGGGTCGGCCACCGGGTCGTCGAGGTACCAGATGATCTTCGGGACGGCGGCGGCGAACTCCTCGGGGGAGACGACCTTGACGATGTGCTCCACGCCGATCGCCGCGGCGGACTCGGCGGCCACGTCGACCTCGGAGTAGCCCTCGCGCTCGAACCCGGTGGTGAAGGTCAACAGGTCGGGGTTGTGCTGCTTGGCCAGTGAGGCGATGGCGGTGGAGTCGATGCCGCCGGAGAGGAAGGACCCCACGGTGACGTCGGCACGCATGTGCTTGGCCACGGAGTCCTGCAGGGCGTCGGCGATCTTCGTGTACAGCGCCTGCTCCGAACCCGCGGGAACCGGGGTGACGGGGAACGTCGGCTCGAAGTAGCGCACTGCCTTGACCTCGCCTCCCGGGGTGAGGGTGGCGTGGCAGCCGGACTCCAGGCGGCGGATCCCGGCGTGCAGCGTCTCCGGCTCCGGAACGTACTGCAGGTCGGTGTAGTGCGTGATCGCACGGTCATCAAGGTCGAGGCCTAGACCGATGGACTCGGCCATCGCCAGGATCGACTTCTTCTCGCTGCTGAAGGCGGTTCCTGCCGGGGTGGTGGCGTAGAACATCGGCTTGATGCCGAAGGGGTCGCGTGCGAGGAACATCGTGCGGTCCACGGCGTCCCACACGGCGAAGGCGAACATTCCGCGCAGGTGGTTGACCACGTCGGCCCCCCAGTGGTGGAAGCCGACGACGATGGTCTCCGAGTCGCCGGAGGTCTCGAACTCGTAGCCCTCGGCCTGCAGCTCCTCGCGGAGCTCGAGGTAGTTGTAGATCTCACCGTTGAAGGTCATCGAGTAGCGGGCGGGCTGGTCGGCCGGCCCCCACTGCAGAGGCTGGTGGGAGTGCTCGAGGTCGATGATCGACAGGCGGTTGAAGCCGAAGACCACGTCGTCGTCGTTCCAGGTGCCGTCCTCGTCCGGGCCGCGGTGCCGCATGCAGGGGAGGGCGTGGGCGGTGGTGTCCACGTAGTCGGGGGCGTCACCCTGTGCCGTCAGAAATCCAAGAAGTCCACACATGAGGTCTGGGGGTCATCTCCGTAAGTGTCGTCGGTGGCCGACGTCGCGGTGCCGGACGGATCCCTGCGCCGATTCATCGGTGGGGGATGCGGTCGGCGGACGTCAGCCTCGTGCGCGTGCGTAAGCCCTTTAGGATACTACCCGGCGCTGGCCTGGCACAGACGGGACATGCGGGACACCCGGGTGGGCTTCCAGCTGACCCCCAGCAACCCCGAATAGGGCCGACAGAAAATCACAATGGTGTGCATGATGCAGGGGCAGCCCCCTCCATGCACTATTGTCGGATCATGACACGGGACCCGAGTCCGTCCTCTGCAGGCGACGGACACCGGCGTTCCGATGAACACGACGTGTGATTGAGGAAGGCATACTCGCGTGGTACAGCGAAAAGTTCACGGAAGAGGTCGCAAGCTCGGCCTCGCCGGCGTGCTGGGACTCGGATCCCTTGCCCTGGTCGGCTGCGATGTCGCACCCCCCGACAACGGTTTCTTCCATGCCCTGCGCATGGGTTGGCCCGACGGAATCACCCCGGAGGCCCAGTCCATGGGTAACTTCTGGGTGTGGACCTGGGTCGTAGCCTGGATCATCGGAATCATCATGTGGGCTCTCATGTTCCTCGTGATCTTCCGGGACAGCGACAAGCGCGCTGCCAAGAAGGGCAAGCCGGAGTTCCCGAGGCAGACGGCCTACAACGTTCCGCTGGAGTTGACGTTGACCGTCATCCCGGTGCTGATCGTCATGGGCCTGTTCTTCTTCACCGTGCAGACCCAGGACAAGGTCACCGCACTGGACAAGGACCCGCAGGTGACCGTTGACGTGACGGCCTACCAGTGGAACTGGAAGTTCGGTTACGGCGAGGTGAGCGGAGACCTGACCGAGGACGGGCAGGAGTACGTGGGCCAGGACCAGGACCGTGCGGACGCGGCCGAGGCTAACGCCGCCGTGCCGCAGGACGACCGTGACGAGCACGGCCAGTCCGTGGGCCCGATCCACGGTAAGTCCGCCGAGGACTTCACCTACCTGCACTACAACCAGATCGAGACCCTGGGTACCTCCGAGGAGGTCCCGGTGCTCGTCCTGCCGACGAACACCCCGATCGAGTTCAACCTCGCGTCCTCCGACGTGATCCACTCCTTCTGGGTTCCGGAGTTCCTGTTCAAGCGCGACGTGTTCCCGCACCCCGAGGCGAACCAGTCCGAGCGACGGTTCCAGATCGAGAGCATCGACAGCGAAGGCGCCTTCGTGGGCCGTTGCGCCGAGATGTGCGGTACCTACCACGCGATGATGAACTTCGAGGTGCGTGCTGTGAGCCCGGAGAACTTCGCGGCCTACATCGCCTACCGCGAGGCCAACCCCGAGGCCACCAATGCTGAGGCGCTGGCGGAGATCGGCGAGGACCCCTACGCCACCTCGACCCAGCCTTTCCTCCCCGGCCGTGAGGCTACCCGGGGTGTCGAGGGCGACAACTACATCGACCGTTCCGCCTAGTCGGCGACGAGACACTAGGAGACAACAATGCGGCAGACAGCCAAGTTGATGTACGGACTCTCACTGTTCCTGACGGTGATGGCGGTCGTGTACTTCTACGCGACGTCGCAGCTGAACGACGACGCAAACGTCCAGGGTATCGAGTGGGCGGGTGGAACCGGGCTTGTCCTGGCGACCCTGCTGACCCTGTTCCTGGGTGTGTACTTCCACCTGAGCAACTCCAAGGCCGACATCGAGCCGAAGGACTGGGAGGAGGCCGAGATCGAGGACGGCGCCGGCGTGCTGGGCTTCTTCTCCCCGCACTCGGGCTGGCCCTTCCTGATGTCCCTGGCCATCGTGATGATGGCCTACGGCATCGCCTTCTTCCTCATCTGGCTGATCCTGCTCGGCGCGGTCATGCTGGTCTGGTCCACCACGATGCTGAACCTCCAGTACGGCCTCCCGCCGGAGAAGGAGTAACGACACCTGCGCCCCGTTGACGACGGGGTACACGTGACAAGGAGCACCCGCATCTTCCTCGCGGGTGCTCCTTTCGGCATGTCCGGGGGATGGCCCCCGGATCAGGCTCAGAGGTTGATGATGTCGTTCATCTTCTTCTCCGCGGCGCCGGACTCCAACGCCTCACGGGCGACGGCGAGCTGCTCGGCGAGGGCCGACTTCAGGTCGCCGTCCCAGCCGTGCACGGCGGTCAGGGCGGCGGCTGCGTTGATCAGGACAGCATCCTTGACTGCGCCGGTGATCTCCCCGGCCATCAGTCGGCGTGCGATGTCGGCGTTGTACTCCGGGTCGCCGCCCTTGAGCGCGTCGTCGTCGTAGACGTCGAGGCCGAAGGTGCGCGGGTTGATCGTGAATTCGCCGGTGCGGCCGTCCTCGTCGACGGTGACGACCTCGGTGGGGGCGCACACGCTGATCTCGTCCATCCCGTCGAGCCCCCGCACGATCAGGGCGCGTACACCCTGGTGGGCGAAGGCGCCGCCCATGATCGGCATCATGTCGCGGAACGCGCAGCCGATGAGGCCGAACTTCGGGCCGGCGGGGTTGGTCATGGGGCCGAGGAGGTTGAACAGCGTCGGTACGGCGAGTTCGGAACGCACCGGGCCGGCGAAGCGCATCGCCGGGTGGTAGGTCTTGGCGAACATGAACGCGAAACCTGTCTTGAGGGCGTCCTCGTGGATGGTGTCGGGGGAGCGGTCGATGTCCAGGCCCAGCACCTCCAGGACGTCCGCCCCGCCGCACTTTGAGGACGCCGCACGGTTGCCGTGCTTGACGACCGGCACGCCGGTCGCGGCGACGACGAAGGACGCCATCGTCGAGATGTTGACGGTGTGGTGGCCGTCGCCGCCCGTGCCGACGATGTCGACGGCGTCGGGGATGTCACTGAAGTCGACCGGTGTGGCGAAGGAGCGCATGGCGGAGGCCGCGGCGGAGAGCTCGGCGGCGGTGATGCCCTTGACGCGCAGGCCGAAGGCGAAGGCGGCGAGCTGGGCGTCCGTCGCGCCTCCCTCCATCACCTGGCTGACGGCCCAGGTGATCTGCGACTCGCTGAGCTCCTCGTGGCGTCCGATGCGGTCCAGGACCCCGGGCCAGGTGAAGTAGCTCCCGGGGAGACGGTCGGAGCCCAGGGGCGTGACGTGGTCGGGAGATTTCGGGGTCAGGTCGTCCGGCATCGGTGCCGTCCTCTCGGTGGGTCTGGTCGTTGGCTGTGTCCGCCTGGGGACGTTGCCATCCTATTACGTGCAGCGGCGCCGGGGCCGTTCAGGACGGCGCAGGACGCGGCACGTGGTCCGGCGTGGTTCAGGGGCGGGGGAGAGGGGCCGCTGATTGGGTCGTCGCAGCGTGTCTTGGGTAGACTTCCCGGAATGGATCGGCCTCTACGGCCCAGGTGATCTGCCGGTCTCTGACGGGTCAGGTTCCTGGCAGTTCCCAACCCCCCGGTACGGGGGTGTCGGAGAGGGGCGCGACGGAGGGCGGGGATGCGTCGGGGGACGGCGCGACAGACGGTCAACCTGCGGTGATGCGGGTGCGTCGTAAATGATCGGCAAGAGTTCCCGGCTAACCCCGTTTGTGGTGAGTTGCCAGGAAACGTGAAGCCACTACCAGCGGTTTTGCAGAAACCCCTGAACTCGCCGGGGTTGCGAATCGACTAGGGGGCCGGGGTCGGTCATACTTGTACGCGTGACGAGCGCAGTTGGAAACCAAAGCATGGCAGCACCGCAGCGTGCCGTGACGCTGAACCGACCGAACATGGTCAGCGTCGGCACGATTGTGTTCCTGTCCCAGGAATTGATGTTCTTCGCGGGCCTGTTCGCGATGTACTTCGTCTCGAAGGCGAACTCGAACGGAAACTGGCCCTCCGAGCCTACCGAGCTCAACGTCCCGTTCGCTCTGGCGATCACCGTGATTCTGGTGTCGTCGTCGTTCACCGCCCAGTGGGGGGTGTTCGCCGCGGAGCGCGGGGACGTGTTCGGTCTGCGGAAGTGGTACGCACTCACGGTTGTCCTGGGGTTGATCTTCCTCTCCGGGCAGGCGTACGAGTACATCCACCTCGTGCAGCACGGCACCACGATCTCAAGCAGCGTCTACGGGTCGGTGTTCTACATCACCACCGGCTTCCACGGCGCACACGTCCTCGCCGGCGTGCTTGCCTTCGTGGTCGTGCTGCTCCGCACGGTGAAGTCGAAGTTCACTCCAGCCCAGGCCACCGCCGCCGTCGTCGTGTCGTACTACTGGCACTTCGTCGACGTCGTGTGGATCGGACTGTGGATCACCATTTACTTCATCCAGTAGGCCGGACGGGCCGATGTGTGACGCTCGGCCGTTAAGCCCATCGCCTTCCAAATGACGAGTTAAGGGAACAAGATGGATACGAACAATCCAACTCCCGAGGGGGAGACCCCGGTGGCGGCCTCCGCCCCGGCATCCACAACACGCAAGAAGCGTCGTACCCGGCGTAAACTGCGCCGGACCATGGCTGGAGCGCTGGCGCTCGTGCTCGGTCTGACCGGCGCAGGTCTGGTCGCCCAGGCCTTCACCCCGGACCCCCAGTCCGCGACCGCGCAGCAGGACGCGCAGTCGATGATCACCCAGGGCCAGGAGATCTACGAGGTCGCCTGCATCACCTGCCATGGCGCCAACCTCCAGGGCGTCCAGGACCGCGGTCCGTCCCTGGTCGGCGTCGGCGAAGGTGCCGTGTACTTCCAGGTGCACTCCGGCCGCATGCCGATGAAGCGCAACGAGGCCCAGGCCGACCGTAAGGACGCGCGCTTCAACGAGGCGCAGACGCTGGCTCTCGCGGCCTACGTCAACGCCAACGGCGGCGGCCCCGGAATCGTCAAGGACGAGGACGGGACCATCGCCATGGAGTCCCTGCGCGGATCCCACAACAACGACGGCGAGATCGACCCCTCGGACGTCTCGCGTGGTTCCGACCTCTTCCGCCTGAACTGCGCTTCCTGCCACAACTTCACCGGTCGTGGCGGAGCCCTGTCCGGCGGTAAGTACGCCCCGGACCTCGACGCGGCCAACGAGCAGGAGATCTACCAGGCCATGCTCACCGGCCCGCAGAACATGCCGAAGTTCTCCGACCGTCAGCTGACCGCTGACGAGAAGAAGGACATCATCGCGTACATCAAGTCCTCCAAGGAGACCCCCAACCCCGGCGGCCTCGGCCTCGGCGGGATCGGCCCGGTCACTGAGGGCATGTTGATGTGGATCGTCGGGATCGTCGTGCTGATCGGCACGGCCATGTGGATTGGAACCCGGTCATGAGTGAGATCAAGAGCACCTACTCTGAAGAAGAGATCAAGGGCATGAGCGACGAGGAGCTCGCCCGCCTCGGTACCGAGCTCGACGACGTCACCGTTGCCTTCCGCAAGGAGCGCTTCCCGGTGGAGAACGACCCGGCCGAGAAGCGCGCCGCCCGCGGCGTCGGCTTCTGGTGGGCACTCTCCGTCGTCTTCGGCCTCGCATTCATCGCGGTCTACCTGTTCTGGCCGTGGGAGTACAAGCACCTCGAGCAGGACGGGCTGTGGGTCTACAGCCTCTACACCCCGCTGCTCGGTGTGACCTCCGGTCTGTCGATCATCACGCTGGGTATCGGCGCGGTGCAGTTCTCCAAGAAGTTCGTCCCCGAGGAGATCGCGGTCCAGAAGCGTCACGACGGCCCCTCCGACGAGGTGGACCGCCGGACGATGACCGCGCTGCTCAACGACGCGTGGAAGACCTCCACCCTCGGACGCCGCAAGGTCCTCATGGGCCTGGGTGGCGCCGGAGTGGCGCTCGCCGGTGTGGCGATCGCCCTGCCGCTGGGCGGTATCGTGAGGAACCCGTGGAAGCCCCGTGCGATGGGCATCGACGGCGACGGCACGCTGTGGACCACCGGCTGGACCCTCGTCAACGAGGGGGAGAAGGTGTACCTCGGCCGCGACACCGGTGCTATCGCCGAGGAGCACGACGGTCACTGGAGCACCGAGGGCGTCAACCGCCTGATCCGTGTCCGCCCGGAGGATCTCGACGCCGGCGGTATGGAGACGGTCTTCCCGATGACCGAGGAGATGGTCAACGACCACGACGACTTCGACGCAACCCGCGACGTGTACGAGGAGCAGATGCACTCGATCCACGGTTCGCGCAACGCCGTGATGCTCATCCGCCTCCGTCACGCCGACGCCGTCCGGGCTGTCCAGCGTGAGGGCCAGGAGGACTTCCACTACGGCGACTACTACGCCTACTCGAAGATCTGCACCCACATCGGTTGCCCGACGTCGCTCTACGAGCAGCAGACCAACCGTATTCTCTGCCCGTGCCACCAGTCGCAGTTCGATGCGCTGCACTGGGGTAAGCCGGTGTTCGGTCCGGCCGCACGCGCCCTGCCCGAGCTGTCCATCAACGTCGATGAGGACGGGTTCCTGTACGCGGACAAGAACTTCGTCGAGCCCGTCGGCCCTGCCTTCTGGGAGCGTCAGTCATGAGCACACCCACAAAGCCCTCCCGTCTCGCAGAGGCGGCCAACAACTTCGACGAGCGTTACACTGCTGCCGGCGGTCTCCGGAAGCAGATGAACAAGGTCTTCCCGAGCCACTGGTCCTTCATGCTCGGTGAGATCGCGCTCTACTCCTTCATCATCCTGCTGCTGTCGGGTGTCTACCTGACGCTGTTCTTCGATCCCTCGCTGTCGAAGGTCATCTACGACGGCGCCTACGCACCGCTCAACGGTGTGGAGATGTCGCGTGCCTACGAGACGGCCCTGAACATCTCGTTCGAGGTCCGTGGCGGTCTGTTCATCCGCCAGGTGCACCACTGGGCGGCACTGCTGTTCGCCGTGTCGATCATGGTCCACATGATGCGCATCTTCTTCACCGGTGCGTTCCGCAAGCCCCGTGAGGCGAACTGGATCATCGGCTGCGTCCTGCTGCTGCTGTCCATCGCCGAGGGCTTCATGGGCTACTCGCTGCCGGACGACCTGCTCTCCGGCGTGGGTCTGCGCATCATGTCCGCGATCATCATCGGTCTGCCGATCATCGGTACCTGGCTGCACTGGATCATGTTCGCCGGCGACTTCCCGGGCGACATCATCATCCCGCGCCTGTACATCGCCCACGTCCTGCTGATCCCCGCGATCCTGCTGGCACTGATCGCCGCCCACCTGGCGCTGGTCTGGTACCAGAAGCACACCCAGTTCCCCGGACCGGGCCGTACCGAGCGCAACGTCGTCGGTGCCCGCGTGATCCCCGTGTTCGCCGTGCACTCCTCGGCCTTCGGTCTGATCACCTTCGGCTTCGTGGCACTGCTCGCCGGTGTCTTCCAGATCAACGCGATCTGGAACCTCGGCCCGTACAACCCGTCGCAGGTCTCCGCCGGTTCCCAGCCCGACATCTACATGCTGTGGACGGACGGTGCCGCGCGAATCATGCCGGCGTGGGAGCTCTACCTCGGCAGCTACACGGTTCCCGCCGTTGTCTGGGTCGCGATCCTGCTGGGCATCCTGGTCATGCTGCTGTTCGCCTACCCGTTCATCGAGCAGCACTTCACGAAGGACAAGGCGCACCACAACCTGCTGCAGCGTCCCCGCGACGTGCCGGTGCGTACCTCCCTCGGTGTGATGGCCCTGGTCGCCTACGCGATCCTGACCATCTCGGGTGGTAACGACCACGTGGCAGTGTTCTTCCACATCTCGCTGAACGCCATGACGTGGATCGGTCGTATCGGGTTCATCATCCTGCCCCCGATCGCCTACTTCGTCACCTACCGGATCTGCCTGGGTCTCCAGCGCTCCGACCGTGAGGTGCTCGAGCACGGCATCGAGACCGGTACGATCAAGCAGCTGCCCTCCGGTGGCTTCATCGAGGTCCACCAGCCCCTCGGCCCGGTCGACGAGCACGGTCACCCGATCCCGCTCGACTACGCCGGTGCCGCGGTGCCGCGCCGCCTCAACCAGCTCGGCTTCGCCGGCCAGCCCGGCCGTGGCTCTCTGTTCTCCCCGGACCCGGAGGACATCGTGTCCCAGGTCGAGGAGATCGAGGAGGCCAACGAGCACGAGCACAAGGAGATGCTGATGCGTCTCCAGGAGGAGAACCGTCGCAAGCTCAGCGACGAGGGTCACGAGAACCCCTGAACCCTCTCCACCCCGTGAGAACCCCGCCCCGCCCACCGTGTCACCACGGTCGGCGGGGCGGGGTTCTTCGTGTCGCTCCTTACCCTCCTTACCCTCCTTAGCCCTTACCCGTGGTCCTTGCCGTCAGTCCCCGCCTGCAGCCACCGCATACAGCCTGGACAGCAGGTCGACGGTGGCGAGCACATCGTCCACGGCACGGTGGGAGGGACGGTGCTCCAGCTCCAGGACGTCCGCCAGCGTCGCCAGCTTGTACCGGCCGACCATGGAGCGGGGGAGGAGCTCACGCGCCGAGGCCGCGGTACACACGGAACGACGCGCATCCAGGACGCTCTCGCGCTCCTGGCGCCGGAACTCCGCGTCGACGAAGGCGATGTCGAAGGAGACGTTGTGCCCGACGACCAACCGGCCCCCGACCACGGAGGCAATGTCGTCGGCGATCTGGGCGAAGGTGGGGGTGTCGCTCAACGTCTCGTCGTCGATACCGGTCAGTTCGCTGATGTCGCGGTCCAGAGGGCGCCCGGGGCTCACCAGCGAGTGGTAGAGGCCCGCAGGTCGACCGTCCACCACGGAGAGCGCGGCGAACTCGATTATCTGGTCGCAGGACGGGTCCAGCCCGGTCGTCTCGCAGTCGATGACCACGCAGTCGGAGAGTGCGGCGGCGAGTTCGTGCTCGAGGGGGGTGTTCACAGGCACAGAGTCTACGGCGCGGCACGGACATGGACTGACACGGACGGATAGAGACGCACATGGAAGGTCACGACGGTGGTACGGGTGTGGTCGATGTGGCGATGGCGCCCCGCCGTGCGGCAAGTGTGACGAGGATCACAGTAGAGTTTCTTGCGGCGGTGGCGTGAGGCGGCGTCCGCAGCTTCCGGTCGGCGTGACGGCAACGTCCCTGCTGGTCATGGCGTTCAGGTTCGGCTACTCGCCTGGTTGGGGGAATCGGGTCAAGCTTTGGTCGCGATTGGATAACGGTTAAATAGCGAACTGCTCACGGCTTGGTCACGGCCCGGCAGTTGGACACGGTCGCGCAGTTTTCGTAATCTTCTCGTGACCTTAAGGGGCGACGCCGTGACGTATCCGGGACGTCCCCGACAGCAATCAGAAAGGCAACATCCCTCATGGGCAAGCACCGTATGAAGAAGGACCACTCCCGCCGCAACGCCGTAGCCGTCGCTGCCGTGGGCATGGGCGCCGTCCTCGCCCTGCCTGCCACCGCTCAGGCCGTTACCGTCGAGGTTCCGAACTCCGACATCAGCGTCGACGTTCCGAACGAGGCCGTTGACTTCGCCAAGCAGCACGTGGACGTGGATCCCTTCATCGCCGCGGCCGAGCAGGCCGCACCCGCCGCCGGCTCCTCCGAGGCCCCGGCATCCTCCTCCTCCGACAGTGTCGGCCAGCAGATCGCCGACGCCGCCATGTCGAAGCAGGGCGCACCCTACTCCTGGGGCGCCGCCGGCCCGGACGCCTTCGACTGCTCCGGACTGACCAGCTGGGCCTACAGCCAGGCCGGCAAGTCCATCCCGCGCACCTCGGGCGAGCAGGCGGGCGCCGGCACCCCGGTCTCCATCGACTCCCTGCAGCCGGGAGACGTCGTCTCCTACTACTCCGGCGCCTCGCACGTCGCCATCTACATCGGCGACGGCAAGATCGTCCACGCCCTCAACGAGGGCTCCCCGGTCCAGGTCAACGACCTGAACTACATGCCGATCAACAACGCCGTCCGCTTCTAGGACGCGTTCGACGTGTTCGGCCGCAGCTCCAGCGTGGTGGGTACCCGCCGGGGTACCCCCACCTGGGGCGCCGTGCGTGTGGGACTACGTCCCTCCCGTACTGGTATGGCACTATATCGACGTTGACTTTCGTGACAAGGTGAAGAGGTTCAAGTTACTGTGAGCAGGATCCGCCCCTCGGGGGCCAAGCGTTCCACCGGTAGTGCGTCGGCCAGGGCCATCATCGGCATCGGTGCCGCTGTCGTGCTCACCGTCACCTCCACCTCCATCGTCGCCGCGGACCCGGACGCAGCCACCTCAGGCTCTGACGGTTCCGACGCCGCTGACGCGATCGACGTCTCACCCCTCCCGGACGACGCGGACGGTCTCCTCGACCGACTCGCCGAGGTCTCCCGCCAGGCCCAGGAGGCCAGCGACGCGGTGCAGGAGAACACCGGTGCCCTCGACGAGACCCACGCCCAGCTCGACCGGGCCGTGCGTGCCTCCGAGCACTACTCCGAGCAGGCCACCCAGGCCCGCGAGGAGGTCGAGGCGAACCGTGGTCCCGTCACCGAGCTGTCGCAGTCGCTCTACCGTGGCGCGGTCATCGACCCGGTCTCCGCGGTCACCGGTTCTGCGAACCCGCAGGACGCCATCGACCGTCGCGCCTTCGCCACCGCGCTGAACAACGACCGCACCTCCACTCTCTCCGCTTTCCAGGAGGGGCTGTCGGAGGCGGCGGACCTGGAGTCGAAGGCGAACCGGTCGAAGGCCTCCGCCGACTTCCAGCTGAGCCAGCTGGAGTCGCGGCAGACGGCCCTGGACGAGCGCATCAGTGAGCTCGACGGTCTCAAGGACCAGATCTCCACCGCGGTGGACGGCCTCAGCCCGGAGCAGAAGCAGCGCTGGGTGGACCGCAACGGCCCGATCGACGTCGATGTCGACGAGTTCCTCGGCAGGGTCGGCAGCGCGGCCGGCAGTGCCGCCGGCGACGCCGCCGCCGCGGTCAGCGCGATCGCGGACGGCGCCGTGGGCGCCGCGATGTCCAAGCTGGGTTCCCCCTACTCCTGGGGTGCCGCAGGCCCGGACGCCTTCGACTGCTCCGGCCTGATGTACTGGGCCTACCAGCAGATCGGCACCACCGTGCCGCGCACCTCCGCCGCGCAGGTGTCCGGCGGGACCTCGGTCTCGCGGGACGCCCTGCAGCCCGGCGACATCGTCGGCTTCTACCCGGGTGTCACCCACGTGGGCATGTACATCGGCGACGGCAAGATCGTCCACGCGTCCGACTACGGCATCCCGGTGCAGGTCGTCAGCGTCGACAGCATGCCCTTCGCCGGCGCCGCCCGGTACTGAGAGCGCGCACGCCCTCGCCCGTGGCTTCCCGCGTCCTGCTGGTCACCAACGACTTCCCGCCCGCCGTCGGCGGCATCCAGAGCTACCTGCGCGACTACTGCGCGGAGCTGGAACGCCGCGACCCGGGGCGTCTGACGGTCCTGGCGTCCACGCAGGACGCCGCGGCCGCCGCGTCCCACGACGCAGGTCTGCCCTACGACGTGGTCCGCTGGCCGCGCAAGGTCATGCTGCCCACCCCGGCGACCGCCGCCCGGATGGCCGAGGTCATCCGTGAGCGCGGCATCGACACCGTGTGGTTCGGTTCCTCCACGCCCCTGGGTCTGATGGGAGGGGCGGCACGCACCGCGGGCGCGACCCGCGTGGTGGCGTCCACCCACGGCCACGAGGTCGGCTGGTCGATGGTGCCGGGCGGACGTTCCGTCCTGCGCGCCATCGGCCGCCGGACGGACTGCCTGACCTACGTCTCGCGCTACGCGCGCAGCCGGTTCGCCTCGGCCTTCGGGCCGGACGTGGCCTGGGAACCGATGCCCGGCGGCGTCGACGCCGACGTCTTCCGCCCGGACCCCGCGGGCCGGGAGACGGTGCGTACCCGGCTGGGGCTGCAGGATCGCCGCGTGATCGTGTGCGTCTCGCGGATCGTCCCGCGCAAGGGGCAGGACACCCTCGTCGAGGCGATGCCGGAGGTTCTGGCCGCCGTGCCGGACGCACACCTGCTCATCGTCGGCCCCGGCGACGACGCCGGACGCCTGGCCGCACGTGCGACCACGCTGGGCGTGGCGGGCCGGGTGACGGTCACCGGCCCGGTGGACTACGGCGAACTCGTCGCCCACTACTGTGCCGGCGACGTCTTCGCCATGCCCGTGCGCACCCAGGGCGGTGGTTTCAGCGTGGAGGGGCTCGGCATCGTCTTCCTGGAGTCGCAGGCCTGCGGTGTGCCCACCATCGCCGGCGACGGCGGCGGCGCCCCGGAGACCGTGCAGGACGGGGTGACCGGCGACGTCGTCGACGGTGAGGACACCGCCGCGGTCGCCGCCTGCGTCGCCGCCCTGCTCGCCGACCCGGAACGGGCGCGACGCTACTCCGAGCAGGGGAGACGCTACGTCCGGGACGCCTGGAACTGGGACGTGCTTGGCCAGCAGCTCGTCAACGTCCTGGACGGCGGGGCGGCCCGCCCGCCGCGCCACAGTTGGAACTGGCGGATGTGACCGATACCCTGAACGGGTTGCGCCGGGACGCCGGTGCGAGACGTACAGGAGGACAAGTGACGCAACTGACCATCGGCATCGACATCGGGGGGACGAACCTGCGCGCCGCGGTGGTCGACCCGGACGGACGGGTGCTGGACGTGGAGCAGTTGCCCACCCCGTCGACGGTCGAGTCGCTCGAGACGGCGATCGCCCACGCGGTGGGCATCCTGCGTTCCCGGCACTCCGTGGGGGCGGTGGGCCTCGCCGTGGCGGGTTTCATCACCGCGGACCAGGAGCGCGTGCGCTTCGCCCCGCACCTTCCGTGGCGCGACCGTGACGTGCGTGACCGGCTGACCCGGCGCCTGGGCCTGCCCGTCGTGCTCGAGCACGACGCGAACGCCGCGGCCTGGGGCGAGCAGATCCTCGGCCCCGGACGCGACGCCGCCACCTGGGTTCTCTTCGCCGTCGGCACCGGCATCGGCGGCGCCCTGGTGACCGAGGGGCAGCTCTACCGCGGCTCCTACGGCGCAGCGCCGGAGTTCGGCCACCTCACCGTGGTTCCCGGCGGTCGGGCGTGCCCGTGCGGCAAGCGCGGCTGCCTGGAGCGTTACTGCTCGGGCAGCGCCCTGGAGACCACGGCGCTGGAGTTCATCGCCACCGGACGCCACCCCGACAGCATGCTCGCCGGGATCTTCCACTCGCGCCCGGAGGAGATCACGGGACGAAGCGTGGTGCGCCTGGCACGTGACGGCGACCCGCTGGCGATGGAGGTCATCGACGACTTCGCCCTCTGGCTGGGACGTGGCCTCTCGGCGGTCCAGGAGGTGCTGGACCCCGAGCTCATCGTGCTCGGCGGCGGGGTGTCGGCGGACGCCGACCTGTACCTTCCCGGGGCCCGCGCCGAGATGGAGGCCTCGGTGGTCGGCTCGGGTTTCCGGCCGATGGCCCGCGTCGAAGCGGCGTCCCTGGGTTCCGAGGCGGGTATGATCGGCGTGGCGCTCCTTGCCGGGCATGCTCACCTGAGTTCGTCCACGACCTGCTTGCGAAAGGGATAGATCAGTGCAGAACCGCACCTACTGGTGGTTGAAGAAGGTGGTCATCGGACCGTGGCTGTGGGTCCTGAACCGGCCGTACTCCAGTGGTCTGGACAAGATCCCCGCCGAGGGCCCGGCCATCCTGGCCTCCAACCACCTCGCGGTGATGGACTCGCTGTACTTCCCGCTGCTGGCGGAGCGTCAGCTGACCTTCCTGGCGAAGAAGGAGTACTTCACCACCCCGGGCTTCGCCGGGGCCATCCAGAAGTGGTTCTTCACCTCGGTCGGGCAGGTGCCCATCGACCGGCAGGACAAGGACTCGCAGGACGCCGCCCTGGAGACCGCCCTGCGCGTTCTGGACAAGGGCGACCCACTGGGCATGTACCCGGAGGGAACCCGCTCACCGGACGGCAGGATGTACCGCGGCAAGACGGGCATGGCCCGTATCGCCCTGGCTTCCGGGGCGAAGATCTACCCCGTGGCGATGATCGACACCCAGAAGGCGAACGTGGCCGGCTCCTGGCTGCTGCGTCCGCACCGGGTGGGCGTCGTCGTCGGTGACCCGATCGACCCGGCCGACTTCGCCGACGCCGGGGAGGGTGTCTCCCCCGCCCGTGCCCTGACGGACTACACGATGGAGCGGATCGCCGAACTCTCCGGTCAGGAGTACGTGGAGGGTGCGTACGCCGCCGACGTCAAGGAGTCGCTGACCGCCGGTCGGGGTTATCCGGAGGGGTCTGAACCGGGTTCGGGCCGGGTGCTGGGGAGCAAGCCCCGCCCGCGATTCCTTCGTTTCCGTCTCTGAGTTCGGTTCCGGACTCCGGTGACTCCGGGGCCCCTGGGGACTCTGCAGCTCCTGGATGGACGGGCCGGAAGACCCGGGGCCACACCCCGGCCACTCCGAGCCACAGCAGTGCGGCGAGCACGTACTCCGAACCCAGCAGTTTCATCACCAGGGACCAGTCCTGCTCGGCCCCGTGGGCCGACGGCAGGTAGACGTGCACCGGGAACGCGGTGGACACCAGCACGAGCACCACACCGAGCACGGCGAGGGGGATCACGCCGGGGCCGGTACGGTGGGCCGCCACCCGTGTCCACAGCGACACCCCGACGACCAGCATCAGCGGCAGCACCCAGACCCAGTGGTGTGCCCAGGACACCGGGGACACCAGCAGGGCCAGCAGGGCGTTGGTGCACACTGCGGCGGTGTAGGCGCCCACGCTGAACAGCCGGACCATCACCACGGCGATCAGGACCACGGTCACCGCGGCGAAGACGTACCACAGGCCGGTCTGCAGGGGGTCGTCGGTGAACCGGGCGATCATGCCGCGCACCGACTGGTTGGCGGAGTAGGCGAGCCCGCCGATGCGGGAGGGGTCGCTGATGGTCTCCGTCCAGTACTGGCGTGAGTCGGCCGGCAGCACCAGCCAGGCCAGGGCGCTGGCCCCGAGGCCGGACACCACGCTGGTGACCGCCGGGCCCCACTGCCGGCGCAGCAGCAGGTACAGGCCGAAGACGGCGGGCGTGAGTTTCAGGGCGGCCGCCAGACCGATCATCATGCCTCGCGGCCAGGGCGTGCGGGGGAGCAGCAGGTCGGCGGCGACCATCAGCATGAGGATCACGTTGATCTGGCCGAACTCCAGGGTGTGGGTCACGGGCCACAGCCACACGGCGAGGGGCAGCACTAACAGGGCGGCGAGTGTGAGCTGGCGGCGGGTGACCGTGAACCCGGTGCGTCCGGCGACTTCTCCGGCCAGGGCGTTCAGCACGATCACGGTGGTCGCCAGGAGGGCGAGCACGCTCAGCACCGTGAAGACGGTGAAGCCCAGGTTGCTGGAGACCAACGCCAGCGGCGCGAAGACCAGGGCGGACAGGGGAGGGTAGGTGAAGGGCAGGGTGATGCCCTGCGCCTGGAAGCTCTGGTTGTACAGGCTCGCCCCGTCCAGGACGGCCTGCCCGCCACCGCGGTAGATGTCGTAGTCGAAGTGGTAGGTGACGGTGTCGTCGCTGATGACGAACCTGAGGACGCCGGCCACGGTGACCGCGAGGAGGACTCCGAGGTAACAGAGCACAACGCTGCGGCGACGGAGATCGGGTTTGCTGGGGTTTTCCACGGGATACGACTCTATATCAGGGCACACTCAATTGATTCTTCCGTCGGCATGGGGCAACGTGGAGTTCTGTGTCTGACCGATCCGGGACCCCTGAAACCACCACCGCAGCCACCGCCGATGCAGCCGCCGCAGCCGACACCGCGCCGCGCCCTGCCGGTGGTCGTCTGTTGTGGGCGGACTGCGCGAAGGGCCTGTCGATCATCGGCGTCTGCTACATGCACGTGGTCACCGGTGTACCCGGTGCGACCGACACGGCGTGGAACTGGTTCAACGGGTTCATGGACCCGATCCGGATGCCGTTGTTCTTCGTCATCTCCGGACTGTTCGCCCACCGCGTGATCGAACGCACCCTCGGCGACCTGTGGTACCGGCGACTGTGGTTCCTGCTCGTGCCCTACCTGGTGTTCACACCCGTGCAGGCGGCGATCCGTCTGGACATGGCCGACGACCTGAGCTGGACCTCGTTGGGCCGGGCGATCCTGCTGGGTGACCCGGGGATCTGGTTCCTCTACGTGTTGATGATCTTCAACATCCTGGCCTGCCTGCTGCGCCACCTGCCGCCGGTCTGGTCGGTGGCGGTGTCCTTCATCCCCGCGCTCGTCGTCGCGGCGGCCGGGTTGTCGTCGATCCCGGAGATCACCCACATCACCCAGTACGCGCCGGCGTTCTTCGTGGGCCTGCACTTCCGCCAGCTGTTCCTGCGGCTCGCCGCGCACGCCGGCAACCTCGCCGTCATCGCCACGGTGTTCGTGGTCTTCCTGGGGTGGGAGTGGATCTTCTCCGCGGTCGCCGACCACGTGCGTCCCGGCGGGTGGAGCACCGGGGAAGCCTCGCTGATGGGGCTGCTCGCCATGGTCCGGATCTTCACGGCCGTACCGGCGGGCATCCTGGTGGCGACGTGGCTCTCACGGACGCCGGTGGTCGCCGGCGTGTTGTCGGCCATCGGACGCAACACCCTGCCGATCTACGTCTCCCACCACGCCGCGCTACACCTGGTGATGGCCGTGGTCGTGCCTTCGCTGCTCGCCAACGACCCGGAGACGTGGGGCTTCCTGGCCGGCACCAACGCGATGGTCTACACCGGTCTGCTCACCTGCGCGGTCGCCGGTTTCGTGTTCTACCTCGTCGGCCGCACCCCGGTGCTCAAGTGGGTGCTGCACCCGCCGGCCCTGCCGCGCAGGACGTCCCGACGTACCCGCGAGGCGGCCCGGGAGAACGTCGCGGTCTAGACTGACTCCCCGTGCGATACTTCTACGACACCGAGTTCATCGAGGACGGCACCACGATCGACCTGGTGTCGATCGGGGTGGTGGCCGAGGACGGCCGGGAGTTCTACGCGATCTCCACCGAGTTCCGCGAGCGTAAGGCCGGTGACTGGGTACGCCGCAACGTCCTGCCGCTGCTGCCGCCGCGCAGCGACCCGGCCTGGATGTCGAGGGCGGAGATCCGTGCCCGGCTGTTCGCCTTCCTGGTCCCGGGGCACCGTGAGGGGGACTGGCTGCCGGCGTCGAAGCGTCCGGAGCTGTGGGCGTGGGTGGGCGCCTACGACCATGTGGCGCTGGCCCAGCTGTGGGGGGACATGACCGCGTTGCCGCAGGAACTGCCCCGGTTCACCCACGAGCTCAAGCAGCTCTGGGAGTCTGCGGGACGTCCCGAGCTGCCCGCCGCTCCCGCCCGCGCGCACGACGCGCTGGAGGACGCCCGCGCCAATGTGGTGAAGTTCCGCCTGTCAAGATAGGGCGGTTCACCATTCGGACAGCGGGTCTCGTATGATGACGCTCATGGGTTGGACAATAGACGCACCTCTCGAAGAGCTTCCTGATCTGCCGCCGCTGCCCGGCGCCCTGGAACGGGTCTTTCAGGACACCATCGCACGCGACGCTAAGCAGCAGCCGTCGTGGGACCAGGGGCACGCCGACCGCGTGCGCAAGATCCTGGAGTCCGTGCCGCCGATCGTGGTGGCACCGGAGATCCGCCGGCTGAAGGCCCAGCTCGCCGACGTGGCACTGGGCAAGGCGTTCCTGCTGCAGGGTGGTGACTGCGCCGAGACCTTCGAGTCCAACACCGAGCCGCACATCCGCGGCAACGTCAAGACGCTGCTGCAGATGGCAGTCGTGCTGACCTACGGCGCGTCCACGCCCGTGGTGAAGATGGCCCGTATCGCCGGGCAGTACTCCAAGCCGCGGTCGGCCGACCGCGACTCCAACGGCCTGCTCAACTACCGCGGCGACCTGGTCAACGGGATCGGTGCCACCGAGGAGGACCGTCGCCACGACCCGTCTCGCATGGTGCGCGCCTACGCCAACTCCGGTGCGGCGATGAACCTCATCCGCGCACTGACCAGCTCGGGAACCGCCGACCTGGCGAAGCTCCACCTGTGGAACCGTGAGTTCGTGGCGAACTCGCGCGCCGGTGCCCGCTACGAGGCCCTGGCCGGCGAGATCGAGCGCGGCCTGGAGTTCATGAGTGCCTGTGGTGTGCAGGACTCCACCCTGCAGACCGCGGACATCTACTGCTCCCACGAGGCCCTCGTGCGCGACTACGAGCGCGCCATGCTGCGCCTGGCCCACGGTGACGACGGGGAGGACGTGCTCTACAACCTCTCCGCCCACCAGATCTGGATCGGTGAGAGGACCCGTGGCCTGGAGGACTTCCACATCGCCTTCGCCGCGATGGTCGGTAACCCGGTCGGCGTGAAGATCGGGCCGACGACCACCCCGGAGGAGGCCGTCGCCTACGTCCACAAGCTCGACCCGAACAACGAGCCGGGCTCGCTGACGCTGATCACCCGCATGGGCTACGACAAGATCCGCGACGCCCTGCCCCCGATCGTGGAGGCCGTGGAGGCCACCGGGCACAAGGTCATCTGGCAGTGCGACCCGATGCACGGCAACACCTACACCTCCTCGAACGGCTACAAGACCCGCGACTTCGACCGCATCATCGACGAGGTCCAGGGCTTCTTCGAGGTGCACCGGGCCGCAGGTTCGCACCCCGGCGGTGTGCACATCGAGTTCACCGGTGAGGACGTCACCGAGGTCGTCGGCGGCGCCCAGGACATCACCGACCTGGATCTGCCGTCGCGCTACTCCACCGTGGTGGACCCCCGCCTGAACACCCAGCAGGCCCTGGAGCTGTCCTTCCTCGTAGCGGAGATGCTGCGTAAGTAGCCGCCCCGCGCGGTGCGCTACAGCGTGCGCACCGTCACCGTGTCGCCGACGGCGGCACGCGAGGTCGGTCCCGGCGACTGGGTGATGACCCGCCCGTCGGACCGTCCGTCGACCTCCATCGAGAGGCCCTCGTCCTCGAGGGCCTCTCGAGCGCTTTCCACGGAACGTCCGATGATGAAGGGGACGCGCACCATCGTCGACTCGTTCAGGGTCACCGTGGTGGACGACGAGGGATCCACCCGGGTGCCCGCGGAGGGCTCCTGGGCGGCGATGTCACCGCGGGAGACCGAGGTGTCGGCCACGCCGTCACCGGTGGTGGGGGACAGTCCCAGGTCGCGCAGCTCGGCGGCGGCCTCCTCGGCGTCCATCCCCTCGAGGTCGGGCACGGTGATCGCGTTGGAGAGCACCAGCGTCACCGAGGAGGCGCCGGGGACCTCGGTTCCGGCGTCGACGTCGGTGCCGATGGCGTCGTCACCGTCGACGTCGGCGTCGAACCGGCGGGTGACCTCGCCGACCTCCAGGCCGGCGGACTCGATGGCTCGGCGGGCCTGGCTCTCGGACATGCCGTTCACGTCAGGCACGGTGACCGGGCGGGGGCCCTTGCTGACCTGCACGGTGACCACCGTGCCGGTGTTGACCTCCTGGCCGGCCTGCGGAGAGACCTCGGCGACCATGCCTTCGGCCACGTCGTCGGAGTACACGGACTCCTCCACGTTCCAGCTCAACGTCCGGTCGGAGAGTTTCGACTGGTAGGCGCTGAGACTGTCGGTCGCCCCGGGTGTGGGGACGGTGGGACGCCCCCGGGAGACGAGCACGGCGACGTCGTCGCCGCGCACGGCGCGTTCCCCCGCGTCGGGGTCGGTTCCGGTGACGGTCTGCTGCGGCTCCTCGTCGGAGTAGACGTCGTTGACCACGGCGGTGAACCCGGCCGCCTCCACGGCCGAACGCGCACCGGTGACGTCCTGCCCCAGGACCTGGGGGATCTCGCCGTAGCGTCCGGACGTCACCCACCAGCCGGCGATGGCCACGGCGACGACCACGACGACGAGCAGGACGCCCCACACCAGGGTGGCGGCCCCGCCGCGGTTGGTCAGCGGTCGCTGGTTGCGCGGCACCGGGGCATTCTGTCCGCCCTCCTGCGGGGCGTGCTCCTCCGGGTGAGCGGCAGGGGGTTCGTCCGGCGGCTCGGGTGCGTAGGGCGCGACGAGGTTTGTCTCGGCGGTGTGGGCGGACGGGAAGTCCTGACGGGTCTCGGTGGTGCCGAAGACGCCGGTGGCCATCGCGTCGTCGTCCCAGCTCAGCCGGTCGGAGACGTGCGAGCCCTCGAGTGCGCGGTGGACGGCGCTGGCGGTCGGTGCGGGGACGAGGAAGTCCGGGAGGTTGAGTTCGCGGCGGGTGGAGCGCACCGCCTCCAGGAACCCGTTGCCGTCGGCGAAGCGGGCGGCGGGTTCGCGCCCGGTGGCGCGCAGCACCAGTTCGTCGAGTTCCGGCGGTACGCCGGCGATGTAGGACGAGGGGGCGGGGACCTCGTTGTCGAGGCGCATCAGCGCGGTCTCCTCCGGGGTCGACCCGCGGAACGGGGTGCGTCCGGTGAGGAGCTCGAACAGCAGGACGCCGGCGGAGTATACGTCGCCCTGCGGGCCCACGTGGCCACCGCGGACCTGCTCCGGGGAGAGGTAGGCGGCGGTGCCGATCACCGGTCCGCCGGTGGAGACGTCGCGGCGCGAGGCGCGCACCAGCCCGAAGTCGGCGAGTTTCACCTGGTGGTCGTCGCGGATGAGCACGTTGTCGGGTTTGACGTCGCGGTGCACCATCCCCTCGTCGTGTGCCAGGGCGAGGGCCTCGAGGACGGGACCCATCACCGCGAGTGCGGCGTGCGGCGGCATGGGGCCGCGCTCGCGCAGCAGTTCACGCAGGGTTCCGCCGCTGATCAGCTCCATGACCAGGAAGACGTGGTCGCCGTCGGGACGTCGGTCCACCCCCTGGTCGAAGACGTTGACCAGACACGGGTGGTTGAGGCGCGCCACGGCGCGGGCCTCGCGTTCGAACCGGGCGCGGAAGGCGGGCTCGCGGGCGTACCCGGGATCCAGCACCTTGGCGGCGAGGTCGCGGTCCAGTCGGGTGTCCACGCAGTGGTAGACCACCGACATTCCTCCGCGGGCGATCGTCTCGCCGATGCGGTACCGGTTGTCCAGCAGGTCACCTGGCTGTAGCTGGGGCTCCATGATGCTCGGCCCGCCTCCTTTCTTCTACGGCTACCGGGGAAGTATACGGGGAGGGCGGGCAAAGCCCGGAAAGTGCGTGGGACGGGATAGGCTGGGGACCGTGAGTGAGAAAAACGACGGCGTCGGTTCCGACGCCACCTCCGAGAACATCCCGTCCGACAACTCCACCGGCCGTCGCCTCGCCGAGGCGGTCTCGGGCCTGCCCGCAGGTACGCAGGTCCTCAACGTGCCCGAGGTCGCCGAGGTGCTCGACGTCCTGGTGACCCGCGTGATGGACGACCTGAACAGTCACCGCCTGGTCGCCGTGCACGTCGACGGCGTGCGCCAGGTCCCGGCCCGCTTCTTCACCGACGGCGGCGAGCTCAACCGCTTCGTCCCGGGGCTCGTCGCCCTGCTGGCCGACGGTGGCTACAGCGACGCGGAGATCCTGGAGTTCCTGTTCACCGAGGACGAGTCACTGCCGGGTCGTCCCGTCGACGCCCTGCACGGGCACCTCGCCCGGGAGGTCATGCGCCGCGCCCAGGCCATGGCCATCGCCTGACGTCTGCGACCTGTCCCCGCTGCTCCGGAGGCAGGAGGTCGTTGCCCACCACATCAGCAGGCCGACGACCACGAGCCACCACAGCGAGTAGAGGCGGTTGTTGCCGCCGCCGTCGAAGGTCATCGACATCACCATCGACAGCCACGCGACCACGATCACCGCGCGACGGTCTCGGACCCAGACGCCGAACAGTGCCAGCGGTGCCATGTAGTACCAGGGCAGGACGACGGCGTTGAGGACGCAGGTGACCGCGTAGGCCGCGGTCGCCCCGACCATGGCGTCCCTGGCGCCACGGCGCCACACGGCCCAGCAGACCACGAGTCCGAGAAGCATGAGGACCATGGTCACCGGACGCAGGACCGCGACGATCTCGTTGAAGTAGATCTCCTCGCTGAACAGGCTCAGCGGACGCACCAGCAACCCTGCCAACAGGGACGCCAGGGACAGCGGGTTGATCACCTTGGTGTTGCCGCTGATCTCGGCGACCCAGCCCCAGGTCTGCCCGCTGGCCCAGGTGATCGCCGCGACGGAGACCAGCATGACCGCCACCGAGCCCAGTCCGCCGAGCAGCATGCAGACCAGACGGGCAGGGGTGATGCGGGGCAGGTCACGGAGTACCTCGCGGAAGCTACGACGGGGACCGTTCGCCCCGGGGGCCTCGCCGGCACGACGTGCAACGAAGACCCACACCAGGAACGGCAGGGCGAACAGGGCGGTGGCCTTCAGCGCCACGCCTGCGCCGACCAGGGCGGAGCCGTAGACCAGCCCACGGACCGGTGCGGCCCTGAATCCCAGGTACAGGCCGGTGCACACCAGGGCCATCATCGTGACCTCGTTGTGCATTCCGCCGATGAAGTGGATGACCGCCAGCGGGTTGGCGACACCGATCCACACGGCGAGTTCCGGGGAGCTGCCGATACTGCGGGCGAGGCCGGCCACCGCCCACACCAGGACGGCGAAGCTGGCCAGCGAGAGGATCTTGTAGGCGATGATCCCGGCGGTGATGTTGTCCCCGGTGATCCGGGTGATCCCGTCGCCGATCCACAGGTGCAGGGGGCCGTAGGGCGTGGTGGTGTTACGCCAGTCGCCGCTGACCTCGAAGAACATGCGTCCGGGGTTGGCGGAGGCGCCCACCTCGTAGGCGTTGAGGCCGTCGCGGGCCAGGGTGCCCTGCATCAGGTAGGAGTAGATGTCGCGGCTCATCAGCGGGCCGGCGAAGAACAGCGGGGCGACCCACGCGACGATGGTGGAGGCGCCGAGCCTCTCGCCGAGCCGGACGATCCGTCCGCCCACGACGATCCACGAGGTGATCATCAGCAGGATCGCCACCCACATGAACACCACCACGATGCCGTAGAGGTGGCCGAACCCCAGGTTGGACCAGCCCAGTTCCTGCAGGAGGCCACCGCGGTTACGGGTGGCGCCCACGGAGTGCGAGCACAGTGCCAGCAGCACCGAGCCGACCACCCCGAGGATGACGGCCGTGCGACGGGGCATGTCCCGTAGCCGGGCCCCGGTCCGTGTCAGCACGTTCAGCTCCTCCGCTCCGTGAGTTGTTCGGCGACACCGACGAGGTCGTCGGTGACGGCGTCGCCGAGCCCGCCGGCGCGCAGCGTGGCCACGGCCCGGTCGGTGAGGGAACGGATCAGCGCGGTCGACTCGGTCGCCGCCCCGGAGTCGACGATGATCCCGCGCAGGACGTCGACCTCGTCCTCCGTGGTCACCGTCCCCATGCCGGCGCGCAGCCGGGCGGCCGCGGACGGGTCCGCGGCGTCGGCGGCGCGCAGAGCGGAGGCCACCAGGTAGGTCCGCTTGCCCGAGCGCAGGTCGTCGCCGGAGGCCTTGCCGGTGACCGAGGGGTCACCGAAGACGCCGAGATGGTCGTCCTCCAACTGGAAGGCGATGCCGATGTCGCGGCCCACCGAGCGCAGCATCCGGACGGTCTCCGCCGGCGCGTCCGCCAGAACGGCGCCGAGGTGCAGGGGACGCTCCACGGTGTAGGCGGCGGTCTTGTAGGTGTTGACCTTCCACGGCGCCTCCGGGTCCTCGGAGCCGCTGGCCTCCACCGAGATGTCGAGCATCTGCCCGGCGATGACCTCGGTGCGCATGGCACGCCACGGTTCACGCGCCCGGCGCAGCGCGGCGGCGGAGACCCCGGAGTCGGCCAGCATGTCGTCGGCCCAGGCGAACGCCAGGTCGCCGACGAGGATCGCCTGGCTGACCCCGTAGGCGCCGGCGTCGCCGAGCCATCCGTCGTGCCGGTGCCGGGCCTCGAAGGAACGGTGCACGGTGGGGCGTCCGCGGCGGGTGTCGGAGCGGTCGATGATGTCGTCGTGCACCAGGGCGCAGGCCTGGATGAACTCCAGGGAGCTGGCCGCGGCGACGAGTGAGGTGGCGTCCGTCCCCTCGTCGAGCGACCCGCCGCCACCCTCCAGGGCACAACGCACCCCGGCCCAGGTGAAGAGGGGACGCAGTCGCTTACCGCCGACGATGAACGCCGAGAGCTCGTTGATGCCCTGCTCGATGACGGGGTCGATGCCGTCGAACTCCGCGTGCCTGGCGGCCAGGAAGTCCGTGAGGGTGGCGTCGACGACCGGCGGGACGTCGGACAGCGGGCTGTCCACGTGCCAGGTCGGCGTCGGGGCGGCGTCGGCCATCGGGGGGTGCCTCCGTAACGTGAAGAAGTAGGGGACGGGGTGATTCATCCCCATAGTAGGGACCGGTGCGCGGAAAGCGGACCTCGACCTGCCCGAGACGCCGGGTGGTCTTCTAGGATGGGGCGCTATGGTCAACGAAATTCACCGCGAAACTCACCGCCCCGCCCCGGCGAGCCTGCAGGTCGCCGTCGCAGACACCCTCAAGTGGGGTACGCCCGGACGTGTGCCCTTCTCGGTGGAGTTCATGCCCCCGCGCAACGACGACGCGGAGCAACGCCTCTGGTCCGCCGCGGAGGCCTTCCACGACCTCGGCGCCAGCTTCGTGTCCGTCACCTACGGTGCCGGCGGTTCGAGCCGGGAACGAACCGAGCGCGTCGCATCCCGCCTGTCGGTCAAGCCGTTGACGACGCTGCTGCACCTCACCCTCGTGGACCACCGTGAGGAGGAGCTCCGCGACATCCTCCGCGAGTTCGCCTCCCTGGGCCTGACGAACCTGCTGGCGTTGCGCGGCGACCCGCCGGGTGACCCCACGGGTGACTGGTCGCCGGTCGACGGTGGGCTGAACTTCGCCCACGAACTGATCGAGCTCGTGCGGTCGATGCCGGAGTGCTCCGACTTCGACATCGGCATCGCGTCCTTCCCGGAGGGGCACTACCGTGCCGGGAGCCTGGAGAACGACACCCGCTACACGCTGCAGAAGCTGCAGGCGGGTGCGAGCTACTCGATCACCCAGATGTTCTTCGACGTCGACCACTACCTGCGTCTGCGGGACCGGCTGGCGGCGGCGGACCCGGTGCACGGGGCCAAGCCGATCATCCCGGGTCTGATGCCGATCACGTCGTTGCGCTCCGTGCGCCGGCAGATGGAGCTGGCGGGGGCGTCGCTGCCGGCCTTGCTGGAGGATGAGCTGACCAGGGCGGCCGCCGGTGACGAGGTGAAGAATGCCGCGGCCATCCGTGAGGCCGGCATCGACGTGACCTCGAGGATGGCGGAGCGGCTCATCGCCGAGGGCGCGCCCGACCTCCACTTCATGACGATGAACAACGTGCGCGCCACCCAGGAGGTGCTGCACAACCTGGGCATGGCACCGGCCTGGGGCCCGGAGCTCGGGCAGGACATGGTCCGCTGACGGGGTGCCGTCGGGGGCGTCAGCGCCTGGGGAGGGTGAGGATGCCGAAGGGGCGGGGGTCTGAGCCGAAACGGAAGTCACGCAGCAGGTCCCCGAAACCTGCCGCCCGGTAGAGCGACCAGGCCGCGTTGGACTCGTCGGGAACCTCCGGGGTGGAGAGCAACGCGACGGGGCTGTGGAGATGGGGGAGCAGGGCGTCCAACATCGCCCGGCCGGTGCCGTGCCCCTGGTAGTCGGGGTGGACGTGGACCTCGGAGATCTCGTCGTAGTCGCTGAGCAGGTCGTCCGCCTCATCGGGCGTGCTGCCGGCAGTCCGTAGCCCACGGTGGACCTCCCGGTACCACCAGCTGTGCAGGTCGCCGGGGAATCCGTACGCCACGCCCACCGCGCGGTGCCGCGAGCTGCCGGGGTCCGGGGTGGAGTGTGCCGGATGGGTCAGCGCGACGACGCAGCGGAACCCGGGTTTCCGGGCGTTGGCGATCCAGAGCTGACGGCGCTGGCTGAAGGTCTCCGGAGGGTAGTCCATGGCCCGCAGGTGGATGTCGACGAGCTGGTCGATCCTCCGCACGTAGTCCTGGGCGGACAGGGGGCACACACTGATACGGAGGTCGTCGTTCACCCCACCATTGTGGCAAACCAGGGGAGGAGGGACGGCGGATTCCCCGAAACTAGAACATCTGTTCGAGTATAGTTCCGGTCGCCAGTTTCGTGTCCGGGGTGCCCCGTAGTTTCAGGTGCATCATCGCAACGTGGAACGGGACGTAAGGAGGCGGTCATGGTTCAGGGAGCAGGCGACAATGTCGCGAGGATGGCGCGGTCGCGCCGGGGTGGGGCGGTCCTGCCCGAGACGTTCGTCATCGAGGCGGAACGTCTGCTGGAGCTCAGCAGGACCGACCTGGTCCGGGAGGAGCGGCTCACGTGGGCCTACCGGGCTGCACTCCGTGCGGCGGGGGCGGTCATCCAGTTCGCCCGGAAGAAGCGCCGCCGGCTGCCCCCGGGCAGTGCCTGGGAGAAGGTCCGTGCCTTGGCGGGTGACGAGGAGATGGAGCGGTGGTGCGACCGTTTCGCCCCGCACGCCCGGCTGGTCGCGCAGGTGGAGATGGGCCTGGTCCCGGACCTCGGGGAGCACACCGTGGCCGAGGTCTACCACGATGCCTGCGAGTTCCTCGACGCCGTCCGGGGCATGGTCGGATACCTCCCCGAGGTAGCGTGACAGGTCTGTGTTCACCCTGGGGTAGGCTGGTGGACATCGAGGCGGAACTTTTCTCACTCCTTGTGCGTTAACACGGTAGAGACAGAACAACCGTCAACATCTACACCCGACACCTCAGGGGAGGACGATCGTGGCACTTTCGGAACAGGAACGGCGCATGCTGCAGGAGATCGAGCAGGCGCTGATTGCCGACGACCCCAACCTCGCCCGGCAGGCAGCCGGGGACACCTCCGTCGGCGGTGGCTTCAATATCGGGATCCGCTCTGTGGGGGTTTTCCTCCTCGGCGTCTGTCTGCTGATCGCCGGTATCGCTCTCTCGCAGAACAGCCTGTGGTTCGTGGGCCTCAGTGTTGTCGGGTTCCTCGTGATGTTCGGCGGCGGGCTGCTGGCCTTCCGCGGGCCGTCCGGGTCGGGTAACGGCAAGGTGAAGGCCAACCCCTCCTCCGGCAAGCAGGGCTCCGGGTCCTCCGGCGGCGGGGTCGCCGACCGTATGGAGGACAGCTTCCGTAAGCGCTTCGAGTAGGCAGCCGCAGTAGGCCGCCGGTCAGGGGAGACCAGCAACCTGCCGCACACACCGCCAGCGGGCGGGTCCGATCATTGATCGGACCCGCCCGCTGTTGTCGTGTGTCACCACGCTTTCCCCACTTTGCTCCACCCGGCCCGGTGGGTGTCGACCCCGATGCGCCTCGGCAGGGCTCTGGCGTGCCTAAAGTCCCTCGTTCTGCCCTGTCTGCGCTCCGGCGACACGGGCCTGCGGGCGCTCCCAGTGAGTTCTACGAAAACTTCCCCCACCTTCCCCCACCATGCACCTGTTCTTATATCTGCAGTTCACGCGCCTGCAGTGTCGAGGCTATCTTCAGGTCTCCGGCATGAGATGCAACTTCTGTGGTCTTGTGTGACTGATGGGCTAGTCAGTGTGGTTGGAAGTGGGGTACTGTGGGGCGCACTGGGGCACAATGGTCCCCGGGACAACTTCACAGAGATCGCATACGGCAACAACATTTCAGATGCCCGGGATGGCCGGGGGAGGGAGCCGACATGTTCTTCGGCACCTTCACCCCGAAGCTTGACGACAAGGGTCGGCTGACCCTTCCCGCCAAGTTTCGTGAGCAGCTGTCGGACGGCCTCGTCGTCGTCAACGGTCAGGATCACAGCCTGGCCGTGCACACGAAGGCGGAGTTTCAGGTGCGCGCGTCGAAAGCCGCCGCAGCCTCCCGGTCGAATCCGCAGGCGAGGGCCTACGTCAGGAACCTGGCGGCCAGCGCCGACGAGCAGGAGCTCGACAAGCAGGGCAGGATCACCCTCTCTGCGGGGCACCGGGACTACGCGGGACTCAACAAGGACTGCGTGGTCATCGGCTCCGTCGACTTCATCGAGATCTGGGATGCCGAAGCGTGGGACGCCTACCTGGCGGAACACGAGTCGGACTTCGCCGACGGTGACGACGACTCCCTCGCCGGGATCATCTGAGCTACCGCCCGCCCTCCGCCGTATGCCCCGCGACGCCGGTGGGACTGTGTGCCGGCCCTCATCTGCGCGGACGACCTTGACTTTGATGTACTTCCCCGACATCAAACCTGGCCCGTGCAGGTGAGGCCCCGTGTACAGTCCCGGCGGCGTTGCGATGACCACGTGAAGACAACAGGACCGGACGAGCGCCCCTGAAGAAAGGACCACCCCGATGACCGTCGCCGACGACGAGAAGCAGCCACGCGTCTCTGGCGAGCACGGGCACGTCCCGGTCATGCGCGACCGCATGGTCGACCTGGTCGGCAAGGGCGTCGGCACGGGCACGGACTCCGGGCAGGCGCCCGAGACCCCCGTCATCGTCGACGGAACCCTGGGCGCGGGTGGCCACACCGAAGTCTTCCTCGAACGATTCCCGCAGGCCGTCGTCGTCGGACTCGACCGCGACCCGGCCGCCATCGCCCAGGCGGAGCAGCGCCTCGCCCGGTTCGGCGAGCGGTTCGTCGCCTACCGCACCCGGTTCGACGGGCTCGGTGACGCGATCGACACCCTGGTGGAGCAGGGGAGGATCCCCGCCACCGCCCGTGAGGTCGGGGTCTCGGGCTACCTCTTCGACCTGGGTGTGTCGTCGATGCAGCTCGACCAGGCCGGCCGCGGGTTCGCCTACTCGCAGGACGCGCCGCTGGACATGCGCATGGACCCGGACCTGCCCGTCACCGCCGCGGACATCCTCAACACCTACGCCCACGGCGACCTGGCCCGGATCCTCAAGACCTACGGGGACGAGCGCTTCGCCGGCAAGATCGCCTCGGCGGTGCTGCGCGAGCGTGAGGTCGAGCCGTTCACCACCTCGGCCCGCCTGGTCGAGCTTCTCTACCGAACGATCCCGGCGGCGTCGCGACGTACCGGTGGGCACCCGGCGAAGCGCACCTTCCAGGCGTTGCGGATCGAGGTCAACGCCGAGCTCGACTCCCTCGCGGCGGTCATCCCCGAGGCGACGGCGCGACTGCACGTCGGGGGCGTGGCGGTCTTCATGAGCTACCAGTCCCTGGAGGACCGCATCGTCAAGAAGGCGCTCGCCGACCTGACGGTGGATCACACGCCGCCGGGCCTGCCGGTGGCGCTCCCGGAGTTCGCCCCCGACTTCGAACTGGTCACACGTGGTTCAGAGAAGGCCTCCGAGGTCGAGATCGAGCAGAACCCGAGGGCCGCGCCGGTCCGTGTCAGGGCCGTCACCCGCATCCAGAACTCCCAGAACACCCACCGAGACGCACAGCGAGGAACCAGATGAGCACCGCCACCGCAGCCCGTCAGCGCACCCGCGAGCACTCCGGTTCGACCGGACGCGACGACCACGGCACTTCGGGCGCCCACGGCGCCGTCCGCACCGGTCGGTCGGGTTCGGGCCCGAGCAGCCTCGACCGCCGGCAGACGCACAGCAGTCCGGTGCGCCGCCGCGGCTCGCGCCAGCAGGTCTCCGTCCGCGGTCGGCGCGTGTCGGTGCCCACGGCGAAGGAACGTTCCGTCGTCCGGACGTGGGTCGTCCTGCTGTTGATCTTCGTCGCCGGTGTGGCGTTCGCCATGTACCTGTCCGGCAAGACCACCGAGCAGTCCTTCCAGCTGTCCGAGGCCCAGGAGCAGAGCACGTCGCTGTCCAATGAGCTCGAGTCGCTCCACCGCGACGTCGAGGACGCCTCCTCGACCCAGCGCATCGCCGCCGAGGCATCCCGCCTGGGTATGGTCGCCCCGGCGCAGGCCGGCGTGCTGAACGTCGACGGTGACGAGGTCAACGAGCTGCGCGCGGCGGACTCCGGCTCCACGCTGCCGATCACCGACATCAACGGTGAGGTCACCGCCCAGCGTCCCACCAGTGACCCCGACGCCACCGACCAGGTCCCGGGGCTCGCCCCGCAGGCGCTGGAGGACAGGAACGACGGCAACACCGGCAACAACGGTAATGACGACGGGGCTCCCGCCGATCAGAACAACGGTGCGGCCTCGACCGGAGAGCTTCCCTACTGAGACACTTCAAAGACACGCCCGGAGTCCAATGCCCCGGGTGTGGTGTCCGTGGCACGACAATGGACGGCATGCATTCGCTGCGGGTCGTCAGGGGCCCGGTCGAGACGATCTTGTGTTGAGCTTCGCGGAAGGGAGAGGTCACATTGGCCCAGGACAGGGACCGGAGTAGGCACGCCGGGCGCGACAACCGAGGTCAGCGACCCCCGCAACGCCAGTCCCGTCCGGCCCAGGGGGGTGTGCCCGGCAACTCCTGGCGGACCCTCGACATCGGTGTCGGCAGCTTCGGACGCCGCGGCGCCGTGGTGCTCATCATCGTCGTCATCCTGGTGCTCGCCCTGCTGCTGCGGCTCGTGTGGGTCCAGTTGATCAAGGGGCCGGAACTCTCGGCGATGGCCAGTGAGCAGCGCACCGCGGTGATCACCGAACCCGCCCACCGTGGAGACATCGTGGACCGCAACGGACAGCGGCTGGCCTACACCATGGAGGCACGCTCACTGTCGGTGAACCCGCACCTGCTGGAGTCCTTCATGCAGGACCGCCACGACCTCGACCCGGAGGGGGTGTCGGAGCCCGAGGAACGCATCAAGGAGATCGCCGACGGTCTGCCCGGTCTGCTGGAGGAGTCGGACGCCCAGTCCGGGGAGTCGGAGTCTGACGAGGCCTCCACCGCCTCGGAGGTGAAGTCCGACGAGATCCTCGACAAGCTCAACTCCGACTCCACCTACGAGGTGCTGGTGCGCGACGTCGACCCGGACGTCGCGGAGAAGGTCAGCGCGGAGTACCCGGAGATCACCGTGGAGCGCCAGGACATCCGTCAGTACCCGAACGGTGCGGTGGGCCAGAACGTCGTCGGCAAGATTAGCCGCGACAACGAGGGCCAGTTCGGCCTGGAGCTCGCCCAGGACTCCCGCCTGCAGGGCACGAACGGCTCGCGCACCGTGGACGTCGGCGCCAACGGTCTGGCGATCCCGGGGTCCACCCGTGACCGTCACCCGGCCGTCGACGGGGACGCCTACGAGCTCACCCTCGACCTGGAGGCGCAGACCTACATCCAGCAGCTCGTGCAGCAGGCCAAGGACAAGTCCGGGGCGGACTCCGCCTCGGCGGTGGTGCTCGACTCGGCCAGTGGCGAGGTCGTCTCGATGGCCACGTCCGACACCATCAACCCGCAGGGCAACATCGACGAGCAGCTGGAGGACGGCAAGGTCTTCGGTAACCGTGTGGTGCAGGACGCCTACGAGCCCGGTTCGGTGGCCAAGGTGATCACCGCCGCGGCGGCGATCGAGGACGGCAAGACCACCCCGGACGAGGTCCTGCAGGTACCGGGCAGTATCGACATGTCCGGTGTCACGGTGAAGGACGCCTGGGACCACGGCGTGGTGCCGTACACGACCACGGGTATCTTCGGTAAGTCCTCCAACGTCGGCACGCTGATGCTGGCCGACCGGGTGGGCGAGGAGAGTTTCTGGGACTACGTGCAGAAGTTCGGCATCGGCCAGGCCACCGACCTGGGCCTGCCGAGTGAGACCAGCGGGTACGTCCCCGACCTCTCCCAGTGGTCGGGCGGCACGTTCGCCAACCTGCCGATCGGCCAGGGCATGTCGATGAGCCTGCTCCAGATGGCCAGCATCTACCAGACCATGGCGAACGACGGTGTGCGGGTGACTCCCAGCATCATCAAGTCCGCCACGGACGCCTCCGGCAACGAGATCCCGCAGGACGAGCCGGAGTCGGTGGAGGTTGTCTCCCCGGAGACGGCACGCAGCGTGGTGGACATGTTCCGCGCGGTCAACCAGTCCGACCCCAGCGGCGTCCAGCAGGGCACCGCTCCCACCGCGGGCATCGAGGGCTACCAGACCAGCGGAAAGACCGGTACCGCCCAGCAGATCGACCCGGAGACGAGGGCCTACTCGAACTCGGACTACTGGATCACCTACGCCGGCATCGCGCCGGCGGACGACCCCCGCTTCGTCGTGGCGATCATGCTCGACGACCCTGAGCGGGGCACCGACGGCAGTGGCGGACAGTCCGCCGCCCCGTTGTTCCGGGACATCACGTCCTGGTTGCTCGACCATTACAATGTGCCGCTCTCCCCGGAGGCCGCACCTCGACTGACGTTGGAGGCGCAGTGAGCGTGAAACCACCCACCCTGTCCGCACTCGCGGAACTGACAGGAGGGCGCCTGGTGGCGCTCGGCGAGAGCGGTGACCCTGGTGACTCCAGTGCTGCCGCCGGTACCGTCGTCGCGGGCGCGGCGATCGACGCGCGCTCGGTGCCGTCCGGCGGCATGTTCATGGCCGTGCCCGGCACCCGGGCGCACGGTGCGTCCTACGCGGACCAGTCCGCAGGCGCGAGCGTGCTCACCGACGAGGCCGGCCTGGAGGTGCTGCGCGCCGACGGCGTGACCACCGACGTGCTGGTGGTCGACGACTGCCGTGCGTGGCTCGGCCCGGTGTCGGCGGAGATCAACGGCCACCCCTCCCGGTCGATGACCGTGATCGGGGTGACCGGAACCAGCGGCAAGACCACGACCTCGTACATGGTCGAGCGCATGCTGCTCGACGACCACAGCGTGGGCCTCATCGGCACCACCGGTACCCGGATCAACGGCACCGCGGTGCCCACCTCGCTGACCACCCCGGAGGCACCGACGCTGCAGGCGTTGTTCGCCCGGATGCGCGACGAGGGCGTGACGCACGTCGTCATGGAGGTGTCCTCGCACGCGCTGGTGATGGGACGGGTGCGCGGTGTCGACTTCGACGTCGCCGCCTTCACCAACCTCAGCCGCGACCACCTGGACTTCCACCCCACGATGCAGGACTACTTCGAGGCGAAGTCCCTGCTGTTCACCACCCCGCAGGATCCCGGCGCCGGGCTGCCGGCGGCGGTGGTCTGCGTGGACGACGAGTGGGGCCGCAGCCTCGCCGGCACGCTCTCGGCGAGCGGCACCTCGCCGGTCACGGTGTCGACCACCGGCGCCCACGGGCAGGACGCCGCGACCTGGTCGGTGTCCTCGGTGGAGGTCGGTACCGACGGTCTGCAGCACGTCACCGCCGTTCACGCTGGTCAGGACGTGACCTTCCCCGTCTCCCTGCCCGGCACCTTCAACGTCGCCAATGCGACGGTGGCGCTGGCCTGCGTGGCGGCCGCCGGCGGCACAGGGGAGACGGAGGAGACCGTCGCCGCGAAGCTCGGCGACGTCCGCGTCCCGGGCCGCATGCAGTCGGTGACGGTGGAGGCAGACGGTTCGCGTTACCCCGATGACTTCCTCGTCCTGGTGGACTACGCCCACAAGCCGGGTGCCGTCGCCGCGGCCCTGTCCACCCTCGCCGACCAGATCGAGCGGGCCGGCCACGGTGGGCGGGTCGGCGTGGTGCTCGGCGCCGGTGGCAACCGTGACCACGAGAAGCGTCCGCTGATGGGCTCCGAGGCGGCGAAGGTCGCCGACCTGGTCGTCGTCACGGACGACAATCCACGCGACGAGGACCCGGCGACGATCCGTTCCGAGGTCCTCGCCGGGGCCCGCGGGGAGCTCGCGGCCCGTGGCGGAAACACGGGTGTGGACCTCCGTGAGATCGGTGACAGGGCCGACGCGATCAGGGCCTCGGTCGCCTGGGCCCGTCGGGGCGATATCGTCATTGTTGCCGGGAAGGGCCACGAGACCGGGCAGATCGTCGGGGACACCGTCCTCGAGTTCGATGACGTGGCAGTAGTTGCACAAGCACTCAGGGATAGACAGGACGGACAGGAACCGACACGATGATAGAGATGACAAGCGGCACCATCGCCGAGGTCACCGGAGGGCAGCTCGTCGACGGCGCCACCGCGGAGACCGTCGTGACGGGGCCTGTCGAGTTCGACTCCCGTCGGATCACCCCGGGCAGCGTCTTCATGGCGCTGCCGGGCCAGCGCGTCGACGGCCACGACTTCGTCCCCGGTGCCCTGCGCGACGGTGCGGCACTGGTCATGGTCGGACGCCCCGTCGGCGCCCCGTCGTTGCTCTGCACCGACGAGAGCGCCGGTGAGGGGGCGGACTCCGCCCAGCGCAACGCCGCCTACCTGGACAGCGACCCGGACGGGGTCGGGGAGCGCGTGCTCACCGCCGTCGGGCGTCTGGCCCGCTACAACACCGACACCCTCGTCGCCGAGGAAGGCCTCACCGTGGTCGGCGTGACCGGTTCGGCCGGCAAGACCTCCACGAAGGACCTGCTCGGCGCCGTGCTCACCCGTGGCGGTGAGACCGTGGCGCCCCCGGGGAGCTTCAACAACGAGATCGGGCACCCCTACACCGCCCTCAAGGCGGGACGAGACACCCGTTTCCTCGTGGCCGAGATGTCCGCACGCGGCCAGGGGCACATCGCCCACCTGGCGCGTATCGCCCCGCCGCGGGTCGGTGTCGTGCTCAACGTCGGCACCGCCCACCTCGGCGAGTTCGGCTCGCGTGAGGCGATCGCCCGCGCCAAGGGTGAGCTCGTCGAGTCGCTGCCCTCGGCGGCGGACGGCGGCCTGGCCGTGCTCAACGCCGACGACGACTTCGTCTCGGCGATGCGCTCGCGCACCGACGCCCGCATCGTCCGGTTCTCCATGCACGGCAACGAGGCGGACTACAGCGCCTCCGACATCACCCTCGACGAGGTGGCACGTGCTTCGTTCACGATGCACCACCCGCACGGCGAGCCCGTGCAGGTCACCCTGGGCGTCTTCGGCGCCCACCAGGTGTCCAACGCGCTGGCCGCCGCCGCGGTCGGGATGGAGAGCGGCCTGGACGCCGCCACCGTCGCCGGCGCGCTGAACAGCCACGTCGCCGCCAGCGAGAACCGGATGGACGTGCGCACCCGCGCCGACGGCGTCACGGTGATCAACGACACCTACAACGCCAACCCGGACTCCATGCGCGCCGGCGTCGACGCCCTGGCCTACACCGCCACGGGACGTCCCGACGCGCAGAGCTGGGCCGTCCTCGGACAGATGGGTGAACTCGGCGACGGGGCCCGCGAGGAGCACGCCCTGCTCGGAGAGGTGCTGGCACAGCGCCGCATCGGCAATGCCGTCGTCGTCGGCAACGGTGTCAACCAGAACGCGTTGGCCGAGTCCGCGGAGGCCCACGGGGTCTCCGTGCGCCAGGTCGAGAACGCCGACGCCGCGGTGAACTTCCTGGACCTCAACGTCGGTGCCAACGACGTGGTCCTGGTCAAGGCGTCCTACGCCGACGGCCTGTGGAGTGTCGCCGAAGGCCTTTTCGTCGGTGAAGAAGAGAGCAGGTAACCGCAGCCATGACACAGATCATCGTCGCCGCACTCGCGGCGTTCTTCGTCTCGATCTTCCTGACCCCGGTCCTGATCCGGCGGTTCTCCGCCGAGGGCATCGGCCAGGAGATCCGCGAGGAGGGGCTGAAGTCCCACCTGCGTAAGCGCGGTACGCCCACCATGGGCGGTATCGCCATCCTCGCCGGCATCACCGTCGGCTACCTCGCCGCCGTGCTCGTGGGTCTGCTGACCAACGGCACCGGCCCCGGTGTCTCCGGCTGGCTGGTGCTGGGACTGACCCTGGCACTCGGCGGGCTCGGCTTCGCCGACGACTACATCAAGGTCATCAAGGGCCGGAACCTCGGGCTGAACGCCAAGGCCAAGCTCGCCGGCCAGCTGGTCACCGCCCTGATCTTCGGTTTCCTGGTACTGCAGTTCCCCAACGCCGACGGTCTCAAGCCGGCGTCGACGAAGCTGTCGTTCACCCGCGACATCAACACCCTCGACCTCGCCGTGGGCGGTGCTGTCGTGGGCACGATCCTGTTCCTGATCTTCATCTACCTCGTCATCTCGGCGTGGTCGAACGCGGTGAACCTCACCGACGGGCTGGACGGACTGGCCTCGGGCGTGACCGCGATGGTGCTGTCGGCCTACGTGGTCATCACCTTCTGGCAGTTCCGCAACTCCTGCTCCGGCGCCGCCGAGGCCGGCTGCTACGCGGTGCGTGACCCGCTGGACCTGTCGATGCTCGCGGCCGCCGGCCTCGGTGGCTGCGTGGGCTTCCTGTGGTGGAACGCCGCACCGGCGAAGATCTTCATGGGTGACACCGGTTCGCTGGCCCTCGGTGGCCTGGTCGCCGGGCTGTCGATCGCCTCGCGTACCGAACTCCTGATGATCATCGTCGGCCTGCTGTTCGTGATGGAGGCCGCCAGCGTGGTCATCCAGGTGGTGTCCTTCAAGTCCACGGGTCGCCGTGTGTTCCGCATGGCACCCTTCCACCACCACTTCGAGGCCGGGGGGTGGGCGGAGACCACGGTCACCGTGCGCTTCTGGCTGCTGTCGGCGTTGTTCGCCGTCGTCGGTGTGGCGGTGTTCTACTCGGAGTGGTTGAGCAACTCGCCACTGTAAGATGCATTCAGGACAGGAGAGCGATCACACATGGTGAACCAGACCGTCGAGGCGATACGTAACGGGGACGTCCTCGTGGCCGGTGCCGGCGTGGCCGGTGCCGGTGTCGCCCGCATGCTCGGGTGCCTCGGGCGCCTCGGTGCGCCCGACCGTGCGGTCACGATCGCCGACGACAACGTCGCCGCCGGCGGCCGACTCGCCGAGGAGACCGGTGCCCGCGCCGTCACCGTCGTCGACGCTGTCCAACTGCTTTCCGACGGGGCGTTCGCCCTCGTCATCACCTCGCCGGGGTGGCGTCCGGACGGACCCGTCGCCGTGGCGGCGGGAGAGGCCGGCGTGCCCGTCATCGGCGACGTCGAGGCGGCCTGGCTGGCCGACCGTGCCGGACTGTTCGGCGCGCCGAGGACCTGGCTGGCGGTCACCGGGACGAACGGAAAGACCACGACCACGGCCATGCTGGACGCGATCCTGCGCGCCGACGGACGCAGCTCGCTCGCCGTCGGCAACATCGGCACGCCCCCCGGTGAGGCGCTGCTCGCCGAACCGCGGGTGGACGTGCTGGCCGCGGAGGTCTCCAGCTTCCAGCTCCACTGGGCGCCGGACTTCGCACCGGACGCCGGGTGCGTGCTCAACCTCGCTGAGGACCACCTCGACTGGCACGGCTCCTTCGACAACTACGCCGCGGACAAGATGCGTGCCTTGACCGGTGACGTCGCCGTGGTCGCCGCCGACGACGCCCGCGTGGTCGCCGGTGCTTCGGGCGGCTCCGGTGTCACGGGGGAGCGCCGCGCGTTCACCACCGGGGACCCCGCCGAAGTCGCCGACCCCGCCTCGACGGTCACCGGCGTGCGCGACGGCCGGCTCGTCGAACTCGACACCTCCACGGGTACGCTCACCGACCTGGCGGACACCGAGGGCATCTCGCCTCCCGGGCCCGCCGGGGTGGCCGACGCCGCCGCGGCCGCGGCCCTGTCCCGCAGCATCGGGGTGTCCACCTCCGCGGTGGCCGCGGCGCTGGCGGACTTCCGGGTGCAGGCCCACCGTGGCCAGGTCGTCGCCGAGACCGAGGGCGCGCGCTGGATCGACAACTCCAAGGCCACGAACCCGCACGCCGCCACCGCCGCACTGCGCGGGCTGACGGACGTCGTCTGGGTCGCCGGTGGTCAGCTCAAGGGTGCCGCCGTCGACGAGATGGTCGCCGAGGTGGCCCCGGGCCTGCGCGGCGTGGTGCTGCTCGGCGTGGACCGCGCGGTCCTCGCCGACGCCCTGGCGCTCGCCGCCCCGGACGTGCCGGTGCGGGTGGTCGACGAGACCGACCCGGTCGCGGCGATGAGCGAGGCGGTCGACGCCGCACGCGACCTCGCGGCGTCCTGCCACTCTGCGGTGTCCGTCGTCCTGGCGCCGGCGGCGGCGTCGCTGGACATGTACGACGGGATGTCCCACCGCGGTGACCTCTTCGCCGCGGCGGCACGGAAGGACGGCGAGCCATGAGCGTGAAGGACCAGCCCACCCGCACGGAGTCGCCGTGGCAGGGCATCCGGGAGCGCGGTCGCCGCGTCCTGGCGACCCCGCAGTTCAACTACAAGGTCATCATGAGCGTGACCGCCATCCTCGTGCTCATCGGGCTCACGATGGTGCTCTCCTCCTCGATGGTCACCTCCATCGACAGCGACACCGGCGTCTTCGGCGAGTTCATGAAGCAGGCCGTGGTCGTCGCCGCGGGTCTGGTCGGCATGTGGTTCTTCCTGCGGATCACCCCGTCCACGGTGCGCAACCTGTCGGTGGTCTTCCTCGGGATCTCCGTGGTGCTGCTGATCCTGGTGCTGATCCCCGGCATCGGTGTCGGCGGTACCGAGGTCGGCTCGAACTCGTGGATCCGTTTCGCCGGTGTGGGCATCCAGCCCTCCGAGGTGGCGAAGTTCTCCCTGGCGGTCTGGGGCGCGGCCGTGGTCGCCGCCCGCTCGCGGGTGAGCAACTCCGCCCGCTTCGTGCTGAACCCCTTCTTCGTGGTGGCGGCGGTGATCCTGGGCCTGGTGCTGCTGCAGGACGACCTGGGCATGATGCTCTCGTTGGCAGCCGTGGTCGCCGCGATGCTGTTCTTCGCCGGCGTGAGCACCGTGGCACTGCTGTCCGTGCTGGCGGTGGCGGCGGTGCTCGGCGTGATCTTCAGCCTCCAGCACGCCTTCCGCAGCGCCCGGTTCAGTTCCTGGACCGAGACCTTCACCCTGAGCTTCAACGACGCCACCTCCCGTGGCGCGACGTTCCAGTCCAGGCAGGGCATCCTGTCGCTCTCCGACGGAGGGTTGCTCGGCCAGGGGCTGGGCCAGTCGCGGGCCAAGTGGCTCTACCTTCCCGAGGCGGCGAACGACTTCGTCTTCGCCATCCTCGGTGAGGAGCTCGGCCTGCTCGGCGCAGGCCTGGTCGTCATCCTCTTCGGTGTGCTGGCCTGGTTCGGCATCCGTACCGCCACGGCCCAGACCGACCCCTTCCTGCGGCTGCTGGCCGCGGCGCTGACGATGGGTATCACCGTCCAGGCGTTCTACAACATGGGGTACGTGGTCGGTCTGTTCCCGATGACCGGTGTGCAGCTGCCGTTGATCTCCGCCGGCGGTTCCTCGGCGGTGGTGACCCTGGCCTCACTGGGCCTGCTGGCCAACATCGCCCGGCACGAACCGGCGACGGTGTCGTCGATGCAGCACGAGGGCAGGCCGCTGATCGACCGGATCCTGTTCCTCCCGGAGCCCGAACCGTACCGTCCGGGCCAGGAGCGTCGGGAGCGTGTCCGGGAGCAGCCGAAGCGGTACGGTGAACCGGTGACGCGTCGGCGTCGACCGCCGCCCGGTGAACCGTCCGGAGCAGCCGGCGAGCCGCGCTACCGTGGCGAGCGGGAACCCCTCCCGGAGCCCCGGAGTTCCCGGAGCACCCGAAGTTCCAGAAGCACCAACCACACAAGTCAGCAGTACAACCGCAGGAGGCGTTGAGCCGTGTCCCCCTCTTCCCGTCCGTTGTCCGTCGTCCTCGCGGGCGGCGGGACGGCCGGGCACATCGAACCCGCACTCGCCGTGGGCGACGCCGTCCGGCGCGCCCGTCCGGACGCCCGGGTCACCGCCCTGGGCACCACCCGCGGGCTGGAGACGACCCTGGTCCCGGACCGCGGTTTCGACCTGGAGCTCATACCGGCGGTGCCGGTGCCGAGGAAGGTGAACAAGGACCTGTTCACCCTGCCGTTCCGGCTCGTCGGGGCGTTGCGGCAGACCCGTCGCACGCTGCGCGAGGTGGGTGCGGACGTCGTCGTCGGTTTCGGCGGCTACGTGTCCGCCCCGGCGTACCTGGCGGCGAAGTCGCTGCGTCTGCCCGTGGTGGTGCACGAGGCCAATGCGCGTGCCGGCATGTCCAACAAGCTCGGCGTGCGTCTCGGCGCCCGTGCGTTGGCGGCCTCCGGGGACTCCGGTCTCGGCGGCAAGTCGGGGGAGGCCGAGGTCGTCGGCATCCCGGTGCGTGAGTCCCTGCTGTCGCTGGACCGCGCGGCGTTGCGCGCGCAGGCCCGCGAGTTCTTCGGGCTGGACCCCGAGCGTCCCGTCCTGCTCGTCACCGGAGGCAGCCAGGGGGCGGCGTCGATCAACTCCGCCGTCGCCGCGGCGTCCGGCACCTTCGCCGACGCCGGGATCGACGTCCTGCACGCCTACGGCCGGAAGAACGACGCGCCGGACGTGGCTGCGCACGGTGGCGCGTCGTACGTCGCCGTGCCCTACATCGACCGCATGGACCTCGCCCTCGCGGCGGCGGACATGGTGCTGTGCCGCTCGGGCGCGATGACCGTGGCGGAGATCTCCGCCTGCGGTCTGCCCGCGGTGTACGTGCCGCTGCCGCACGGCAACGGTGAGCAGGAGCTCAACGCCCGCCCCGTCGTCGCCGCCGGTGGCGGGGTGATCGTGCCGGACGCCGAGCTGGACGCCGGACGCGTGGCGCGCGAGGTCGTCCCGCTGCTGCGTGACCGCACCCGGTTGCAGGCCGCCGGCGATGCCGCCGCGGCCGCCGGGCACCGCGACGCGGCGGACCGCATCGCCCAGATCGTGATCAGTGAGGCAGGGGAGAAGAAGTGAGCGACAAGTACAACCTCGGTGACCTCCACCGCGTGCACATGGTCGGCATCGGTGGTGCCGGCATGTCCGGCATCGCCAGGATCCTGCTGGACCGTGGCGTGCAGGTCAGCGGGTCGGACATGAAGGAGTCCCGGGTCGTCCTGGCCCTGCGTGCCGCCGGCGCCGAGGTGGCCGTGGGCCACCGGGCGGAGAACCTCACGCTGGCCGGCGACGGCGTCCTGCCGGACGCGGTCGTCACGTCCTTCGCGGCGATCCCGCAGGACAACCCGGAACTCGTCGCCGCCCGCGAGGCCGGCGTGCCGCTGCTGCGTCGTTCCGACGTGCTGGCCCTGCTCATGGAGGACCGCCGGGCGGTGCTCATGGCCGGCACGCACGGCAAGACCTCGACCACCTCGATGGCCGTCGTGGCCCTGCAGCACGCGGGCATGGACCCGTCGTTCGCCATCGGCGGTCAGCTCAACCGGGCGGGCACCAACGCCCACCACGGGACCGGGGACGTCTTCGTCGCCGAGGCCGACGAGTCCGACGGCTCCTTCCTGTCCTACTCGCCCGAGGTCGCCGTGGTGACCAACGTGGAGCCCGACCACCTCGACTTCTTCGGGACCGAAGAGGCCTACCGGGACGTGTTCGGCAAGTTCGCCGGACGCGTCGTCGCCGGCGGTGCCCTGGTCGTCTGCCTCGACGACGAGGGCAGCGCCCACCTCGGCGAGCAGGTCGTCGCCGGACGCGTCGAGGTGGCCGAGGGGGTGCGCGTGCTGGGTTACGGCACGTCCGACGCCGTGGCCGCGCACCCCTCGGTCCCCGTCGGCGCGGAGATCCTGTCGACCTCGACGCTGCCCGACGGCGGCACGCAGGCGCAGGTCCGGCTCGGTGGTGATTCCGCTGATGTCGCTGAAGTCTCCGTGACCGTGCGTACGCCGGGGCTGCACATGCTGTTCAACGGCGTGGCCTCCCTGCTCGCCGGTGTGCTCGTCGGCGCCTCGGCCGAGGGGATGGCCGCCGGTGTCGCCTCCTTCGACGGGGTGCGTCGCCGGTTCGAGTACCACGGCGCCGTCGGCGGGGTGGAGGTGTACGACGACTACGCCCACCACCCGACCGAGGTGCGCGCGGTGGTCACCGCGGCACGGGAGAAGGTCGTGGCACGCCAGGAGCAGACCGGTGGTGCCGGTCGTGTCGTGGCGGTCTTCCAGCCGCACCTGTACTCCCGGACGCTGGCCTTCGCCGACGAGTTCGCCGAGGCGTTGTCCCTGGCGGACGTGGCGGTGGTCCTCGACATCTTCGGCGCCCGTGAGGAGCCGGTGGAGGGTCTCGACAGCAGGATCATCACCGACCGGATCGACGGGTCCGCCGAGGTGCACTACGAACCGCACTTCGCCGACGCCCCGGCCCTGGTCGCCGGCCTGGCGACCGACGGGGACGTGGTGCTGACCGTGGGGGCGGGCACCGTCACGATGCTCGCCGACGAGATCCTCCGCGCCCTGGGCGAGGCCTGATCGCCGATGGCAGGCAACAACCGTCGCAACCGCCGCAACCGCAGCAACCGGCGTGACCCGCGGCGTCGCCGCCGTCTGGCCGTCGTCCTGGGCGGGCTCGTCCTGGTCGTCGTCCTGGCGGTGGTGCTCGTCCTCAGTCCGTTGTTGCAGGTGCGCTCCATCGAGGTCGAGGGCACGCAGCGGCTGGCGCCGGAGGACGTGATCTCCGCGGCCGCGTCGGTGGAGGGGCAGAACCTGCTCTTCGCCGACACGGACGAGGCGGCGCGCTCGGTGTCGGCCCTGCCGTGGGTGGAGAAGGTGACCGTGTCGCGCGACTGGCCGTCCTCGGTGCGGGTGCAGGTGACCGAGTTCGAGGCCGTCGGTGTCGTCGAAGGTGACGGTGACGGTCCGCTGGTGATCAACGAGCGCGGCCGGGTCTTCCTGCGCGGCGAGAGCCCGGAGGGGGCCGTGCCGGTACGGGCGTCCGCCGACGACTCCGACGCGCTCACCGCCGCCGGCGAGGCGCTCGCCGCCCTGCCGGCGGAGCTGCGCGACCAGGTCGAGGAACTGGAGGCGTCCTCCGCCGAGGAACTCACCCTGCGCTTCCCGGAGGGCCGTGAGGTCTATTGGGGGTCGGCGGACCGTGCCGAGGAGAAGGCCGAGGCCACCCGGGTGGTCCTCACCCGCGAGGGCGACCGGTGGAACGTCTCCAACCCGGCGATGCCCTCCGTCCGGGAGTGAGAACCCTCAACCCCACATTGAGGGATACGACACGCACGAAAAATGTGCGCGGAAATCACCGCCGTGTCACACACAATTGGTCGCAGAGTTAGCAGCGACAGCACACGGGCAGACACTGGCCGAAACATCGGGAAAGAGAGCGCACACCATGACCCTCTACGACAACCACCTCGCCAAGATCACCGTCGTCGGTGTCGGTGGCGGTGGTGTCAACGCCGTGAACAGGATGATCGACGCGAACCTGCAGGGTGTGGAGTTCGTCGCGATCAACACCGACGCGCAGGCACTCCTGCTCACCGACGCGGACACCAAGCTCGACATCGGCCAGGCCGAGACCCGCGGGCTCGGCGCCGGCGCCAACCCCGAGGTCGGACGCAAGTCCGCCGAGGACCACAAGGAGCAGATCGAGGAGGTCATCGAGGGCTCCGACATGGTCTTCGTGACCTGTGGTGAGGGTGGCGGCACCGGTACCGGCGCCGCCCCGGTCGTCGCCAACATCGCCAAGAAGAAGGGCGCGCTGACCGTCGGTGTGGTCACCCGCCCGTTCACCTTCGAGGGGCAGCGTCGTTCCAAGCAGGCTCTCGAGGGCATCGAGGCCCTGCGCGACGTCTGCGACACGCTCATCGTGATCCCGAACGACAGCCTGCTCAAGATGGGCGACGCGGACCTCCAGCTCATGGACGCCTTCCGCAAGGCCGACGAGGTCCTGCACTCCGGTGTCGAGGGCATCACCCGCCTGATCACCACGCCCGGCGTGATCAACGTCGACTTCGCCGACGTGCGCTCCGTGATGACGGACGCCGGTTCCGCCCTGATGGGCATCGGCAGCTCCCGTGGGGACGACCGTGCCCGCAAGGCCACCGAGCTGGCGATCAACTCGCCGCTGCTGGAGACCACGATGCAGGGCGCCAAGGGTGTGCTGCTGTCCTTCGCCGGTGGTTCCGACCTGGGGCTGTTCGAGGTCAACGAGGCGGCCACGATCGTCCAGGACCTCGCCGACGAGGACGCCAACATCATCTTCGGCACGATCATCGACGACCAGCTCGGCGACGAGGTCCGCGTGACCGTCATCGCCACCGGTTTCGACGACTCGCCGAACGTGGTCGCCCAGCCGCGCCGCGGTCAGCACCGCGCGCCGGAGACCTCCAACAACCAGCAGGCACAGTCGGCACAGCAGTCCCAGCCGGCACAGCGTGCCCAGCAGCCCGCCGCCGAGCAGTCCCAGCCGGGGATCTTCAACGGTGAGGAGGCGCCCGCCGCCCAGCGTCAGCAGGAGGAGTCGACGAGCTTCACCCGCCGTACCCGTTCGGGTGTGCCCGGTTCCTCCGAGCCGGCGAACTCCTCGGGCCTGTTCACCTCGAACGGCGACCGTCGCGACAACCGTGACAGCCGCGATGACGGAGACGACGATCTCGATGTCCCGACCTTCCTCTGAGCCGGTGGAACGTAGCGTCCGCAAGGTCGTCACCGACCGACACGGCGGTGCGTCCACGGGAGACTTCGACTCCTTCAACCTCGCCGGCCATGTCGGCGACGACGAGGCGTCCGTCGCGGCGAACCGTGCCCGGCTCGCCGGGCTGATCGGTGTGCCCGAGTCCCGCATGGTGTACATGGAGCAGATCCACTCGCCGAACGTCACCGTGGTCACCGCGGAGATGCTCGACGAACTGGACGGCGCGCCGGTGGAGTTCACCGACGCCCTGGTGACCGCCGAGCCCGGTGTGGCCCTGGTCGTGCTGACCGCGGACTGCGTGCCGGTGCTGCTGTCCGACGAGGAGGCTGGGGTGGTCGCCGCCGTGCACGCCGGACGCATGGGCGCGCGCAACGGCGTGGTGCCCGCGACGCTGCGGCGCATGGTGGAGCTCGGCGCTGTGCCGGCGCGCATCCACGCCCTGCTCGGTGCCGCGGCCGCCGGTGTGGACTACGAGGTGCCCGAGGAGATGGCCGCCGACGTCGAGGGGCGTCTGCCGGGGTCACGCACGACGACATCACGCGGAACCCCGGGTCTGGACATCCGCGCGGGGATCACCCGTCAACTGCTCGGTGAGGGTGTCCGCTCGGTCGACGCCGACCCGCGCAGCACCGTCTCCGAGGAGAACTTCTTCTCCTACCGGAGGGAGGGGCGCACGGGCCGCCAAGCCTCCGTGATCTGGATTCCCGACGCCTGACCGGACTTCCCGGTAATTTCGACAGTAGACGATCCCCGCACGACACATCCCAGAGAAAGCGAGACAGACCATGGCAGACGGAATCACCGGGAAGGTCAAGGATTTCTTCGGCTTCGGTGACGTTGACAGCTTCGATGACCCCTACTACCGCGACGAGTTCGAGGAGGACCGCGGCGGCTACCGTTCCTCCGGTCGCTACCAGGACCGCGAGGACGACCGTGACCGGGACCGCGACTACGAGCGTCCCGACCGCACGGAGCGTGCCGAGCGCGCCGAGCGTCCTGCGCGGTCCGAGCGCTCCGACTACGACTACCGCGCCCCGCGCACGCCGCGGCGCGCGGAGACCCCGGTGGCCCCTGTGGCCCCGGTGTCGCCGGCGCAGTCGCGTGAGCCGCAGGTCGTGCGTCTCGCACTGAGCTCCTTCCAGCAGGCCGGGGAACTGGCCACGGAGTTCAAGGCGGGGGACATCGTGGTCCTCAACCTCTCTGCGATGGAGAAGTCGGAGGCGAGCCGCGTCCTGGACTTCTCCGTTGGTCTCGCGAAGGGGCTCGACGGTACGCTGAAGAAGCTCGGCGGTATCCGCAACTTCGCGCTGATCCCCGCTTCCGTGACCCTAGACCAGAGCCAGCTCGACCAGCTGGTGGAGGACCAGTAGAACACCGTGGCTGCCACTCTCTATTTCATCGCCCTGCTCCTCCGGCTGTACTGGTTCATCCTCCTGGCGAGGGTGATCATCGAGATGATCCGGTCCTTCTCACGGCAGTGGAGGCCGTCGCGGCGTTTCGCGCTGATCGCCGAGCCGATCTTCGTGTTGACCGACTTCCTGGTCAAGCCGTTGCGTCGCATCATCCCGCCGCTGCGTCTGGGCGGGGTCGCCCTGGACGTGTCGGTTCTGGTGCTGTTCTTCGGCATCTCGATCCTCACCTCCGTGCTGCTGGGTATCGCCAACAGTGTGTGACGCGGGGTGGGGCGTTCTTGCAGGTGGGAAAACGCCTGCTGTATAACTGACCTGAAAGACTACACATGAGGTTGAACCTGAAGCCTCATGACCGTGGTCGCTGATAAGATCGTGACCGACTCACCGTCCGGCCCCACTAGGCTTGGCGGAACACATCGACTGTGAAGGGAACTACCGATGCCGTTGACTCCCGCTGACGTTCATAACGTGGCATTCAGCAAGCCGCCGATCGGCAAGCGTGGCTACAACGAGGACGAGGTTGACCAGTTCCTCGATCTCGTCGAAGACACGCTGGCCGAGCTGCAGGACGAGAACGACGACCTGCGCGGCCAGGCCGGCTCCGGTGCCGCGGCACCGGTCGCCGCCGCCGCTACCGGTTCGTCGGACGACTCGGCGCTGAGCGCCGAGCTGGACGAGGCCCGTGCCCGGGTGTCCGAGCTCGAGGCCGAGCTCGCCAAGGCGCAGGACGCCACGGCCGCCGCCGAGAAGCGCGCGAACGCCGCCGAGGACAAGGCCGCCGCCGCCGACAAGCGCGCCGAGTCGGCGCAGGCCCAGGCTGCCCAGTCCGCCAGTTCCGCACAGTCCAACCAGGCTCCGGCCGCCGCCCAGGCCCAGGCCCCGGCGGACACCGCCACGGCCGCCGGTACCGCCAACGCGGACACCCACATGCAGGCCGCCCGCGTGCTGAGCATGGCCCAGGAGATGGCGGACCGTCTCACCGGCGACGCCAAGACCGAGTCGCAGGGCATGCTGGACGACGCCCGCAACGAGGCCAACCGCACCCTCGAGGACGCCAACACGAAGGCGAGCTCGCAGCTCTCCGACGCGCAGAAGCGTTCCGAGAAGCAGCTGGCCGACGCCGACCAGCAGGCCCGCAAGTCGGTGGCCGAGGCGCAGCAGAAGGCTGACACCCTCGTCGCCGACGCGACGCAGAAGTCCGAGACCCTGATCTCGGACGCCACGGCACAGTCCGAGGCGCAGGTCCGCGCGGCGCAGGAGAAGGCCGACGCGCTGCAGAAGGACGCGGAGCGCAAGCACACCGAGATCATGACCACGGTGAAGAAGCAGCAGTCCGCGCTGGAGAGCCGCATCGAGGAGCTTCGTACCTACGAGCGGGAGTACCGTACCCGCCTGAAGACCTTCCTCGAGTCGCAGCTGGAGGAGCTCAACAGCCGCAGCACCGCGGCCCCGAACTCCAACATCGACTTCGGCGAGAAGTAAGGCCCTTCCCGGGTCTGACGACGACGGACGAGGACGGACGGCAACCGAGATGCTCGCACTGTCCCTGCTGATGTCCCTCCTGGGGTTCCTGGCTCTGCTGGTGGCCCTGTACGTGGGATCCACGTTCTGGGCGTGGGTCTGCATCGGGGTCGCCGTCGTCGGCCTGGCCGTCTTCGTGGTGGACCTGATTCTCCGCCGCAGACAGTGACACGTATACTTCATTGATGACCGGCCCCGCACCGCCGTGCGGGGCCTTTCATTCGCACTGATCCGGCCATCACCGGGGAGCGATCCGGAAGAAAGGCGTTCAACCACCCCGGTTGCGCCGAGTAGAGCCGGACGTGGTCGCGGCACGTCACAGCCGTAGGAACAAGTGGGATTCCCCGGTCCGGCGGTGTCGTCGGGGAGCCCAAGCGGGGTGGTACCGCGTGGTCCGGTCGTTGTGCCGGGCTCTCGTCCCCGCGGACCGTGAGAAGCACACCAACTTACGAGGAGTCCGCGATGAGCACCCCCGCAGGCGGAGCGTACCCGCACACCGACATGTCGGACGGCACCAGTTCCTTCCCCACGATGGAGGAGAACGTCCTGGACTACTGGGGTCGGGACGACACCTTCCAGGCGTCCCTCGACAACCGTGAGGGCGCCCCCGAGTACATCTTCTACGACGGCCCCCCGTTCGCCAACGGTCTGCCGCACTACGGTCACCTGCTGACCGGCTACGTCAAGGACATCGTCCCGCGCTACAAGACGATGCGCGGCTACCGCGTGCCGCGGGTGTTCGGCTGGGACACCCACGGCCTTCCGGCGGAGCTGGAGGCGGAGAAGCAGCTCGGCATCACCGACAAGGGCGACATCCAGAAGATGGGCCTGGCGAAGTTCAACGAGTACTGCGCGACGTCGGTGCTGCGCTACGCCGACGAGTGGAAGGACTACGTCACCCGGCAGGCCCGGTGGGTGGACTTCGACAACGGCTACAAGACCATGGACATCACCTACATGGAGTCGGTGATCTGGGCGTTCAAGGACCTCTACGACAAGGGCCTGATCTACCAGGGCTTCCGGGTGCTGCCGTACTCGTGGGCCGAGCACACCCCGCTGTCGAACCAGGAGACCCGCCTGGACGACTCCTACAAGATGCGTCAGGACCCCACGCTCACGGTGACCTTCCCGGTCACCGGTGCGCAGCCGGGCACCGCCGCGGTGGAGACGCTGGCCGCCAACCCGGCGCTCGCCGAGGCGTCCGCCCTGGCCTGGACGACGACCCCGTGGACGCTGCCGTCGAACCTCGCGCTGGCGGTCAACCCGTCGGTGTCCTACGTGCTGGTCACCGCCGCGCAGGACGGCGCGGACGCGATCGCCGGACGCAGCGTCCTGCTTGCGAAGGACCTGGCGGGTGCCTACGCCGCGGAGCTCGGCGAGGACTCCGAGGTCGTCGCGGAGTTCACCGGCGCGCAGCTGGTGGGGCTGACCTACGAGCCGGTCTTCGGCTACTTCGCCGACCGTGCGGAGCTGGGGGAGAAGCGTGCCTTCCGGATCCTGGCGGCGGACTACGTCACCACCGAGGACGGTACCGGTGTGGTCCACCAGGCGCCGGCCTTCGGTGAGGACGACATGCTGACCTGCAACGCCGAGGGCATCGACACGGTGGTCCCGGTGGACATGGACGGCAAGTTCACCTCGCTGGTGCCGGACTACGAGGGCCAGCTGGTCTTCGACGCCAACAAGGACATCATCAAGGACCTCAAGGCCGCCGGCCGGGTGGTGCGCCACCAGACCATCGAGCACTCCTACCCGCACTCCTGGCGCTCCGGTGAGCCGCTGATTTACATGGCGCTGCCGAGCTGGTTCGTGTCCGTGTCGTCCTTCCGTGACCGGATGGTGGAGCTCAACCACGAGCAGATCGAGTGGATCCCGGAGCACATCCGCGACGGGCAGTTCGGCAAGTGGCTGGAGGGCGCGCGGGACTGGAACATCTCGCGCTCGCGCTACTGGGGCTCACCGATCCCGGTGTGGGTGTCCGACGACGACGCCTACCCGCGCACCGACGTCTACGGCTCCCTGGACGAGCTGGAGGCGGACTTCGGGGTGCGTCCCGAGTCGCTGCACCGCCCGTACATCGACGAGCTGACCCGCCCGAACCCCGACGACCCGACGGGCCGCTCCACGATGCGCCGCGTGCCGGACGTGCTGGACGTGTGGTTCGACTCCGGGTCGATGCCGTTCGCGCAGGTGCACTACCCGTTCGAGAACAAGGAGTGGTTCGACTCCCACTCGCCGGCGGACTTCATCGTGGAGTACATCGGCCAGACCCGTGGCTGGTTCTACCTGCTGCACGTGCTCTCGACGGCGCTGTTCGACCGTCCGGCGTTCACGAAGGTCGTCTCGCACGGCATCGTGCTCGGCGACGACGGACTGAAGATGTCCAAGTCGAAGGGCAACTACCCGGACGTCAACGAGGTGTTCGACCGTGACGGTTCGGACGCGATGCGCTGGTTCCTGATGAGCTCGCCGATCCTGCGCGGCGGCAACCTGATCGTCACCGAGCAGGGTATCCGTGAGGGTGTTCGTCAGGCGATGCTGCCGATGTGGAACGCCTACTCGTTCCTGCGGCTGTACGCGCACAACCCGGCGCAGTACGACACCTCCTCGTCGAACGTCCTGGACCGCTACATCCTGGCCAAGCTGCACGACACGGTCGAGGCGGTCACCGGTTCGCTGGACGCCACCGACATCGCTGCGGCGACCGACGAGATCCGTCAGTTCTGCGATGCGCTGACCAACTGGTACGTGCGTCGTTCGCGTGACCGGTTCTGGGCCGGCGACTCCGGCGAGGACGGCCACCCGGAGGCCTTCAACACGCTCTACACCGTGTTGGAGACGCTGTGCCGGATCGCCGCCCCGCTGCTGCCGATGACCACGGAGGTCATCTGGCGGGGTCTGACCGGTGAGCGGTCGGTGCACCTGACCGACTGGCCGTCGGCGGACGAACTGCCGGCGGACGCGGACCTGGTGGCCTCGATGGACGCCGTGCGCGGGGTCTGCTCGGCGGCGTCGTCGTTGCGCAAGTCGCACAAGCTGCGCAACCGCCTGCCCCTGCCGGGGCTGACCGTGGCCCTGCCGGAGTCCGCTGCGTTGGCGGACTTCTCGTCGATCATCCGCGACGAGGTCAACGTCAAGGAGATCTCCTTGACCGACGATGTGTCTTCCGTGGGTCGTTTCGAGGTCGTCGTCAACGCACGTGTGGCCGGCCCGCGCCTGGGCAAGAACGTCCAGACCGTGATCAAGGCCGTGAAGACCGGCAACTACACGGTCGCCGAGGACGGCACGGTCACCGCCGACGGCATCGAGCTGGTCGACGGTGAGTTCAGCCGCAAGCTGGTGGCGGTCGACCCGGACAACACCACGGAGATCCCGGGCGGCGACGGCCTGGTCGTCCTGGACACCGCCGTCACCCCCGAGCTGGAGGCCGAGGGCTGGGCCGCTGACCGCGTCCGTGGTGTGCAGGACGCACGCAAGGCGTCCGGCTTCGACGTCTCCGACCGGATCACGCTGACGCTGTCGGTGCCGGCGGACAAGCGGGAGTGGGCCGACCGGCACGCCGACGCGATCGCCGGCGAGGTGCTCGCGACCTCCGTGACCGTGGTCGTCGACGAGACGCTGAGTCACGACGTGGGCGACGGGGTCACCGCCGAGGTGGCGAAGGTGTAGTCCCGCCGCGTCGTCGACCTGCCCCGGACGGTTCGCCGTCCGGGGTTTTCGACGTCTCCGCCCCGAGACCTTGACACTCGAACACACCATCGATAATGTGTTTGCTCTCGAGAGCGGTTCCATGAATCTGAGGGGAAAGACATGGTGCAGGACGGTACGGGACTGAGCGTCATCGAACGTGATTACGAGGAGCTGTGCTTCGACTGCGACGTCGAGTACGTGGAGGAGAACCTCGACGAACCCTGCTGGGCGGTCAGCGCGCAGGAGGTGATGTTCAACGCCAAGCGCGACATCAACGTCCTGGAGCTCGACATCGCCCGTGAGGCGGCACCGTCGCCGGGTATGGAGGTCTCCCGCCACGTCCGGAAGCTGTCAGTGGGGTTGGGGGTGTCGAAGGGTAAGGCCCTTGCATACTGCGACATCGGGACGATGCTGACCAGGATGCACGGGGTCGGCCTGCTGCTGAAGAACGGCGCGTTCTCCTTCGACCACCTGCGCGCGCTCGCGGATTCCGTCGCCGCCGTGGACGACGGGCACCTCGAGGAGGTCGAGCGTTCCGTGATGGGTGTGCTCACCCCGACGGTTCCGCGGCAGGCGGTACCCGGGGTGGTCACCCTGCGCCGTCTCGTCCAGGAGGTCGTCGCGGAGATCCAGCCCTCGGCGCGACCACTCGACCCGGAGGGCCACGGTGAGGTTCCGCCGCCGCAGTGCCAGCTCGACTTCTCGGTCGACACCCGTGCGGACGCGGCGACGGTCTTCCACGTCACCGTGCCCACCGACGAGGGCATCGGCGCCATCCGCATCATCGACGCCGTCGCCGCGGCCCGCGACTGCACCCGCGCCCAGGCCTTCATCGACCTGGTGCACGGTCGGGCGGGGGACGTGTCGGTGACGTTGAACTGCTACCGCAACCTGGACAGCGGCACGATGCACCTGGAGAGCACGTGGTTGCACGAGGTCGCCACGGACCGCTGGATGGAGCGGGTCACCGAGCTGTGCGTCGCCGGGCACAGCGAGGTCTCCGGCTACACGCCCTCGGCCCACCAGCGCGCCACGGACGCCGGGCGGGACGGCACGTGCCGGTTCCCCGGGTGCGACCGGCCCGCCGCGGAGTCGCAGATCGACCACGTGAGCCGCTGGACCGGTGACGAGGAGGACGGGGGAAAGACCGCGTCCTGGGCGATGCACTCGCTGTGTCCGGGGTGCCACAGCCTCAAGACCCGCGGACTCTACGACGTGACCCTGAACCCGGACGGCTCGGACTGGTGGACCAGCGTGGAGGACGGCCACGTGTACGTGACCACCCCGACCGGCCCGTTGGCCGAGGCGGTCCTGGACTTCGACACTCGTCTGCACCGCAAGGTCCGAACCCTGGCGGCGCACAACGAGGCCAGGCTTCGTCGGATCGGCGAGGTCGTCGAGGCTGCCCGCGTCGCGGCTCAGGAGGTGCCTTTTTGACGGTGCTGGCGGTCCCCGGAACTAGACTCGGGGACATGAACTCCACGCAGCGATGGGTGGTCCACCTCGACATGGACGCGTTCTTCGCCTCCGTGGAGCAGTTGACCCGTCCGACGCTCGCCGGACGCCCCGTCCTCGTCGGCGGTGCCTCCGGCCGGGGCGTCGTGGCCGGTGCGTCCTATGAGTCGCGGGTGTACGGGGCCCGGTCGGCCATGCCGATGCAGCAGGCCGTGCGCCTGTGCCGCGGCAAGGCCGTGGTCGTGTCCCCGCGCTTCAGCGTGTACTCCACCGTCTCCGCCCAGGTCTTCGAGCTCCTCGGGCGCGAGGAGGACACCGTCGAGCAGCTCAGCGTGGACGAGGGGTTCGTGGAGCCGGAGTCGCTGGTCGGGCTGGACGCCGCGGAGGTCGAACGGTGGGCCCGCGTTCTGCAGGAGCGTGTCGACGCCGAGATCGGCCTGCCCTGCTCGATCGGTGTGGCCACCACGAAGCTGGACGCGAAGATGGCCTCCGACCTCGCCAAGCCGCACGGGGTGACGGTGGTGGGTGCCGATCGTCGCGGGGAGGTCTTCGGCCCCCGTCCGGTCGGGGAGTTGTGGGGTATCGGCCCGGTGGCCCAGGGCAAGCTGGCCGACGTCGGCGTCACCACCATCGGCGCATTCACCGCGATGGACGACGTGGACGTCAAGGGCCTGCTCGGCTCGGTGGGTCTGCAGGTCCTCGGCTACGCCCGTGGTGCGGACACCCGCCCGGTGGCACCGCGGGCGCGGTCGAAGCAGGTGTCCGCGGAGCGCACCCTGGAGGTCGACGCGGTGACCACGGTGGAGGTCGACCCGGTGCTGGTGCTGGCGGCCACCGCGGCGCGTCGTCGACTGCTCGGGGACGGTCGGGCGGCCCGTACGGTGACGGTGAAGACCCGGACCGCAGACTTCAAGGCCCACACGCGCTCGACCACGCTGGTCACCCCGACCGACGACCTCGACGAGATCCTCGCCGCGGCCCGCTCGGTGGTCCCGCGGCCCGAGGTGTCCGGCGCGGTGCGGCTGGTGGGGGTGAGCCTGTCCGGGCTGACGGAGGAACGCCAGGCCGTGCTTTTCCCGGAGCCCGGCATGGTCGCCGTGGAACCGGAGACCGAGACAGAGACCGAGCCGGCGCCCGAACCCGAGCCGGAACCTGAGGCCACCGTCACCTCCTGGCGTCCCTCTGCGGACGTGCACCACCCCGAGTTCGGCCACGGTTGGGTGCAGGGCACGGGCGCGGGGGTGGTGAGCGTGCGTTTCGAGACCCGCTCCACCGGGCCGGGCAGGGCGCGCACCTTCGCCGTCGACGACCCGGAGCTCAGTGCGGCGGACCCGCTGGACAGTCTCCGTTAGTCAGCCGGCACGGCGGACGGCCAGTTCGCACAGCAGTTCCATGCGCGCCTGCGCGGCGGTGAGTTCTCCGCCGGAGCGCACCCCGGCACGGGCGAGGGAGCGTCCTCCGCCGGCGCCGCCGTAGACCAGCTGCACCCCGCCGGACGCCACACGGCTGGCGACGACGACGGGGACGCCGGCCTCGACGGCCCGGTGGGCACCGTCGGCGAGCACCCCGATGTTGCCGGACCCGAAGGCCTGCACGACCACGCCGTGCGCCCCGGCGGACACCGCGGCGTCGATCGCGGCGGGGTCGGCGCCCTGGCAGGCGGACACGATGTCCACGCGCAGCCCGGCCAGCGGGGCCGGGGGAGCGGACGGGTCGGCCGGACGGGTGGGGCGGGTGATGCCGGCCGGGGTGTCGAAGGCGGCGTCGGCGGTGGTGTGCACTTTGCGCACACCGTAGGCGGGCGAGGTCCGCCCGCCGAGCACCACGGCGGGATGCAGGACGCGGCGCGCCGCCTCGATCGCGTCGCGCAGGTTGCCCGGGCCGTCCGGCGCCGGGTCGTCGGCGGGACGTTGCGCGCCGGTGAGCACCACCGGCCCGCCGATGAGCCGGTCGACGGCCATGGCGGTCTCCTCCATCGAGTCGGTGCCGTGGGTGACCACGACCGGCCCGCTGCGGCGCGCCCCGTGGATGTGGGTGAGCAGGACGTCGAGGTCGGCGAGGCCCATCGTGGAGGAGTCGAGGTGCAGGACGTCACGGGCGTCTCGCACGGCGGCAGCGACGGCGGCGGAGTCCGTTGCGTCGGCCAGGAGGTCGGCGATGGTCCTGGTGGGGACGAGGTCACCGCGGTCGTCGCGCGCGCAGGCGATGGTGCCGCCGGTGGCTAGCACGGTGGGGGCGAGGGTGGTCTGGTCGGTCACGGATTACAAGGCTACCGTCCCATCGGCGGTAGACTCGCTTCATTCGCCGTACATCCACGACTCGAAGGAGCGTCGTCACAGTGAGCATCACGTCCACTCTGAACCCCCTGAAGCGACCCCGCGCACTCGCCGCCGTCATCGCCCTCACCGCCGGCCTGTCGGTCACCGCCTGTTCCTCGGACGACTCCGACGACGGCTCGTCGGACACCACCGCGGCCCAGACCACCGAAACCACCCCGCTGCCCGACGCGCAGGAGCTCGGCGACATCCTCGCCCGCGCCGTGGACCCGGGTGTCCCGGCGGAGGAGAAGGCCGACACCGTGGAGAACGGTGAGGAGGCCGTGGACCTCTTCGACGTGATGATGCAGTCACAGCAGGAGTCCGGCGCAACCTTCGAGGTCGTTGACCCGATCCTCCCCGGCAACACCCCGCAGGAGGTCATGGCGACCATGAACCTCATCCAGCCGGACGCCGAGCCGGTGCGGATGGACGGCGTGAAGTTCGTCAACGACAACGGCCAGTGGAAGCTGTCCCAGGAATGGGCCTGCACGCTGGTCAGCAACGTCGCCCCCGACCAGGTCCCCGACAGCTGCGCCCCCTTCCTCGAGGAGGCCCCCGACCCCGCCGCCGAGCAGGACGCCCCGGCGGAGGATCCCGCCGCCGAGCCCGCCGCCTAGGCCGGCTCCCAGCTGGACCTCGTCCGCGAGGTCTGCACCACGGTGACCGGCGAGTCCGTCTCACCGTAGGTCACGCTCGTCGACGTCTCGATCACGCCGGAGACCGGCACGGGACGTCGCAGATCCACCGTGATGTTGCCGGTGGACTCACTGTCGGAGCCCACCACCTTCAGGTCGGAGCCCGACATCTGCTGCACCGAGGGTGTGCGCTCCACGTCGACGTCGAGCTCGATGCGTGAGCCCTCCCGCGACACCAGGGTGTAGGTCACCCCCTGGCGCATGGAGATCCCCAGGTTCGGGTCGTCGACCTGGCCGGTGACCGTCCAGCGGGCACCGGTGCCCAGGTCGTCGGCGGGGAATACCACCGGCACGTCCGTCATCTGGGTGAAGGAGCGCTCCACGTTCGACCGCGCCGCGTCCGAGGCGCCCTCGGGCGCGGTGAAGCCGCGCGTGGTGACGCGTCCGTCCTGGTTGTAGTTCTGGTTCATCGTGAACCCCTCGGCGGTGGAGAGGTCCTCGTTGCCGTCGGTGTTGTCGCCCGACGGGCTCCCGGCGACGACCTCGGCCTCCAGCTCGTCACCGTCGGTGGCGGTGGACACGGTGACCGGGACCTCCATGGTGACGTCCTCGTACGGCAGGTCGTCCTCGCTGGTCTCGTCGGAGTCACCACCCTCGATGCTCTGCCCCCACCCCTGGGTCGCCTTGTAGACGGTCTCGGTCTCCGTGTCGTCGCTGAACCACACCAGGGGCTCGCGCGGGGCGTCACCGGTGTCGTCGACGGTGACGGAGACCCCGGACACCGGGGCGTCCACCGGCTCCTCGGGCGACGCGGCGTCGTCGGAGGAGCATGCGGTGAGGACCGATCCCGCCAGCAGGGTGGTCGTCACGGTGGTCAACAGGGTCGGCAGGAGTCGTTGGGTGCGCACGTGGGTCAGCGTACCAACTGGCGGCCGGGCAACAGAGGGTCGCGGGCGGGGACATGCCGCGACGCGATAGGATCATGGCCGTGACTGTTTTCAACGTCCGACCCTGGGCGCTCCTCCCACTGGCCGGCATCGTGGCCGTCGACCAGCTCAGCAAGTGGCTCGTCGTGGAGAACCTCGAACCCGCCACGGCGTACCCGGTGGTCGGCGACGTCGCCCGGCTGTACCTGATCCGCAACTCCGGGGCCGCGTTCTCCATGGGGGAGAACGCCACCGTGGTGTTCTCCGTGATCCAGATGGTCGCCGTGGCCATCTGCGTGGTGCTGGCCTTCCGGGTGCGCAACCCGTGGTCCGTGGCTGCGGTGGCGTTGATCGGCGGCGGGGCGGCCGGCAACCTCATCGACCGGATCTTCCGCGCCCCCGGCGGGCTGCACGGCCACGTGGTGGACTTCGTGTCCGTCGGCAACTTCGCCATCTTCAACGTGGCGGACGCGGCGATCAGCGTGGGCGTGGTGGTGTACCTGGTGTACGCGCTGGTCGTGGAGCCACGGCAGGCGCGCAGGGAGAACTCAGAGAACGCAGAGAACGAGGGGAGCGCAGCGTGAACGCCCCGAGGGAGTCGCGGCTGATGCCGGTGCCGGACGGCCTGGCGGGGATGCGGGTGGACGCCGGGCTGTCGAAGTTGCTCGGGTTGTCGCGCACCGTCGTCGCCGAACTCGCCGAGGCCGGCGACGTGGTGCAGGACGGCAGGACCGCGGGCAAGTCCGACCGGCTGGTCGCCGGCGCGTGGCTGGACGTCACCCTGCCGGAGCCCGAACGCGACCTCGCCGACGAGCCCGCCGAACTCGTCGAGGGCATGGAGATCCTCTACTCCGACGACGACGTGATCGCCGTGAACAAGCCCGTCGGTGTCGCCGCGCACCCCACCATCGGCTGGGACGGGCCCACGGTGACCTCGGGTCTGGCGGCGGAGGGGTTCCGTATCTCCACCTCGGGTCCGCCGGAGCGTAAGGGCATCGTGCACCGGCTCGACGTCGGGACGTCCGGCGTGATGCTGGTCGCCGCCAGCGAGCGCGCCTACACGGTGCTCAAGCGGGCGTTCCGCGACCGGACGGTGGAGAAGACCTACCACGCGCTGGTGCAGGGCCACCCGGACCCGACGGTGGGCACCATCGACGCGCCGATCGCCCGGCACCCCGGTGCGGGGTGGAAGTTCGCGGTGCGTGAGGACGGTCGCCATGCCGTGACGCACTACCGCACGCTAGAGGCGTTCCGGCAGGCCACGATGCTGGAGGTGCACCTGGAGACCGGGCGTACCCACCAGATCCGCGTGCACTTCTCGGCGCTGCACCACCCGTGTTGCGGGGACCCGATGTACGGGTCGGACCCGGCACTCAGCGAGTTCCTCGGACTGCAACGTCAGTGGCTGCACGCGGTGCACCTGGGGTTCACACACCCGAACGGGCGGTGGATGGACATCGAGTCGCCCTACCCGGAGGACCTGGACGTGGCGTTGGAGCGACTGCGGGAGGTGAACTGATGCGTACCTCGCGGCAGATCGCGCCGGACCGCAAGGTGCGGCGCCGGCGTGAGTGGGAGGACACGCGTCGTCCCGCGTGGGTGATGTGGTTGTCGGTGCTGTGCCTGGTGGCGCTGGCCGGCACGGTGATCGCCCTGGCAGGTTCGGACCGTATGTCCCAGCCCCAGGCCATCAACGGCGACATGCTGGGCCCCGACAACAGCGAGACCCTGGACGAGTACGTCGCGCGGGCGGGGACGACGCTGCAGGACACGCCTGACACAGGTGACACAGGTGACGAGGCCCGCTGGGCGCTGGTGACCCCGGTCGAGCCGGCCGGGACGCAGGAACTCACCGAGATCTTCTCCGGCATGTCCGGCGTGCGGGTGTCGACCCTGCTGTACGCGAACTCGCGGTGGGAGATCGCCGAGCCGGCGGACGGCCACCGTCGCGAGGACGTCTTCGCCGGTGCCCGTGACCAGGTCGCGGCGAACGCGGGGGTGGGGGAGGACGACCCGGCGCTCGACGTCCTCGGCGTGCTCGTGCACGCCGCGCCGGACGACCTGGCGGCCCTGGACGACCGTGAGGACGTCCTGGCGGTGGAGGCGTTGCCGCCCGACGCGTCCTACGGGCGTTTCGGGCTGCGCCCGGTGACGGCCGAGGAACGCGAACAGGCACAGGAACAGGCGGCGGCCCGGTGATCTGGGGTGTCCTGGCCTACCTGATGTGGGGGTTCTTCCCCGCGTTCTTCCCGCTGCTGCGCCCGGCGGTGCCGATGGAGATCCTGGCGCACCGCTTCGTGTGGACGCTGGCCTTCGTCGTGGTGGTCATGGCGTGCACCACCGGTTTCCGGTGGGTGCGTCGGATCCCCGCGGGTCTGTGGCTGCGCATCACCGCGGCCGCCGTGCTCATCGCAGGCAACTGGGGGCTGTACATCTACGCGGTCAACAACGACCACGTCGCCGACGCCGCCCTGGGGTACTTCATCAACCCGCTGGTCAGCGTGCTGCTCGGCGTGGTGGTGCTGCGTGAGCGGCTGCGGACGCTGCAGTGGGTGTCCGTGGGCATCGCCGCGGTGGCGGTGGTGATCCTCACCGTGGCCTTGGGTTCGCCGCCGGTGGTGTCGCTGGGGCTGGCGTTGTCCTTCGCCGGCTACGGGCTGCTGAAGAAGCGGGTGCCGTTGACCCCGCTGCAGTCGTTGACGGCGGAGACCGCGGTGCTGGCACCGGTGGGGGTGCTCTACCTGGTGTGGCTGCAGTCCCAGGGGGAGAACACCATGGTGCAGGGAGGGCACGGTGTGGGCCATGCGCTGCTGCTGGTCACCGCCGGGGCGATCACGGCGCTGCCGTTGCTGTGTTTCGCCCGTGCGGCCCACGAACTGTCGTTGACCAGTCTGGGGATGCTGCAGTACCTGACCCCGGTGATGCAGATGCTGTGGGCGGTGCTGGTCGTCGGCGAGTACATCGAACCGGCCCGGTGGGTCGGGTTCGCGGTGATCTGGGTGGCGCTGCTGGTGTTCGTCACCGACACGCTGATCAACGCCCGGCGCACCCGGCTGCGGAAACTCGTCTAGATCCCGAAGACCCGGTCGACCATCGGGTTGCGGAACATGCCGGACGGGTCGACCTGCGCGCGCAGCTCGGCGACGTCCGCCAGGTCGGGGTGCACGGCGGCGAGGCCGTCGTGGTCGAGGGTGTGCAGCTTGCCCCAGTGCGGGCGTCCGCCGGCGGCGACGAGGACCGGCTCGACCACGGCGAAGAGTTCGCGGTAGTCGTCGCGGTGGTAACGGTGCACCGCGACGTAGCAGGACTCCCGCCCGTTCGCGGTGGACAGCGGTACGTCGTCGGCGGCGGTGCAGCGCACCTCCAGGGGGAATCCGACGGGCAGCCGGGAGGCGTCCACGGCACGGTGGACCTCGGCGAGGACCTCCGCGGCATCGGTCAGGGGTACGGCGTACTCCATCTCGTTGAAGCGCACCCGGCGCGGGGAGACGAAGACGTCGTGGGCGGTGTCGGAGTACTCGCGCTGTGCGAGGCTCGCCGCCGCCAGACGGTTCATCGCCCCGGTGGTGCGCGGCACGTGGTGCATCAGTGAGCACATCGCCGCGAAGGCGGCGTTGCTGACGAGTTCGTCGTCGACGAACGCCCGCCAGCGCGGCACGGGACCGGGCAGGTCGGCGGACGCGGCGTCCTGCAGGCTGTGGCGGGTGTTGGTCTTGACGTGCGCGCGCCCGGTGCCGGGGAACCAGTAGTACTCCATGTGGTCGACGGCGGCGGCGCGGGCGGGGAAGTCGCCGACGAGCTCCTCCAGTGGTTCGGCGCGTTCCACGGCGGACAGCACGAAGGAGTCGACGACCGCCATGGTGATGCGGGTGGTCACCCCCAGGGCGCCGAGGGAGACGCGGCCGAGGTCGTGGAGGGGGTCGCCGGGGCCGACGTCGTGCACGGAGCCGTCGGCGGTGACGGTGCGCAGTCCGCGGACCATCCCGGCGAAACCGGTCAAGCCGATGCCGGTGCCGTGGGTGCCGGTGCTCACCGCGCCGGCCAGGGACTGCGGGTCCACGTCGCCCTGGTTGGCCAGCGCCAGGCCGTGCGGGCGCAGCAACGCCGGGACGTCGCGCAGGCGGGTGCCGGCCAGGAAGGTGACCTCCATGGCGTCGCGGTCCACCGACACGAGCCCGGAGAGGTGGTCGAGGTTGACGAGGATCCCGTCGGTCACCGCCACGGGTGTGAAGGAGTGGCCCGCACCCACGGCCTTGACCCGCAGGCCCCCGCGGGCCGCCCGACGGACCAGGTCGACGACCCCGTCCTCGGTGGTGGGCTGCTCGAATGCGGCCGGGGTGGCGTGCTGCGCGCCCGACCAGTTGCGCCATCTCATGTGAAGCTCCGTCCCTCGCCCCGGTAGGTGGGCCATTCGTCGATGATGTCGCCGTCGCTGACCACCAGTACGGACTCGGCGAACTCGGCCTGTTCGCCGGCCTTGGCGTGCCGGAACCACACGTGGTCGCCGAGGTCCATCGCCGCGGCGACGTCGCCGCGCAGGGGTGTCTGCACCTCCCCGGCGCCCTCCGTGGCACTCATGCGCAGGCCGCGGGGGTAGTCGACGACCGGGACGCGGTCGGCGCCGGGAGGGCCGGACGCGATGCGCCCGCCGCCGGCGACGGTGACGATGTCGGGGGCGGGCCGGCGCGCCACCGGCAGGACGAACCACTGCGCCGAGACCGGACGGAACGCGGAGTAGTGGTCGAACAGGCCCGGGCCCACGACCCCGGAGCCGGCACCGATCTCGGTGACCACCTCCTCGGCGGTGGTGGACTCGATGGAGCCGGTGCCGCCGCCGTTGACGAACTCCAGCTCGCCGTCCACCGCCTGCACGGCCTCCACGATCGCGGCCCGGCGTCCCGCCAGTTCCCGGGCGGAGACCCGCTTGACCGCGGTGACCAGCGGGGAGGTGTCGGTGGTGCCGGCGATCTGCCCCTCGTAGGCCATCAGGCCGACCAGGCGGAAACCGTCGCGGTCGCTGACGGCCTCGGCCAGGGCGCGGGCCTGCTCCACGGTGTGCACCGGCGAGCGGCGTGCACCCAGGTGCACCGGACCGAAGGACAGGGACGCGTCGACGTCGATGCACACCCGCAGCACGCCGCGTTCGGTCGGCGGGACGACGGCGTCGATGAAGTCGAGGTGCTCCACCGAGTCGACCATCACCGTGACCGACCGCAGGTAGGTCTCCCCGCACATCAGCCGGTGCAGCAGCTGCCGGTCGGCGCTGGGGTAGGCGACGAGCACGTCGTCGCACACCCCCTCGTCCACCAGCCACATGGCCTCGCCAAGGGAGTAGGACAGCAGTCCCTGCACACCGTCGAGGGCGAGGAGGCGCTCGATGAGCCCGCGGACACGCACCGACTTCGTGGCCAGCCGGATCGGGGTGCCCGCGGCACGCCGGACCATGTCCGCGGCGTTGGCCAGCGCACTGTCCAGGTCGAGGACGGAGAAGGGGGCGTCGAGGTGCGCGACGGCCTCGCGCACCGCAGGTCGTGGTGTACTCACGGGGTTGAGGATACGTCGCGAAACCCCCCGGCGTGTGCCGGTTTCGGATATCATCACCGGACATGACTGTGACGAGTGTTGAACAATTCGGGAGTCCGCTGTTGGAGCGGGTCTTCCGGGCGCCGGGGCACACCGGTCCTGAAGGCAACATCGGGCGGTGGGAGGGACTCGCCGGGGACGCCGCGTGGGTCGCCGAGATCACCCGCCTCAAGCAGGAGCGCAACGCGGTGATCCTGGCCCACAACTACGAACTCCCCGAGATCCAGGACATCGCCGACTACACCGGAGACTCCCTGGCGCTGTCGCGTATCGCCGCGCAGACCGACGCCGAGGTGATCGTCTTCTGCGGCGTGCACTTCATGGCCGAGACCGCCAAGATCCTCTCCCCGGACAAGACCGTGCTGATCCCCGACGCCGAGGCCGGCTGCTCCCTGGCGGACTCGCTGAGCGTCGAGGAACTCGCCGAGTGGAGGTCCGAGCACCCCGACGCCCTGGTCGTGAGCTACATCAACACCACCGCCGCAGTGAAGGGCCTCACCGACGTGTGCTGCACCAGCTCCAACGCCGTGGACGTGGTCGCCGGGTTGCCGGAGGACCGCGAGATCCTCTTCGGCCCGGACCAGTTCCTCGGCGCGCACGTGCGCCGGCAGACCGGGCGCGACAACATCCACGTCTGGGCCGGGGAGTGCCACGTCCACGCGGGCATCTCCGGGCCCGAACTCGCCCGCCGCGCCGAGGAGAACCCGGACGCCGACCTGTTCATCCACCCCGAGTGCGGCTGCGCCAACTCGGCGATCTACCTCGCCGGCGAAGGCGTGATCGACCCGGGGAGGGTGCACATGCTCTCCACCGGGGAGATGCTCACCAGCGCGCAGGACGCCGCGGCCGCCGGACGCGGCAAGGTCCTCGTCGCCACCGAGGTCGGCATGCTCCACCAGCTCAAGGGCGTGGCCCCCGACGTGGACTTCGCCCCCGTCAACGAACGTGCCTCCTGCCCCTACATGAAGATGATCACCCCCGCGGCCCTGCTGCGCTGCCTCGCCCTGGGCACCGACGAGGTCGACGTGGACGAGGACGTGGCCGCGCAGGCCCGCCTCGCCGTGGAGCGGATGATCTCCGTCGGCACCCCGGGAGGAGGCGAATGAGCGACGCGAGAGCACTGCTACCGACGACCGACCTCGGCACCCTCGACGGCGACCCCTCCCTGTTCTCCTCCCTGGCGTGGGCGGCACTGCAGGAGGACATCGCCGCCGGTGACGCCACCACCCTGGCCACCGTCCCGCAGGACCTGCAGGGCAGCGCACGCCTCATCGCCCGTGTCCCCGGCGTGATCTCCGGCACCGACGCCGTGCGCGCCGTGCTGGACGCCGGGGCGTCCAACCCCGTGCTCGGCGGACGCGTGGAACTGCAGGACGCCCTGGCCAACGGTGCCCGCGTGGCTCCCGGTGACGTGGTCGGCGTGCTGGAGGGACCGGTCCGGGCGATCCTGCAGCTGGAGCGCTCCGTGCTCAACGTGCTCTCCCACGCCTCCGGGGTGGCCACCCACACCGCCGCCTGGGTGGACGCCGTGGCCGCCGCCCGCGACGGGGTGGCCGTACGTGACTCGCGCAAGACCCTGCCGGGGCTGCGTCTGCTGCAGAAACGCGCCGTGGTCCACGGTGGTGGCACACCGCACCGCTATAACCTCTCCGACCAGGCCATGGTCAAGGACAACCACGTGGTCGCCGGAGGGGGAGTGGTCGCCGCCTACCGGGCGGTACGTGCCGAGGACACCGCCCTGTGGTGCGAGGTGGAGGTCGACGACCTGGAGCAGCTGCGTGAGGTGCTGGGCCTGGACCTGCCGCCGCAGCAGGTCCTGCTCGACAACTTCGACGTGCCGACCACCGTGTCCGCGGTGCGGCTGCGCGACGAGATCGCGCCGGGTGTGCTGCTGGAGTCCTCCGGCGGGCTGACCCTGGACAGGGCCGGCGACTACGCGGCCGCCGGTGTGGACTCGCTCGCCGTGGGGGCGCTGACCCACTCGGTGACGGCCCTGGACATCGGGCTGGACCTGTAGGGGTTCTCTCCGGGAGTCTCGGTGCTGTGGGGTGGTTCGAGTGCTTCGGAGTCCGGGGCCGTGAACTGCGCAGACGGTCACTGACCGTCGTTTCGTCGGATCTGTGGGGTGCAGGCGCGCCGGGAACTAGTATTGGGGTGTGTACGACATGGAGATGGAGGTGACTGCCTGATGCGCATCCGTGGAACCGGGGCGGCGACCCTGGCCACGACGGTGCTGTTGCTCGCCGCCTGCGCCTCGTCCAGGGAGGACGGGGGACAGGACGGCTCGGAGCCGTCAGGCACCGTCACGGCGACAGCCACCGTCACGGCGACAGCCACCGTCACGGAGACCGTCGCCGAGCCTGCCACGCCCAGTGTGACTCCCACCGGGACCCCTGCCGAGGTGCCCGGCGAAGAGGTCGAGGCCTACTTCTCCACCGCCGGCCAGGAGGTCGGCGTCGCCGGCCTGGAGTCCGAGGAGGAGCCGATCATCGTGCGGGACGTCCCTTCGTCCACCGGCGCGCAGGTCGAGGAGGTCGACCGGCTCGGGGCCGTGGAACTCGCCGGCCGGGAGTGGAACAACACCCAGGACCCCGACGAGGGCTTCTGGGCGCAGGTGCGGGTGGACGGTGCCGCCGGCTGGATGCCGAGCGCACACCTCTACCATTTCGCCGCGACCACGGACGTCACCGACGACTACCGGGACGTGACCGGGGACAGTGAACAGGCCGTGGTGGAGACGGTCGGTCGGCAGGCGGCGAGCATGGCGGACCACGTCCTGCTGACCACGCCGGACTACGCCGGTGAACCGTTCTACCGGGTGGACGTCACCGGGATGAAGGACGATGCCCAGGCCGGGGAGCGACTGTTCGTGACCGTCGGGGAGAACGACGGGAGCTACGCGGCCGAGAAGGTGGAGCGCACCCTGCTGTGTCACCGTGGCGTGAGCGGCGGGCTGTGCCTGTAGGAGTCGGCCGGAATCTGTTCCCGGAGTTCTTCCTGACGGGGAGCTGCACACCGGAGCAAGGTACAGCACCGTATGGCACGTGTAGCACGGTATGGCGCCGCGGGGACGTCCGGTGCACCCCGATCTCCCGGTCGCCCGACTTGCCACCGCCGGTAGACTGACCCGCATGAAGAAGTCCTCCTTCGTCCACCTGCACAATCACACCGAGTACTCCATGCTCGACGGGATGGCGAAGGTGGACCTGCTCGCCGAAGAGGTGTCGCGGCAGGGCATGCCCGCGGTGGGCATGACCGACCACGGCAACATGTTCGGCTCCGACGCCTTCTACCGGGCGATGACCGGTGCCGGCATCAAACCCATCATCGGCATCGAGTGCTACATGGCGCCGGAGTCCCGCCTGATCAAGGACCGGGTGCGCTGGGGCGAGCCCGACCAGAAGCGCAACGACGTCGCCGGCGGCGGCTACTACCTGCACCAGACCATGATGGCGGAGAACGCCACCGGGCTGCGCAACCTCTTCCGACTGTCCTCCCTGGCCAGCTACGAGGGGCAGGTCTCGAAGTACCCGCGGATGGACGCCGAGATCGTCGCCGAGCACGCCGACGGGATCATCGCCACCACCGGCTGCCCGTCCGGCGACGTGCAGACCCGCCTGCGTCTGGGCCAGTTCGACAAGGCCCTGGAGGCCGCGGCGATGTGGCAGGACATCTACGGCCGAGACAACTACTTCCTCGAGCTGATGGACCACGGCCTGGAGATCGAGAAGCGCGTCCGCGACGAGCTCCTGGAGATCGGCCGCAAGCTGGACCTTCCGCCGCTGGTCACCAACGACTGCCACTACGTCCTGCAGAAGCAGGCCAAGCCGCACGAGGTCATGCTGTGCGTGCAGACCGGTGCCACGATGGACGAGCCGACCCTGGACGAGGGCGGGCGTCGCTTCGCCTTCTCCGGCGACGGCTACTACATCAAGCCCGCCGAGGAACTGCGCAACTACTGGGACCCGATCGTGCCCGACGGCTGCGACAACACCCTCTGGATCGCCGAGCGCGTCCAGGACTACGGCGAGCTGTGGGAGGAGCACACCCACGACCGCATGCCGAACTACGACGTCCCCGAGGGCCACACGCCCACCACCTGGCTGCGCCACGAGGTCCAGCTCGGCCTGGTCGAGCGTTTCAACGGCGGTGAGGTCCCCAAGGAGTACCTCGACCGGGCCGACTACGAGATCGACGTCATCGACATGAAGGGCTACCCGTCCTACTTCCTCGTCGTCGCCGACCTGATCAAGCACGCCCGCTCCATCGGCATCCGCGTGGGGCCGGGCCGTGGTTCCGCCGCCGGCGCCCTGGTGGCCTACGCGCTGACGATCACCAACATCGACCCCATCGACCACGGGCTGATGTTCGAGCGCTTCCTCAACCCGGAGCGTCCGTCCGCACCCGATATCGACATCGACTTCGACGACCGCCGTCGTGGCGAGATGATCCGCTACGCCGCGGACAACTGGGGCCAGGACAAGGTCGCCCAGGTGATCACCTTCGGCACGGTGAAGACCAAGCAGGCGCTGAAGGACGCCGCGCGCGCCCACCACGGCCAGCCCGGTTTCCAGATCGCCGACCGCATCACCAAGACCCTGCCCCCGGCGCAGGCGGCCAAGGACATCCCCCTGTCCGGCATCATGGACCCCAACCACGACCGCTACCAGGAGGCCGCGGAGATCCGCACCCTCATCGAGACCGACCCGGTGGTCAAGGAGATCTACGACGACGCCCTCGGTCTGGAGGGCGTGGTGCGCCAGGCCGGCGTGCACGCCTGCGCGGTGATCATGGCGTCCGTCCCGCTGCTCGACCACATCCCGATGTGGAAGCGTCAGCAGGACGGCGCGATCATCACCGGCTGGCCCTACCCGGCCTGTGAGGCCATCGGCCTACTGAAGATGGACTTCCTGGGGCTGCGCAACCTCACCGTCATCGGCGACTGCATCGAGAACATCAAGAAGAACCGGGACGAGGACCTCGACCTCGAGGGCCTGACCACCGACGACCCGCAGTCCTATGAACTGCTGGCCCGCGGCGACACCCTCGGCATCTTCCAGCTCGACTCCGGCGGCATGCAGGAGCTGCTGAAGCGTATGCGCCCGACCGGCTTCAACGACATCGTCGCCGCCCTGGCGCTCTACCGTCCGGGGCCGATGGGTGTCGGCGCGCACTGGGACTACGCCGACCGCAAGAACGGGCGCAAGCCCATCGAGCCGATCCACCCGGAGCTCGCCGAGGCGCTCCAGGACATCCTCGAGGAGACCTACGGTCTGATCGTGTACCAGGAGCAGATCATGAGGATCTCCCAGAAGGTCGCGAACTACACCGCCGGTCAGGCCGACGGGTTCCGTAAGGCCATGGGCAAGAAGAAGCCCGAGGTGCTGGCCAAGGAGTTCGAGAACTTCGAGGCCGGGATGAAGTCGAACGGCTTCTCCGACGCCGCGATCAAGACCCTGTGGGACACGATCCTGCCCTTCGCCGGCTACGCGTTCAACAAGTCGCACGCCGCCGGCTACGGCCTGGTCAGCTTCTGGACCGCCTACCTCAAGGAGCACTACACCGCCGAGTACATGGCGGCCCTGCTGACCTCGGTGGCGGACAAGAAGGACAAGTCGGCGATCTACCTCGCGGACTGCCGCCACCTGGGCATCAACGTGCTCTCGCCGGACGTCAACGAGTCCGACTACACCTTCAAGCCCGTCGGCCAGGACATCCGCTTCGGGCTGGGCGCGGTGCGCAACGTCGGTGAGGACGTCGTCGACTCGATCGTGGCGACGCGCAAGGAGAAGACCCCCTTCCAGGACTTCTCCGACTACCTCGACAAGATCGACGCCACCGCCTGCAACAAGCGTGTCACCGAGTCGTTGATCAAGGCCGGTGCCTTCGATTCGCTCGGCCACCCGCGCAAGGGCCTGATGCTGGTCTTCGAGGACGCCGTCGACTCGGTGACCTCCACGAAGAAGGCCGCCGCGCGCGGCCAGTACGACCTGTTCTCCGGGCTCGACGCGGTGGAGGACGACGCCTTCAAGGTCGACGTCCCCGACCAGCACTGGGAGCGCAAGCACGAGCTCACCCTGGAACGCGAGATGCTCGGGCTCTACGTCTCGGGCCACCCGCTGGACGGGTTCGAGGCGTCCCTGGACTCCCAGATCGACACGCCCCTGACCACGGTGATCTCCGGCGAACTGCCGGACAAGCGGGCCATCAAGGTCGGCGGCATCATCTCCAGCGTGGACCGCCGCGTGGACAAGAAGGGCAACCCCTGGGCCATCGTGACGATCGAGGACCAGCACGGTGCGCAGATCGAGCTGCTGTGCTTCTCCCGGACCTACGCGATGGTCGCCCCGATGATCGCCGAGGACAACATCATCCTCGCCCAGGCCGAGGTCAGCATCCGCGACGACCGCACCAGCCTGTTCTGCAACGACCTCAAGCCCGCAGAGCTCTCCGTCGGCGCCGGGGCCGGCGTCCCCCTGCGTCTGCGCATGCGCATCGACCAGTGCACCCCGGACAACATGGACCGCCTCAAGGGCGTGCTGCACAACAACAAGGGCGACTCGGACGTCTACCTCACCCTCTTCGACGGCACGGAGGAGCTGCAGTACATGCTGCCCGCGGACCTGCGGGTGGCGCGCACGTCCTCGCTGATGGGGGACCTGAAGGCGTCGACCTGGGCCGGCGTGCTCGGGTGAGTGCCGCCCCCACCCCGGCCTACCTGCGCCCCGGAACCGACCGGCCCGTCGCGGAGACGGAGGTCAAGCGCTCCCGCTTCATCGCCTGTGCCGCCCGCGTCACCGACGAGGCCGACGCCCGGGACTTCCTCGCCGAGGTCCGTGCGGCCTACACCGACGCCCGTCACCACTGCAGCGCCTACGTCCTGCACGTCGACGGCGCCAACCCGGTGGAACGTTCCAGCGACGACGGCGAACCCGCCGGCACCGCCGGCCAGCCGATGCTCGAGGTGCTGCGTGGTTCGGGCCTGCAGGACGTCGCCGTGGTGGTCGTGCGCTACTTCGGCGGGGTCAAGCTCGGCACCGGCGGACTGGTGCGCGCCTACCAGGACGCCACGCGCGCGGTGCTGGAGCGGGTCAGCGTGCTACGCCGGGAACCGCGCGACGTGTGGACGCTGGACGTCGACCACGCCGAGGCAGGACGCGTCGAGGCGGAGCTGCGGGCGCGGGGGCTGGACGTCGCGGCGTCCTACTCCGCGACGGTCACGCTCACGCTCACCGTCGCGGCCGGGGAGGACCCGGGCGGGATTGTCAGCGAAATTTCAGGTGGGACGCTGGAAGTTGTACGCGACGGGTCTCGCTGGGACGACGTCCAAGCCCGGTGAACGGGGGTAGACTCCAGGTATGACCATGGACAACAACTCCGACAATCCCGTTGCCCGTCGTAAGGCCGACGTCCGAAAGCGGTCGCGGTCGATCCAGGTGTCCGGGGGCATCGCGGTCGCCGGAGGGGTGCTGGCCGTGCTGACCACGGCGACCACCTTCTTCCTCGTCATCGCCATCGTCGCCCTGGTCGTGCTGGGCTGGAACGCGGTGAAGGTCCGCGAGGTGCTCAACCACAAGGACGAGTGGTGAGCGGTGGCCCGGATCGACGCGTGGGTGTGGTCCGTGAGGCTGTACAAGACCCGCTCCGCCGCCGCTGACGCCTGCCGTGCCGGGCACGTGAAGGTCAACGACGCGGCGGTGAAACCCGCGCAGACCGTCGCGGTGGGCGACACCGTGCGCGCCCGGGTGAACCACCGCGAGTACGTCGTGGAGGTCGCCGAGCTCGTGAGCAAACGCGTCGGCGCCCCACACGCCCGGCAGTGCTACGTGGACCACTCACCACCACCGCCGTCGAAGGAGGTGCTGGCGTCCATCCCGCGGCGTGACCGGGGTACCGGACGGCCCACCAAACGTGAGCGCCGCCAGATCGATCAGCTGCGCGGGCGCTGACCCATACGCTGCCACCGGTTGCCCAGCCGGCCCGGACGCGAGGACGCGTGGTCGCCGATGTGCACGGTGCGGCGGATGTGGTCACGGCCGTAGGTGTACAGCAGCAGGTCGTCGATCAGGCGTACCTGACCGGGCGGGTAGTCGTAGCCCATCGTCTCCTGGAGCCCGGCCAGTGCCTCCGGGGAACACAGGACGCTGAGTTCGCCGATGGTGGTGACACCGTTGGCCGCGAGCATGTCCACGGCGAAGCGGTAGTACTCGGCCTTCGACATCGGGTAGCCGCCGCCGACCAGCATGGTGAGCACACCGGGCAGCATCGTGGCGGTGAGTTCGGTGTCCGCGGTGTCCCCGGACTCGTCGGGGGCCTCCTCGACGCTGGTGGCGCGCGCGACGTTGTCGAACTGCTGGTCGGCCAGTTCGATCAGCCCCGCCGCCAGCGTGAACGCGCGGTGCACCTCCGGGCTGAGTTCGTGGCCGGGGTTCTTGTAGCGCACGTCGTGCTCGAACTCCGCCCACGCGTGCTGCAGCACGGTGCGCACCTGGATCTCGATCAACCTGCCGTCCAGGTCGGTGCCGTCGGTGAGGGTGGGCAGCCGCCGCCCGCTGACCCGGGCGATCACGTGGGAGGAGGCGTAGCCGAACTCGCCGCGCACCGCGGTCTGCGCCGCCTTGTCGGTGACCGAGACGACGTCGAACAGGCTTCGCATCACCTCCACCAGCAGGACGATGTCGGAGGTCGTGTACACGGTGACACGCACCCCGAGCACGTCGTACGCGGACTCGAAGTCCTGGTAGTCGGGGTGGGCGGGGTCGTGGATCTTCGCCAGGTAGCTCCCACGGTCCTTGATGCGCACCGACACCTGGTCGAAGGCCAGGCCCGCGTCCGAGAGCTCGTCGGAGAGGACCTTCTGGATGTCCGGCACCACCGTGGGGTGCCCGGCGAGCCAGGAGTCGAAGTCGTGCAGGACGGCGGAATCTTTCATGGCACCGACTCTAGCGCCTTGCAGTGTCCGGCCGAGACGTCGATCGGGCCGGTGCACGGTACCGAGGGTGTCGGTCCCGAGGAGACGAACAGGCGTTGGTCGGCGGTGACGTGGAAGGAGACCGCAGTGGAGAGGTGGTGGTCGTCCCCGCACAGGATGCGGTGCGTCGGGATCGCGAGCAGGGGGTGGGCGATCAGCCCGGCGGCGGGGAAGGGGGCGCCGATGACCGCGATCTCGCGCACGCCCCCTCCGTCGTCGCGGTGGCGCAGGGCGGTGCCGTGCACGGCGGTGAGGTCGCCCAGGACGCCGAGCATGTCCGTGGCGGCCTGCTGCCACAGCAGGGCCGCGCTGCTGCGGTGCACGCTCAGGTCGGCCACGGTGAGTGGGGTGGGCCCGTCGTGCACCACGGCGACCAGGCCGCCGCCCAGGGGGACGCTCAGCGGGGCGGTGGGGTCGAAGGGGTCGAAAGGGTCGTGCCCGGTGGTGGTGACGGTGTGGAGGTGGAGTTTCCGGCTCATACCGGTAGAGGGACTCCTAGAACGGCGCGGAGGTTCCCTTCACCTCGTCGAGATCCGGGCGCCGCGGCTTGCCCAGCGCGGAGAGGAACTCGTCGAAGCTCCACAGGGAGATCTCCTGGCCCTTGTCCTTGAGCTCGCGGGCGCGCTTCTCCTTGCTGGTCACCGAGCCCCACTCGCCGATGACCAGCAGTGTGGTCTTCTTGGTGACGTTCTTTCCGACCGTCCCGCCGGCCGCGGCGATCATGTCCCACACCTCACCCTTCTCGTAGGGGGCGAAGTCGCCGGTGACGGTCACGTTCTGGCCGAAGACGGGGCCGTTGGCGTCCGCTGAGGCATTCGCCTCCGGGACGGTGTCCGGGGTGGCGACGCGCTTCCACGTCTGCTGCGGGGCGGAAGAACTTGTCGAGCTCGTCGAGGCCGGCTTCCCGGCGGAGGTCTCGGCCGGTTTCTCGGCCGGCTTCTCCACCGGCTCGGCGGGCGTCTCGGGCACGGTCTCCAGGGGCTGGCCCGACTGCAGGTTCGTCAGCAGCTGGTGCACCGTGGCGAACTCCTCCTGCTGCCCGGGGGCGAAGACCACCACGTCGGACGCCCCGCGCGTCGCGGGGAAACCGCGCACCGGCCGCAGCGCGGCGTTCGCCGGCGCGGTCGCCAGCGAGAACTGGATCCAGCCGGGGGAACTCGCCGTCGGAGCGTGGTGGTACCAGCCGCGCAGGTCCGCCGGAGCCACGGTCAACTCGGCGAGTTCGGGCGGCAGCAGGGTCTGGCCCATCGGTGTCCTGCGGACGCGGACCCCGTCGCCGTCGACCGTGACGTCCGCCCCGTGTGCGGTGACCGTGTGCGCTGCTGCCGTGGTGCTCATGGCGTCCGATCCTAGTTGGCGACGCCGTCGAGGACGAGGTCGACCCCGGAGAGTACCTGCGACACCGGACGGGGCGAACCGCCTGCGGCCTCGGCGGTCTGCAGGTCCGTCGCCGCACCCAGCAGGTAGCGCGACAGCACCCAGCCGGTCAGCTCACAGTCCTGTGCCGGGGAACCCTGCAGTGCGGCGGCGAGGGTGTCGGCGGGGTCGTGGGCGGTGGTGCCCGCCGCCAGGGCGGCGGCGACGACCTCGGCGCCGTCGCGTACCGCCAGCAACCCTTCGAGCACACCCGCCGCGGCGGCGTAGGTGCGCGGACGCCAGCCGGACGTCGCAGCGTCCTCCCCGGCGTCCTGCGGCTGTTCGGTGCCCAGCAGGATCCGCTCCGCGATCCCGCCGAGCAACTCCTGCTTGCTGGGGTAGTGCCAGTACAGGGCACCGGGGGCGACCTCGAGGGTCTTGGCCAGTCGCCTCATCGTGAGGTCCCCGAGGCCGTACTCGGAGAGGATGTCGAAGGCGGCGGCGTGGATTCGGTCGCGGTTGAGCTGCACCCCACCCAGTGTAACGATCCGGTGTGATGATCCGGGGGAGTGCGGCTAACGTTCCGGTGACGGGCGACGTTGTAGGGTCGTAGCTGTAGTACGAGTGCGAGAAGGGAACCTTTCATGTCACCACGGGTGTCTGGCCGCCGGCCGGGAATCACCAGGGCGGTCCTCACCGGCGCCGTCGCCGTAACACTGGCGACGACGCTGGGCCTGTCCGCCTGCGGCTCGGACGACGATGCCGACGAGGCGTCAACCAGCGCGTCCGGCACGGCCAGCAGTTCGTCGAGCGCCACGAGCTCCAGCAGCGCCGCGGCCTCCTCCGAGAACCCTGAGGGGTCCGAGAGCGCCGAGGACGCCGGGGCCGAGGGCTCCGAGGACGCAGGTGCCGGGAACCAGGACGGCACCGAGCCCGCCCCGGAGGACAACCAGGACGGCGTGAACGCCCAGGGCGGCGGCAACAACGCCGCCGGTGCCCCCGCAGGTCAGGACGACGCCGCGCAGATCACCGCCGTGGCCCGGGGCCTCGGCGAGGACAAGCCCTGGGGCGAGTACCAGCGCATGGTCGTCGACACCTCGTGTGCGGCGGACCTGGAGCAGGTCGGTGGACGTGACGCCATCCTGCAGGACCTGGAGCGGCAGTCGGAGAACACCCTGGCCAGCAAGGTGATGTCCGACCAGGGCACGAGCCTGCCCGTCGTCCACGGGGTCAACGACATCCAGGTCAACGGTGACCGCGCCACCGCCAACGTCGACGCGGAGATGGCGGGCCAGCGCCAGACCTCACCCGCGGTCTACGTCCGCGAAGACGGGCAGTGGAAGACCTGCAGCACCGCATGACGTCATCCCGTCGAACACTGATCGGACAGTCGGCGAAGACCCTCACGGTCTTCCTGGCTGTCTTCAGCATTTCCGGACTTCTGTGGGGATGGTGGCGTCCCGCGGTCACCGCGGTGATCACCGACACCGGCGCGGCCGAGGTCGACCCGGCGACGTCCGGTGCCCCGTTCCTCTCCTTCGCCGTCTTCGCCGCGGCGACCGGCCTGCTCGGCGCACTGCTGGCCGGCTGGTCGTTCTGGCGCTCGCCCCGGCTGCGCGGCCCGGTGATGATGATCGCCGTGATCGTGCTCGCCTTCCTCGGCGCCGGGGTGTTCCTGCTCTTCGGCAACTGGCTGGCAGAGACCCTGCACGGCACGGAGATCATCGCCGGACTCGCCGACAGCCTCAGCCCGGGTCAGGACTTCACCATCGTGTCCCGGGTCACCGGGGCGGCCGGGTTCCTCGCCGCACCGGCGGCAGCGGCGGTCGTCTACTGGACGTGCTCGCTGTTCGCCCCGGACACCGCCTTCGAGCGGTAGGGCAGGTCAGCTGACGTCAGCTCTCGCGCAGCTGCCGTAGCTGGCGGTAGGCCTGCCAGACGGACCCCTCGTCGCCGGCATCCTGCAGGTCATATTGCGGGTCATCGTCCGGGTCAGCCTCCCCGAACCCGTCGTCCTCGACGCCGGTCTCCTCCGGCACCATCAGGAGCTCTCCGTGGGCGCGGTCCAGGGCCACGTCGCAGGAGGAGTTCTGGCCGAGTTCCAGGTGCAGCGACGCCGCGGCGACCCAGTTCATCGCCGCACTGCTGTGGTCCCGGGCGTCGGTGAAGGACCGGGCGGCACGCGTGGCGTACTCCAGGGCGAGGTCCTCGCGGCCGGCGTCCTCCCAGATCGCCGACATGTCCTCGTTCCAGTCACCCAGGTGCCAGGAGAACATCGGGTCGTCGGCGAGCCCGTCGGAGCCCTCCAGTATCCGGCGGGAGCGTTCCATCATCTCCACGGCGCGTGAGGTGTCACCGACGTTGAGGTGCTCGCGGGCGGCGGTACGCAGCGCCTGCGCCGCGGCCAACGGGCGGTCGAGTTCGCGGTAGAGCGTGCAGCTGCGCTCCAGCAGGTTCGCGGTCACCACGTGCTGCCCCGAGGTCGAGGCGGCAACGCACGCCATGGTGAGACAGGCCAGGGTGCGTTCGGTGTCGGGGGAGAACATCGACCAGTCGGCCGTCGCCACGGCCAGGGCGAGTCCCTCCTCCAGGTTGCCCACGCCGATCGCGGCGCGGGCGCGCACGGCACGCAGGTTCAGCACGGCGGGGGAGACCGGTGCCCCGGCGGCAGCCTCGTCGACGCGCACGGCCAGGTCGTGGGCGGCGGCGTAGTCGCCGTCGGCGTTGAGCAGCTGGCAGGCCTGCTCCGCCCGGTGCATGCCCTCCAGGGGCGCGCCGAGCTCCAGGGCGATCTCGGCGCACTGGCGCCAGTGCTCCAGGACCGTGTCGTTGTCGTCCTCGGTGAGGGCGAAGTAGCCGAGCAGGTCGTGGGCCTCGTAGCGGGTGGTGGGCGAGTCGGACGCCAGCATCGTGGTGGCCACGGCGACGGCGGCCTCCACCTCGCCTTCGGCGTGCAGCTGCTGGGCGCGGGTGAGCTCGCGGTCGCCGGCCGAGGCGCCGTTGACGGTGAAACGGTCGGCGAGTTCGCGGAACACCGGGCGCAGTGGCGCGGTCTCCGGCGTCGCCAGCGACGTCGCGCAGGTCAGCCCACCCATCGCGGCCAACGACAGGCACGTGGCCTGGTGGCGCGGCAGGGTGGCCCCGGTGATCGAGGCGTCCTCCCCGAGGGTGGGTCCGTCGGCGTCGGGACGAAAGGCGAGGATCGAGGCGTGCAGGTCGTCGAGCAGGCGGGCGGCCGGCGGCAGGTCGGCCAGGTCCACCCCGTCGGACTCCACGACCATCGCCACCAGGCACAACGCGGAGTCGGCGAGGACGGAGGAGGCGTCGTCACCGGTCTCGCGGGCCAGGCGCCGCCACTGCATGACCGCCTCGGCGGACTCCTCGTGCAGCTCCAGGCGGTCGGCGACGGCGGCGCGCAGGACGTGGAACTCGGTGCGCAGGTGCGCCGGGGCGTCCTGCGGCAGGTCTGTCGCAGGATCGGCGAGCCAGTGGCGGGTGCCGAACTGGCTCGTGAGACGCCAGCTGGTGGCGTGGTCGCCGGCGGACGTGGCGGCGACGGACGCCTGCAGCAGGTCGACGAGCGGTAGCGGGTGTGAGGACACCGGCGGTGACCCTCCGTCCTTTCCTCGGTGCGGTAACGGGCTAGAATCACAACACGTTACCCGTTCACCGACCCTGGAGACGATCCCACGCCATGCTCTCGCGCCTGGACCTGAGGGGCCAGACCCCCTCCACCGCCGAACTCCGTCGAATCCTGCCGCGCGGCGGCACCGACATCGACCATGTTCTCCCCGCGGTGACACCGGTGGTCGAGGCAGTCCGCGACCGCGGAGCCGAGGCCGCCCTGGAGTACGGGGAGACCTTCGACCACGTCCGACCGCCGTCGGTGCGCGTGCCGGAGGACGTCATCGCCGCCGCCCTGCGCGACCTCGACCCGAAGGTCACCGACGCCCTGCGAGAGGCCGTCCGGCGCGTGCGCGCCTTCCACGGCGCCCAGAAGCCGCAGGACGCCTCGGTCGAGGTCGCCCCCGGCGGCGTGGTCTCCGAACGCTGGATCCCGGTCAACCGCGTCGGGCTCTACGTGCCCGGCGGCAACGCCGTGTACCCGTCCTCGGTGATCATGAACGTCGTGCCAGCCCAGGAGGCCGGCGTCGGCAGCCTCGTGGTGTCCTCACCGCCGCAGGCCGACTTCGGCGGCTGGCCGCACCCCACCGTGCTCGCCGCCTGTGCGCTGCTCGGTGTGGACGAGGTGTGGGCCGTCGGCGGTGGCCAGGCAGTCGCCCTGATGGCCTACGGTGATGCAACCGATCCGGATCTCGAGCCGGTCGACATGATCACCGGGCCCGGCAACATCTTCGTCACCGCCGCCAAGCGGCTGTGCCGCTCGGTGGTCGGCATCGACTCCGAGGCCGGACCCACCGAGATCGCCGTTCTTGCCGACTCCACCGCCGACCCCGTCGCCGTGGCCTACGACCTCATCAGCCAGGCCGAGCACGACGTGATGGCAGCCTCCGTGCTGATCACCGACTCCGTGGAACTGGCCGACGCCGTGGACCGCGAGATCGAGGCCCGCTACCAGGTCACCCTCAACGCCGACCGGGTCGCCGAGGCGCTGACCGGCGAGCAGTCCGGCATCATCCTCACCGACAGCCTCGACGAGTCCGTCCGTGTGGCCGACGCCTACGCGGCCGAGCACCTGGAGGTCCAGACCTCCGACTCCGCGGCCGTGGCCGCCCGGATCACCAACGCCGGGGCCGTGTTCGTGGGCCACTACGCGCCGGTGCCGCTCGGCGACTACGCCGCCGGGTCCAACCACGTGCTGCCCACCTCCGGCACCGCCCGGCACTCCTCGGGCCTGTCGACCCACACCTTCCTCAAGCACGTCGACGTGATCAGCTACGACCGTGGCGCGCTCAAGGAGGTCGCCGACACGGTGACCGCCCTGGCCGACGCCGAGCAGCTGCCCGCCCACGGTGAGGCCGTGCGTGCGAGGTTCGAGAGCGAGGAACGTTAGATGACTGACAACGCCGCCCCGATCACCCTGTCCGACCTGCCGCTGCGGCCTGAACTGCAGGGCAAGTCCGCCTACGGTGCCCCGCAGCTCAGCGTGACCAACCAGCTCAACACCAACGAGAACCCGTACCCGCCCAGCGAGGGCCTCGTCGAGGACCTCGTCGCCGAGGTCCGCCGCCTGGCGTCCACCCTCAACCGCTACCCGGAACGCGACAGCGTGGAGCTGCGCCGGGAGCTGGCGTCCTACGTGACCCGGCAGACCGGCGTCACGGTCGGGGTGGACAACGTGTGGGCCGCCAACGGGTCCAACGAGATCCTCCAGCAACTGCTGCAGGCCTTCGGCGGACCCGGGCGCAGCGTGCTCGGGTTCACCCCGAGCTACTCGATGCACCCGATCCTCGCCGCCGGCACGCAGACCGAGTTCCTCGAGCTGCCGCGCAGCGCGGTGGACTTCGGCATCGACGTCGACGCCGCGGTGCGCACCATCGAGGAGAACCGTCCCGACATCGTCTTCGTCACCACGCCGAACAACCCCACCGGCGGGGTCACCAGCGTGGCCGACCTGCGCCGCATCCTGGACGCCGCGCCCGGCATCGTCATCGTCGACGAGGCCTACGCGGAGTTCTCCGCCGAACCCAGCGCCACCGCGCTGATCGCCGAGTACCCGTCCAGCCTGGTGGTGTCGCGCACCATGTCGAAGGCCTTCGACTTCGCCGGCGGACGCCTGGGCTACTTCGTCGCCGACCCCGCCTTCATCGAGGCGGTGATGCTGGTGCGCCTGCCGTACCACCTCTCCACGCTGTCGCAGGCGGCGGCGACCGTCGCCCTGCGCCACAGCGACGAGACCCTGGCCACCGTCGACGCCCTGCGTGGCGAACGCGACCGGGTCGTCGCCGCACTCGTGGAACTGGGTTACGGTGTGGTGCCCAGCGAGTCCAACTTCATCTTCTTCACGCTGCCCGGTACCGGCTCCGGCACCAGTTCCTCGGCCCACGACGTCTGGCAGCGCTTCCTCGACCGCGACGTGCTGATCCGCGACGTCGGGGTCCCCGGCCACCTGAGGATGACGGTCGGGCTCCCGCAGGAGAACGACGCCTTCCTCGCCGCCGCCGCAACGATCATCGGAGATTTCACGTGAGAACCAGCCGCATCGAACGCACCACGAAGGAGTCCTCGATCACCGTCGAGATCAACCTCGACGGGACCGGGACGACCGACATCGCCACCGGCCTGCCCTTCTTCGACCACATGCTCACCGCCTTCGGCTCCCACGGGTGCTTCGACCTGACCGTGCACGCCGACGGCGACACCGAGGTCGACGCCCACCACACCGTCGAGGACACCGCCATCGTGCTCGGCCAGGCGATCAACGAGGCCCTCGGCGACAAGAAGGGCATCCGCCGCTTCGCCGACTCCCACATCCCCATGGACGAGACCCTCGCGCACGCGGTGGTGGACGTCTCCGGGCGCCCCTACTTCGTGGGCACCGGTGAACCGGAGACCATGCTGACCACCGTGATCGGCGGGCACTACGCCACCGTGATCAACGAGCACTTCTTCGAGACGCTGGCCTTCAACGCCCGCATCGCCCTGCACGTGCGCTGCCTCTACGGCCGCGACCCGCACCACATCACCGAGGCGGAGTACAAGGCGGTCGCCCGGGCGCTGCGCGCGGCGGTCGAGCCGGACCCGCGGGTGACGGGGGTGCCGTCCACCAAGGGCACGCTGTGAGCGTTCTGAAGGTCAGGGGCGTGCCCCTGATGCTGCTGAGCGTGTTCTGCGCCTTCCTCGGCTGGTCGATGCTGCTGCCGGTCATCCCGGTGGCCATGCTCGACGCCGGATACGGCGACTCGCTGGCGGGCCTGTCCACCGGCATCTTCATGGCGGCGACGGTGATCACCCAGGTCTTCGTGCCGCGCCTGCTGCGCCGGTGGGGCTACGTCCCGGTGATGTTCTGCGGTGCGGTGCTGCTGGGCGTTCCGTCGGCGCTCTACCTCATCGACGCCGGGTCCTGGCTGGTGCTCGCGGTCTCCGCGGTGCGCGGCGTGGGCTTCGGCGCGGTCACCGTGGCGCAGTCGGCGCTGCTCGCCGAACTCGTGCCGGCGCAGCAGCTCGGCCGGGCGAACGCCTTCTTCGGCGCCTCGATCGGCGTCGGCGAGATCATCGGATTCACCGTCGGCCTGCCGCTCTACACCGCCGCCGGCGACGTGGTCTTCCTCGTCGCCGTGGCGTGCGGGGTGGTCGGCGGTGCCGGTGCACTCGGCATCCCGTCGCTGCGCGCGGCGAGCGTGCGGAAGGACGCTGCGGCGTCCGATGCGTCCTCGGCGTCTGATGCGTCTGATGCGCCGGCCACCGTGCGCGCCCCGCTGTGGAAGCTCGTGCTGGTGCCGATCGTGGGACTGTGCACCGGGGCGATGGGCTTCGGCGCCTTCTCCACCTTCACCGCCCCCGCCGTGGGCGGGATCGACGCCTCGGCGGCCGCCACCCTGGCCGGCGTCACGCTGGCCGTGATCGGCGCCGGCCAGATCCTGGGCCGCACCATCTCCGGCTGGTGGGCCGACCGCATGGGCGAGCCGGGACGACTGGTCGTGGCCGCCTCACTGTTCTGCGTCGGCGGCATGCTGGCGATGTCCACGCTGATCCACACCGCCCCGGTCGGGGCGGCGCTCATCGCCGGCGCCCTGGGTGCCGCGGCGGTGTTCGGCCTCGGCTTCGGTGCGATCCAGTCCGAGACCCTGCTGATGATGTTCTCTCGCATGCCCAAGGAGCGGGTGTCCGAGGCCTCGGCGATGTGGAACATCGGCTTCGACTCTGGCACGGGTGCCGGGTCCACGGTGCTGGGTGTCACGGCGACCTCCACCGGCTACGGCGGGGCCTTCCTCGTCGGCGCCGGACTGGTCGGTGTCGGCACCGCCACGCTGGCCGGCGACCGTGTGTTGGGACGCTCCCGCGTCACCGAGCACCAGAACGTCCGCACACGCCTGCGTAGCTTGCGTACCCGGGGCGGATCCTGAGACCCGCGGCCTTGTAGGATCTCTGCACATGGTGGAAAAAGCAGCTCCCACGGTCGCGCTCCTGGACTACGGTTCCGGCAACCTGCGCTCGGCGCAGCGGGCGCTGGAGCACGCCGGCGCGCAGGTCACGGTCACCGCGGACCCGGACACCGTCCTCGCCGCCGACGGTCTGCTCGTGCCGGGCGTCGGCAACTACTCGGCGTGCATGACCGGGCTGCGCGCCGTGCACGGTCCCCGGATGATCGGGGAGCGGCTCGCCGGGGGACGTCCCGTCCTGGGCATCTGCGTGGGCATGCAGGTCCTGTTCGACCGCGGGGTCGAGGGCGGCGGGCTGGACGGCAGCGGGGCCGAGGGCTGCGGCGAGTGGCCGGGCACGGTGAGCCGTCTGGAGGCGTCCGTCCTGCCGCACATGGGCTGGAACACCGTCGACGCCCCCGCCGACTCTCGGATGTTCGCCGGCGCCGCCGCCGACGAACGCTACTACTTCGTGCACTCCTACGGTGCGCGCTCCTGGGAACTGGAGACCGACGGGCACACCGTGGCACCGTCGGTGACCTGGTCCACCCACGAGGACTGCAGGTTCGTCGCCGCCGTCGAGAACGGCCCGCTGTGGGCCACCCAGTTCCACCCGGAGAAGTCCGGGGAGGCCGGAGCCCGGTTGCTGCGCAACTGGCTCGCCACCCTGTGACGTCCAGTCAGACCACCACCAGCACCCTGAACCACGCGATAGGATACTTCTCATGACCCTCACCCTGCTCCCCGCCGTCGACGTCGCCGATGGACAGGCCGTACGCCTCGTCCAGGGGGCCGCCGGCTCCGAGACCAGCTACGGTGCACCGCTGGACGCGGCCCTGGCCTGGCAGAACGCCGGTGCCGAGTGGGTCCACCTCGTGGACCTGGACGCCGCCTTCGGCAAGGGGAGCAACTTCGACCTGCTCAACGAGGTCATCGGACGGCTCGACGTGAAGGTGGAGCTCTCCGGCGGTATCCGCGACGACGCCTCCCTGGAGCGTGCCCTGTCGACCGGCTGCCGCCGGGTCAACATCGGCACCGCCGCCCTGGAGAACCCGGAGTGGTGCGAGAAGATCATCGCCGAGCACGGTGACCGGGTCGCCATCGGCCTGGACACCCGCCAGGTCGACGGCGAGTGGCGGCTGCGCGGGCGCGGCTGGGTCTCCGACGGCGGCGACCTGTGGGAGGTCCTGGAACGCCTGGACTCCCAGGGCTGCTCGCGGTTCGTGGTCACCGACGTCTCGCGTGACGGGATGCTCAACGGCCCGAACATCGACCTGCTGCGCGACGTGGCCGCCGCCACCTCCGCCCCGGTCGTCGCCTCCGGCGGAATCTCCAGCCTCGACGACATCCGCGCCCTGGCCGGCGTGGCGGACGAGGGCGTGGACTCCGCCATCGTGGGCAAGGCCCTGTACGCCAACAAGTTCACCCTCGAGGAGGCCCTCGCGGTCACCAGGGAAGAGGCCCAGGCGGTGCCCGGTGAGTGACGGCAGCGACGAGACGGTCCAGACCGACGAGATCGACACCCGCGCGCTGCTGGCCATCGCCGAGGCCGCGGTCGACGAGGCGGAGGCGACGTTCTCCGCCGCCGTCGGCGCCGAGCCCTCGGTGATGAAGAGCCCGGGCGACTTCGCCACCGAGGCCGACCTCAGCGTGGAACGCCAGCTGCGTCACCTGCTGACCAGCTACACGGGTCTGCCCGTGCACGGCGAGGAGTACGGGGTCGTGCTCCCCGGCGAACCGGTGGAGGTCAACCCGAACGACGGCATGGCCGACGACCTCGACGGGCCGCGCCGCGACAGGAGCGACAGGAAAGACAGCCCCGCGTCCCCGGAACGCGGCGAGTCGCTCAGCCGCGCCGACGCGGACAAGAACCCCGGCCTCGACGAGCTGCCCGAGACCTGCTGGGTCGTCGACCCGATCGACGGCACCGCCAACTACGCGGTGGGCAACCCGTTCTGCTGCATCCTCGTCGCCCTCGTGCACAAGGGTGAGGCCGTGGTCGCGGTCACCGAGATGCCGCTGCTCGGCCAGCGCATCACCGCGCGCAAGGGCCACGGGCTCTACGTCGACGGGCACCCCGCGCGTCCGATGCTGCCGTCGAACCCGGGCATCACGCAGATCAGCTTCGGCTCGATCCTGTCGCAGCGCCGCGGCAACCTGCCGATCTCGTACCGTCAGGACATGCTCAACGCCATCGGCCGGACGTATCCGCGCATGCGCGTCACCGGCTCGTGCGGCATCGACCTGGCGTTCACCGCCGCCGGCATCTTCGGCGGCACGGTGACGTTCAGCCCCAACCTGTGGGACAACGCCGCCGGCCTGCTGCTCGTCCGCGAGGCGGGTGGGGTGGTCACCGACTTCAACGGTGACCCGTGGCGCCCCGGTGTTTCCGGCCTGGTGGCCGGCGAGCCGGAGGTGCACTCCATCCTGCTCGACCACATCCGTTCGGTGCCGATCGGCACCGCCGCACGCAACGCCCAGGAGATCATGGACCGGGGAGGAATAAGGTGAGCATCCGATGAGTGTCGCTGTACGGGTCATCCCGTGTCTGGACGTCGACGACGGCCGCGTGGTCAAGGGGGTCAACTTCCTGAACCTGCGCGACGCCGGCGACCCCGTGGAACTCGCCGCACGCTACGACGCCGAGGGCGCAGACGAACTGACCTTCCTCGACGTGTCCGCCTCGAAGGACGGCCGTGGCACCATGCTCGACGTGGTCCGCCGCACCGCCGACCAGGTGTTCATCCCGCTCACCGTCGGTGGCGGGGTGCGCTCGGAGGAGGACGTCAACCAGCTGCTGCGCGCCGGCGCGGACAAGGTGTCGGTGAACACCTCGGCGATCAGTCGTCCCGAACTGCTCAGTGAGCTCTCCGCCCGTTTCGGCGCCCAGTGCATCGTGCTGTCCGTCGACGCGCGCCGCGTGCCCGCCGACGGGGACCCCCAGCCCAGCGGATTCGAGGTCACCACCCACGGCGGCTCGCGTTCCGCCGGCATCGACGCGGTGGAGTGGGCCGTGCGCGGCCAGGAGCTCGGTGTCGGGGAGATCCTGCTGAACTCCATGGACGCCGACGGCACCCGCGACGGCTTCGACCTCGACCTGCTCGCCCGGGTGCGCGCCGCGGTGACCATCCCGGTCATCGCCTCCGGCGGGGCAGGACGCGTCGAGGACTTCCCGCCCGCCGTGCAGGCGGGTGCCGACGCCGTGCTCGCCGCGTCCGTATTCCACTTCGGCGACATCGCCATCGGCGAGGTCAAGGACGCCATGGCGGAGCAGGGGATCGAGGTGCGCCGGTGAGCGCGCTGACCAGCAACGAGGACGTCCGGGCCGTCGGGCTCGACGCAGACGTGGCCGCACGGCTCAAGCGCGACGCGTCCGGACTGGTCGCCGCGGTCGTGCAGGAGCACGGAACCGGCGACGTCCTGATGCTCGCCTGGATGGACGACCACGCGCTGGCGCACACCCTCGCCACCCGCAAGGCGACCTACTGGTCGCGCTCCCGCGGGGAGTACTGGGTGAAGGGGGAGACCTCCGGACACACCCAGTACGTCCACGACGTGCGCCTCGACTGCGACGGCGACACCGTCCTGCTGACCGTCGACCAGACCGGCGGCGCCTGCCACACCGGGGACCACACCTGCTTCGACGCCGACCGGCTGCTCCAAACTGAAAGACCTGCAGATGACTGAGTACGACACCGCCGACCCCTACACGATCACCGACCGGGCGACCTTCCGCCGCCTGGCCGCGCGCAACCGGGTCGTCCCGGTCGCGCGCAAGGTCCTCGCCGACGGCGAGAGCGCGATGAGCGCCTACACCAAGCTCGCCGGCGGACGTCCCGGCACCTTCCTGCTGGAGTCCGCGGCACCGGGGCAGTCCTGGTCACGCCACTCCTTCATCGGCACCGGCGCGCGCTGCGCGCTGACCGCCAAGGACGGCGACGTGCACTGGATCGGCACCCCGCCGGCAGGTGTGCCGGAGGGCTCCGACCCGCTGGCGGTGATCCGGGAGAGTCTGGAGCTGCTGCACACCGACCCGGTGCCCGGACTGCCCACCCTGACCTCCGGCCTGGTGGGTTACATGGGTCACGACGTGATCCGCTACATCGAGGACATCCCCGACACCTGCACCGACGACCTGCAGGTTCCCGACATGGTGCAGCTGCTCGCCGACACCCTGGCGGTCATGGACCACCACGAGGGCACCATCTGGCTCATCGCCAACGCGGTGAACTGGGACGGTTCCGATGACCGCGTCGACGCGGCCTACGACGACGCCGTCGCGCGCGTCGACGAGATGGCGCGGCGCCTGGCGTCCGGCGAACACCTGCCCTCGGCGACGTTCAGCACACCGGCACCGCAGCCGCGCCGGCAGCGCGCCCTCGACGACCACAAGGCCCGCATCGAGACGTGCAAGGAGCACATCCGCGCCGGCGACGCCTTCCAGATCGTCCTGTCGCAGCGCTTCGAACTCGACACCGACGTGCCGGGCGTGGACGTCTACCGCATGCTGCGGGTATCCAACCCCAGCCCCTACATGTTCCTGCTCAACGTGCCGGACGACTCCTTCACCGAGACCGCCTTCCAGATCATCGGCTCCTCGCCGGAGTCGCTGGTGCAGGTCTCCGACGGCCGGGTGACCACCTTCCCGATCGCCGGGTCCCGGCCGCGCGGCGCCAGCTACGAGCAGGACGAGCTGCTGGAGAAAGAACTCGTCAACGACGAGAAGGAGAACTCCGAGCACCTGATGCTCGTGGACCTCGGCCGCAACGACGTGGGCCGGGTGTGCACCCCGGGCACCGTGGAGGTCCACGACTTCCGCCACGTGGAGCGCTACAGCGCGATCATGCACCTGGTCTCCGGGGTCAGCGGACGGCTCGCCGAGGGCAAGACCGCCCTCGACGCCTTCGTCGCGACCTTCCCGGCCGGCACGCTGTCCGGCGCACCGAAGCCCTCTGCCCTGGGCATCATCGACCAACTGGAGGACACACGACGAGGTGTCTACGGTGGGACCGTGGGATACTTCGACTTCTCCGGCAACGCCGACCAGGCCATCGCCATCCGCACCGGCCTCTACAAGGACGGCACCGTCTACGTGCAGGCCGGCGGCGGCATCGTCGCCGACTCCGACCCCGACGCCGAGGACGAGGAGACCCGGAACAAGGCCCTGGCGGTGCTGCGCGCCGTCGCCGCCGCCGAGACCATGCAGGACGTGGCACGGTGAAGCGCCTCGGAGGACGCGGCCTGGCCCTGCTGCTGACCGTGCTCGGTGCCGCCGGGCTGTGGGGTGCCGGCCAGATGACCTGGCTGACCGTCACGGTCGAGGACGACAAGAGCGGCGAGTCCGTCAAGAACATCATCGGCTCGGTGTGGGACGCCGCCGGCACCCCGCTGGCCCTGGCGATGCTCGCCGCAGTGATCCTGTCCATGGCGCTGCAGCCCCTGGCCCGACGGATCCTCGGCGGCATCTCCGCACTGCTGGCCGCCGCCGCCGGCTTCGCCGCGGTGAACCTGCTCTCCGGCGACCCGGACCTGGAACGCGCGCAGGCGCTGCTGGTCAGTGGCGCGGGTACGCAGCGCGAGTCCGACCCCGTGCAGATCTCCGAATGGGCCGTGGTGCTCGACGGCCAGGTGCACACCTGGCCCGTGGTGCTCTTCCTGGTCTCGGCGGCACTCGGCGTGGTCGGCGGTGTGCTGCTGGCGATGAAGCCGGGTGCCGCGCGGTCCGGCCACAGCAAGTACGAGACCCCCGAGGCCCGCCGCGAGGGCGTGGAGAAGGACCTGGAGGACAACCCCGACTCCGGACGTGTCCTGTGGGACGCCCTCGACGCCGGCGTGGACCCCACCGACCGTGACACGCAGGACCGTGACTCAGGCGACGACGCCCGCCCGGTGTGAGTTTCGCGTCACCCCGATGTCGTCCCCGCCGGGGTGTGGCGTTAGCATTGGTCCATTCAGCTGCACCAGACACCTGACCGCAGACACCTGACCTCCCGGGAGGAACGATGGCAACCGTACTCGACGACATTATCGCCGGCGTGCTCGAGGACACCGCGCGGCGCGAGTCCGCGGTCCCGTTCGCCGAGATCAAGGCCATGTCCCTGGACATGCCCCCGGCGTTGGACGCCCGCGCCGCCCTGGCCGGCCCCGAGGTGAGCGTGATCGCCGAGGTCAAGCGTGCGAGCCCGTCCAAGGGGCACCTCGCCGACATCCCCGAGCCCGAGATCCTCGCCAAGGCCTACGCGTCCAACGGGGCCAGCGTGATCAGCTGCCTCACCGAGGAGCGGCGCTTCCGCGGTTCGCTGGCCGACTTCGACAAGGTCCGTGCGTCCGTCGACGTGCCGCTGCTGCGCAAGGACTTCACCGTCAACCCGTACCAGATCCACGAGGCCCGGGCCCACGGTGCGGACGTCGTCCTGCTCATCGTCGCAGCCCTGGACCAGGACCGGCTGACCGCCCTGCTGGACCGCACCGAGTCCCTCGGGATGACCGCGCTGGTGGAGGTCCACTCGGAGGAGGAGGCCGACCGGGCCGTCGCCGCCGGGGCGTCCGTCATCGGTGTCAACGCCCGCAACCTCAAGACCCTCGAGGTCGACCCGGGCGTGTTTTCCCGGATCGTGCCGCGGCTGCCGGACAGCGTGGTCAAGGTCGCGGAGTCCGGGGTTCGCAACACCTCCGACCTGCAGTCCTACGCCAACGCCGGGGCGAACGCGATCCTGGTGGGCGAGGGGCTCGTCACCGCGGCGAACCCGGGGCAGGCCTGCCGCGCGCTGGTCGCCGCCGGGCAGCACCCCGCGTTCCGCCCGGAGCCGAAGTGACGTCCGCGGCGTAATGTACAGTTCCTGGGTGTGAGTACACCATCCGGGAACGACAGAAGTGACTTCAAGAACACGCTCGGCCTGCCGACGGCGGGGGAGGTCCTCGCCGTGCCGACCGCGCACGACGCGGACGACAACGGTCACTGGGGCAACTACGGGGGGCGCTACATCCCCGAGGCCCTGATGGCCGTCATCGAGGAGATCCAGGACTCCTGGGCGAAGGCCCGGGCGGACCAGGACTTCCTCGACGAGCTCGACGAGCTGCACCGCAACTACACCGGCCGGCCGTCGCCGCTCTACTTCGGCGCACGGTTCTCCGAGGCCGTCGGTGCCGACGTGTGGTTCAAGCGTGAGGACCTCAACCACACCGGCTCGCACAAGATCAACAACGTGCTCGGCCAGGTCCTGCTGGCCAAGCGCATGGGCAAGGCCAACGTCATCGCCGAGACCGGCGCCGGCCAACACGGTGTCGCTACGGCGACGGCGTGCGCCCTGCTGGGTCTGGAGTGCCGGATCTACATGGGTGAGGTCGACGCGCGCCGCCAGGCCCTCAACATCGCCCGCATGCGTCTGCTCGGCGCGGAGGTCATCGAGGTGACCGTGGGTTCGGCGACGTTGAAGGACGCCATCAACGAGGCCATGCGTTACTGGGTCGCGAACGCCGACGACACCTACTACTGCTTCGGCACCGCGGCCGGCCCGCACCCCTTCCCGGAGATGGTCCGGGACCTGCAGCGCATCATCGGTGTCGAGGCGCGCGCGCAGATCCTCGCCGCGTCCGGTCGTCTGCCGGACGCGGTCATGGCCTGCGTCGGCGGCGGCTCGAACGCCATCGGGCTGTTCCACCCCTTCATCGACGACGAGGGTGTGGCCCTCATCGGCGGCGAGGCCGGTGGCGACGGGGTGGAGACCGGACGCCACGCCGCGCCGATCACCGTGGGCTCCGAGGGCGTCTTCCAGGGGTCCTTCGCCGCGCTGATGCAGAACGAGGACGGCCAGATCACCGAGTCGCACTCGATCTCCGCCGGTCTGGACTACCCGGGCGTGGGCCCGGAGCACTCCTTCCTGGCCAAGCAGGGCCGGGCGGAGTACCTTCCGGTCACCGACACCGAGGCGATGGAGGCCTTCCGGCTGCTGACCCGCACCGAGGGCATCATCCCCGCCATCGAGTCCGCCCACGCCGTCGCGCTGGCGGTGAAGGTCGGCGCCGAGTACACCGCGGGGGAGAGGACGACGTCCGACGGGGCACGGCCGGTGTTCATCGTCAACGTCTCCGGACGTGGCGACAAGGACGTCGACACCGCCGCAACGTGGTTCGGCATGCACCCGGAGCAGGGCGAGGCACACACGGACGAGGAGAACAACTGATGAGCACACTGTCCGAGGTCTTCACCTCCGCCCGGGCCGACGGCCACGCCGCCTTCGTCGGCTACCTGCCGGCCGGCTACCCCACGCTGGACGACTCCGTGGAGCTGGCGACCGCGCTGGCCCGCCACGCCGACCTCATCGAGGTGGGCGTGCCCTTCACCGACCCGATGATGGACGGCCCGACGATCCAGGAGGCCGCGACGACCGCCCTGGAGGCCGGTTTCCGCGTCCGCGACACCTTCACCGTGGTCCGTGCGATCACCGCCGCCGGCGGTAGCGCGGTCATCATGAGCTACTGGAACCCGATCCTGCAGTACGGCCCGGAGAAGTTCGCCGAGGAGCTGGCCGAGGCCGGTGGCCTCGGGTCGATCATCCCGGACCTGCTGCCGGAGGAGTCCGCCCGCTGGAACGACGCCTGCCGGGCCAACGGTCTGGACAACGTCTACCTGGTCGCGCCGTCCACCACCGCCGAACGCCTGGACCTCACGGTCAACGCCGGCGGCGGGTTCATCTACGCCCAGTCGCACATGGGCGTCACCGGTGCGCAGGAGGACGTCTCCTCGGACGCCCGCGACCTCGTCGCGCGTACCCGCGCGGCCACGGACCTGCCGGTCGCCGTCGGGCTGGGCGTGAAGAACGGCGACCACGCCGCCGCTATCGCCGACTACGCCGACGGCGTCATCGTCGGTTCCGCGCTGATCTCCGCGGCGTCCTCCGGTGTGGACGCACTGGAAACCCTGGCCAAGGACCTGTACGAGGGGGTCCGTCGGTGAGTACGCAGATCCTCGCCACGATTCCCTCGCCGCCGCAGGGCGTGTGGCACCTGGGTCCGGTCGCCCTGCGCGCCTACGCGCTGTGCATCCTCACCGGCATCGTCGTGGCGGTGTTCTGGACCGTGCGGCGCTACGTGGCGCGCGGCGGCTACCCGGAGACCGTGATCGACTGCGCGATCGCCGCCGTGCCCGCCGGCATCATCGGTGGCCGGATCTACCACGTGATCACCGACCACCACCTGTACTTCGGGGAGGGGCGCGACTGGGTCGACGCCTTCAAGATCACCAACGGTGGCCTGGGGATCTGGGGTGCCGTGGTCCTCGGCGGCCTGGCCGTGTGGGCGGTGCTGGCGTACAAGAAGGTGCCGCTGGCCCCCTTCGCCGACGCCGTGGCCCCACCGATCCTGCTCGCCCAGGCCATCGGACGCCTCGGCAACTGGTTCAACCAGGAGCTCTACGGCGGGGAGTCGGACGCCCCCTGGGCACTCGAGATCTACCGGCGGGTCGACGCCGACGGCAACATCGACCAGATGGACGGGGTCTCCGACGGCACCGTGCTGGCGACCGTGCAGCCCACGTTCCTCTACGAGATGGTGTGGAGCCTGCTGGTGGTCGTCCTGCTCGTGTGGGCCGACCGCCGGTTCCGCCTGGGTGGCGGACGGGTCTTCATGCTCTACGTGGCCGGGTACACCTTCGGGCGTTTCTTCATCGAGTTGCTCCGCACCGACGCGGCGACGACGGTCTTCGGCGACGTGCGCATCAACAGCGTGGTCTCCGCAGTGGTCTTCCTCGCCGCCCTGACATTGTTCATCCTCACCCGCTCACGCACCCGCGAAGAGCCGGAGTACGTGGCAGGACCGCCGCCTGAGGACCAGGAGGGGGACGGTGAAGGGGATACCGAACCCGATGCAGAAGCTCCTGAGGCATCCGGTGGTAGCGGTGGCGGGGGCACAGGGTTATCCTCGGACAGGTGAGTAGACGCACCAAGATCGTATGCACCCTGGGCCCGGCAGTGGCCTCCGCCGACAAGATCCGTGAGCTCGTTGGGGCGGGGATGAACGTCGCCCGCCTGAACTTCTCCCACGGTGAGCACGCGGACCACCAGCAGAACTATGAGTGGGTCCGGCAGGCCGCCGAGGAGAGCGGTAGCTCCGTCGGCGTTCTCGCTGACCTGCAGGGACCCAAGATCCGCCTCGGCCGGTTCGCTGAGGAGAAGACCTACTGGGAGACCGGTGAGGAGGTGCGGATCACCGTCGACGACGTGTCCGGCACCCACGACCGGGTCTCCACCACCTACAAGCAGCTCGCCCGGGACGCACGCCCCGGCGACCGCCTGCTCGTCGACGACGGCAAGGTCGGCCTCGTCTGCAAGGCCATCGACGGTAACGACGTGGTCTGCGAGGTCGTCGAGGGCGGTCCCGTCTCCAACAACAAGGGCGTGTCCCTGCCCGGCATGAACATCTCCGTGCCGGCCCTGTCGGAGAAGGACATCGCCGACCTGCGTTTCGCCCTGACCATGGGTGCGGACGTCATCGCGCTGTCGTTCGTGCGTTCCCCGGCGGACGTCGAGCTGGTCCACGAGATCATGGACGAGGTCGGCCGTCGCGTGCCGGTCATCGCCAAGCTGGAGAAGCCCGAGGCGGTCGACGCGCTCGAGCCGATCATCCTCGCCTTCGACGCCATCATGGTCGCCCGTGGTGACCTGGGTGTCGAGGTTCCGCTGGAGGAGGTGCCGCTGGTGCAGAAGCGGGCGGTGCAGATCGCCCGGGAGAACGCCAAGCCCGTGATCGTCGCCACCCAGATGCTGGACTCGATGATCGAGAACTCCCGCCCGACCCGCGCCGAGGCGTCCGACGTCGCCAACGCCGTGCTCGACGGTGCCGACGCGGTCATGCTCTCCGGTGAGACCTCCGTGGGCAAGTACCCGGTGGACACGGTCAAGACCATGTCGCGCATCGTCACCGCCGCCGAGATCGACGGCGAGGTGCCGCCGCTGTCCCACGTGCCGCGCACCAAGCGTGGCGTGATCAGCTTCGCGGCGAAGGACATCGGCGAGCGGCTCAACGCCCGCGCGCTCGTGGCCTTCACCGCCTCCGGCGACACCGCCCGTCGCGTGGCCCGGCTGCGTTCCGACCTGCCGCTGCTGGTGTTCACCCCGTACCAGGAGGTGCGCAACCAGCTGGCCCTGACCTGGGGTGCGGAGTCGTACCTGACCAACGAGGTCTCCACCACCGACGAGATCATGAAGGAGGTGGACTCCATCCTGCTGGGCAAGGCGGGTTACACCCGGGAGGACGCCGTGGTCATCGTGGCCGGTTCGCCCCCCGGAACCGAGGGTAACACCAACATGATCCACGTCCACCTGCTCGGCGAGGACACCGCGTAGAAGGAGGCCCCACCAGGATGATCGACGCACGCGACACGGCACTGCTGCTGGAGGGTGGAGGCATGCGTGCCTCCTACAGCGCCGGTGCGGTGGATGTCCTCATGGACCACGACGTGCGCTTCGGCTGGGTCGGAGGGGTCTCGGCCGGAGCGACGCACCTGGTCAGCTACCTCAGCGGGGAGCAGGACCGCCTGCGCCGCAGCTTCGTGGACTTCGCCACCGAACCACAGTTCGGTGGCTGGACCTGGCTGCTGCGTGGCAAGGGCTTCTTCAACGCCGAGTTCATCTACGGTCAGGCCCACACCCTTGATCTTCCGCGGCCCTACGACGCCCGCCTCGCGTTGGAGGGGGACACCGAGTTCCGGATCTGCGCCACCCGCGCCGACAACGGTGACCCGGTCTACTGGGGACGCGAGGACATCGGCTCCGGCCAGGAACTGATGGACCGCGTCCGGGCGTCCTCCACGATCCCGTTCGCGATGCCGGTGCCACGCATCGACGGGGTGCCCTACGTCGACGGTGCCCTGGGACCGTCCGGCGGGATCCCCCTGGACGCGGCCCTGGCCGACGGCTACGACCGCTTCTTCGCGGTGCTCACCCACCCGCGTGGCTACGTGAAGCCACCGATGGGACGCTCGAAGGTGTGGCGCACGCTGCTGGCACGCTACCCGGCGGTCGCCGAGGCACTGCTCACCCGGCACATCCGCTACAACGCCACGATGCAGCGGCTCTACGCCCTGGAGCGTGCCGGCCGGGCGTTCCTGTACTTCCCGGAGGACGCCTCCCCGGTGAGCTCCACGGAGCGCAAGGTCGACGTCCTGCGTGACTCCCTGGCGCGCGGCACCGAGCAGGCGCTGCGTGACTGGGACGGCATGAACGAGTTCCTCGGCCGCGAGGCCGTCGGCTCCGCCTGAGCCAGCCTTAGCCAGCCTTACCCGTCCGGTGGCGTGTCAGCCGCGCCAGAGGTAGGCCAGCACCGCCGCCGTCGCCGCCTGTGTGGCGATGTCCACGGTGCCCGGCGCCGGCAGGAACTGCGGCGAGTGGTTGCCCGGGACGTCCTGCGCGACCCGGTCCGCGGCGACCGCAGCGTCCCACACGTCCTGGTCGGTGCAACCGGTGAGCAGGAACTCGTAGGGCACGCCGAAGTGGCGGGGGATCTCGGAGAAGTCCTCCGACGCCGTCCAGCGGGCGGCGTCCTGCGAACGCTCGCCGAAGACCTCGTCGAGCACGGGGCGTACCCGCTCGTGCACGCCGGCGTCGTTGTCGGTCAGCTCGCCGCGCGCGGAGTAGACGACGTCCGCCGGCTTCGGCGTGCCCGAGGCCGCGCACTCGGCCTGGATGACCCGCTCGATCGCGGCGTAGGTGCGGTCACGCACGCCGGTGTCGTAGAAGCGGCAGTTCAGCACCAGCGTGGCCGTGTCGGGGATGGTGTTGTTCGTGTGGCCGGCGGTGAGTGTGCCGACGGACACCACGGCGAAGTCGTCCGCGGCGACCTCGCGGCCCACGATGCCCTGCAGGCGCACCACGATCATCGCGGCGAGGAACGTCGGGTCGATGGAGTTGTGCGGTGCGGACGCGTGCGAGGACACCCCGTGCAACGTCACCGTGATGGTGTCGCAGGCGGCCATCACCGGGCCGGCCGAGGAGAACACCGTGCCCACCGGGCCGGGCATCACGTGCTGGCCGAGGCAGACGTCCGGGGCGGGGATGCGCTCGGCCAGTCCGTCCTCGATCATCGACGTGGCACCGCGGGTGACCTCCTCGGCAGGCTGGAACAGGGCGATGAAGGTGCCCGACCAGGCGTCCTGCCGGGCGTCCATGATCTCGCACAGGCCCATCAGGGCGGTGGTGTGCACGTCGTGTCCGCAGGCGTGCATCACGCCGGGGTTCTTCGAGGCGTAGGACGCCCCGGTGTCCTCGGTGACCGGCAGGGCGTCGAAGTCGGCGCGGTAGAGCACCGTCGGGCCGTCCCCGTTACGCCACACGGCGGTGATGCCGTGGCCGCCGATACCGGTGGTCACCTCTGCGCCGAGGGCGCTGAGGCGCTCGAGGACGTGTGCGGCGGTCTGCTCCTCGTGCTCGCTGAGCTCCGGGTTCTCGTGCATCCACGTGTAGAAACCGTCGGACCAGGAGAGGTCCACGCCGTGGTTGCCGATGAACTCCGCGATATCAGGTGTGCTCATGGCCCCGAGTGTAGTGACGCCGGTACACCGGTCTCAGAGGTGGTCCCGGATCCGGTCCTCCGCGGTGACGGTGTCGAGCTGGATCGGGGGAAGTGCCACCTCGTGGGAGGTCTCCCCGTCGACGAGCACCCGGGGGCTGAACACGTAGCGGTCGAAGTCCTCGGCGCAGTCGAGGGAGAAGGACACGGTGGTGCCGTTCTCGCCGTCGGAGCCCTCGGAGTCGACGCGCACGTCGGTGATTCCGAGCCCGGGTGCCTCGGTGACGACGTCGCTGATCTCCACGCTTTCCTCCACGCTGAACTCCACGTCCCCGCACCCGGCCAGCTCGGCAGGGTAGTCGCGGGTCGGGGTGAGGGTCGGGGCGTCCGGGGCCTGTTCGGCCCGGCTCAGCGTATAGTCGCCGACGCTGCGGTCCTGCAGGGTGCCGTCCTGGTCGGTCACCAGGCGGACCTGGGACAGCTCGGTGCGGTCCCGGTCGCCGTTGAGCTGGGCGGTCACCGACCCTGCGGCCGTGCCGTCCTCCTCGGTGTCACGCTCGACCTCGATCGAGTCGCCGTCGTAGACCGAGACGCCGCCGTCGGGCACGTCATTGACCAACTGGAATTCGCTGAGGTGTGACCAGACCGGGTCCGAGGCAGGGGCCACGACCGGGAGGTTCACCTTCGGGTGTTCACCGGGGTCGACGACGACGTCCCCGGAGACCGGGGTGAAGGTGGCATCCGTCTCGCCCGTCTCTCCCGGCGCCTCGGCGCTGCAGGCGCCTGCGAGCACGGCGACGGCCGTGACAGGCACGAGACAACGCAGGTGGCGTCGCACGGGGGACGTCCTGACCGGCATTCGGCGGCCAGCCGCACCGGCGGAGGAGTGAGGTGATCCAGGACGTGAGGGGGAGAGGTGTCTCATGTTCCCTTTATGGGCTCTTCGCGATTCACAGTGCGTTGATCCGGTCGCGGAGCTGCCCGGAGTGGATCAACGACCGCAAGATGTAGTGGTCGAGGTTTCTGAATCCCAGGGCGATGCCGCGCAGATGCTCCAGCCGTCCGTTGATGGCCTCGACGGGGCCGTTCGACGCTCCCACATCGAAGTACGCCAGGATGTCGTGCCGTCGGCGCCACAGGGTCCTGCCGAGCTGTGCCAGCTCCTCCAGCCCCGCGGGTAGACCCTGACGCAGAGCGTCGATCACCCTGGACATCAACTTCTTGCCCCGTGACTTGTCCGGGTGGCCGTACGCGGCGATGACGTCCTGGTAGAACGCCCAGGTGACCTGCAAAGCGACGTAATCGTCGTCAGTGGCCCACAGCAGATTCAGCCGTTGTTTCTGCCGCTCGGTCAGATAGTTCGTCCTGGTCATCAGGCTACGACGGTGCTTGTACAGCGGGTCATCCTTGCGTCCACGCCGCCCGGTCGTTTCTCGTTGCAGGCGTTGCCGACACCCGGTGAGCTTCTCGGCGGCCAGGTGCACCACATGAAATGGGTCCATCACCTTCGTCGCCGCGGGCAGGGCGTGGTCCACGGCGGTGGCGTAGCCGGCGAAGCCGTCCATCGTCACCACCTGAACCGACTCGCGGAACGCTTCGCTGCGTTGCTGCAACCAGCTTCGTAGAACCTCGGCGCTGCGCCCGGGCCGCATGTCGATCAACCGCGCTGGCCCGCGCCCATCGACCAGTGGGGTCAGATCCACCAGCACCGTGACCATCGAGGAGGGATCGCCGGGACGGCGGGTGTGTTTCCACACGTGCTCGTCGACCCCTAGTATCCGCACGTCAGCGAGGTGATCGCCGGAGTCGTAGACAAGGTTGCGGCATGCCTGAACCGCGATCTTGTTGACCAGCGGCCACCCGACACCTAGGGCTTTCGCTGTCGCCGAGACACTCATGCGATCGATGGCCAGGCGTTGCAGAATCCAGCGAGTCACCCGCCGGGTCAGTTTCGCCCCGTCGTCAGCACACGCCAGCGAGGCCTGGAAGATCTTCCGACCGCAGGCATCGTTGGCGCAGGTGAACCGCGGGACACGGACGTGAAGCCTCGTCGGGAAGCCGACTACAGGCAGGTCCACCAGCTGCCGGGTGACGTGATCTCGCAGCACACCCGGATGTTTACAGCCAGGGCACTGATCGTCGACGGCCACCGGGGCGGCGTCGATGGCGGTGAACAGGCCGGCATCGGCGGCATCGGTGATGGTCAATCCGATTTCAGCGGTGCGGCAGATGGTGTCAGCGACGAGGTTGCCAGTAGTGTGCACTTCTAGGGTCCTGGTTCGGTTCAGATGATGGCTTCGCAACTCTCATCTTGTACCGGCCAGGGCCTCTTCATGTTGTGACACACCGTAGCTGCCCCACCGTCAGCTACGCACTCCGTATCGCGAAGAGCCCCTTTATGTGGGTTGTCGTCGGTTGGAGAGGTGTGAGGCTCCACATGGGCGCAGCCCTGACCGCGGACCGTAGGCGGGGTCACCGGTGTTGTCAACGGTTCCGGCTGGGGACAAGCCCCCGGCCCGGTAGACGTTGCAGAGGCGTCTATCAGTGTCCCGTGTCCGGCCATACCGCCGGGGGTAGGGGTACGTGGAAAGCCTGCGCTCAGGCGCAGGTCATACTTCCGGAGATGGTCAGGGCTGCGCCGGGACCTGCGGCTAGCCCTGCACCGCCGGGTTGTAGCGCAGCGAGTTGCGCTGGAACTCGATCTCCCCACCCAGCCGGATCCCCGGGGCCAGACGCCCCTCGTCGCGGGCGACGGTCAGCTTCTCGAGCACCTGTGCCTTCAGGTCGGCGGGGCTCAGGGTGTTGATGAAGATCTTCGTCCCGCCCTCGAACCCGGCCATCGTCGAATCACGCCACTTGATCATGATCCGCCACGGCATCGGCACGTCCACGTCCAACGGCCGGTGCAGCCACTCCTCGTTCGAGGGCATGTGAGGCCCGGCCGCCACATGGCAGGCGTGGACGAGGTCGGCCACCGCGTCGCGCTCCTCGACACTGATGAGCCACGGCTCGGTGGTCCCCGAGCGGGAGAACACCTCCAGGGTCGGCCAGCGGTGCCCGAAACCGGCGAAGGCGACGGCATGGTCGTTCTCGGCGACGATGAGGTTGTGGTGCCCGGCGTAGTCCACCGCCCACTGGTTGTACATGTTCGGGTTCGCCCGCACCTGGGCGATCTCCGTCTCGTTCTGCAGCCCGTGCTCGTCGATGGCCACCAGCTGCTTGTGCAGGTGCTCGATCGAGGCACCGGCGGGCTCCAGCCAGTTCTGGAACGCCGCGACGTAGCGCACGTACGGGTTGGCGCGGTACAGCCGGTCCATCGCGTCCACGGTGAAGGCGATGTAGAGCCGGTGGTCCGACCAGCTCATCTCACCGGAGCTGAGGAGCTGGTCGCTGCGGGTGGCCCCGGGGACGTAGTGGTCGCGGGCGAGGATGATGTCGTGTCCGCCGCCGAACAACGGCCCGCCGAGCTCGTTGACGCTCTGCACCGCCCGCTCCTCGGTGAACAGGGCGTCGATCTCGGACGCGGGACGTCCCGCCGCGGCCAGGCGGATGCGCAGCAGCTGCTCGACGTGGGCGCGTCCCTCCGGCTCGGCGAGGTACTCCGCCATGTGCCGGGCGGCCGTGGCGTCCATCCGGTGGCCGTAGTTCACCAGCCAGTAGTCGTAGGTGAGGATCTCGTAGAGGTTCGCCACCCGCCGAAACAGCGGGTCCGTCGCCTCCAGCTGCGAGACCGTGAGGCCGCGCAGGATCCGGGGGTCACCGTTGTCGTCGATGACCATGCGGGCCTTCTCCGGGGTGGTGCGCAGCAGGTTGGCGATGCCGAAGTCCGTCTGCGTGTCCCGGTTGGCGTCGTTGACCTCGACGATCTCCTCGGGACGTTCCCGGACGGGACGGTGGCCGCGGCTGGGCACGGTCCAGACCTCGGTCCCGGAGAACGGGTTGACCTGTTTGATGGTGCCGTCGGGCAACGTGGTCAACGGAGGTACCGGTGCGGGGGAGATGGGGGAGTGGCCGATCACAGTTACCCAACAGTAGTCGGTCAGACCCTGGCAGTGGGAGCGAGTCAGTGCTTTACTGGTGCCCATGCCTCAGATCGTGTTCAAGATCCTTTCCACCGCCGATCAGCGCGACAGCATCGTCGACGACATCCGGCACCTGGTCGACCTCAACTCCGAGTCGCTGACCGCCGACCTGCAGGTGGCCACCGGCACCGGGGGAGACGCCAGCCTCGAGGAGGTGTGGCAGGACTACGGTTTCGCCGACGCCGCCGACACCACCCCCGAACCGGCGACGGTGACCCTGGACGTCACCCGCTGTGAGGGCAGCATCAGCGCGCTGACCGCCCGCCTGTCCGAGGTGCTGGTCAGCCGCGACAAGCAGCCCGCCGAACAGCTCTTCCAGCAGGTGCTGGACGACCCGGGCACCCCCCGTGTGCCCTGGCACGTCGACATCCGTCCCTGAAACAGGTCGGGGACGCGCGGAGGGGGTCAGTCCAGGATGCTGGACAGGAAGGAGCGGGTGCGCTCCTCCTGGGGGTCGGTGATGACCTGGCGCGCCACACCGTGCTCCACGATGCGTCCGCCGTCCATGAACGCCACGTGGTCGGCGACCTCGCGCGCGAAGCCCATCTCGTGGGTGACGACGAGCATCGTCATGCCGTCGTCGGCGAGACGGCGCATCACGTTGAGCACCTCACCGACGAGCTCGGGGTCCAGGGCGGACGTCGGCTCGTCGAAGAGCATCAGCTTCGGCTTCATCGCCAGTGCGCGGGCGATGGCGACCCGCTGCTGCTGACCGCCGGAGAGCTGCACCGGCCACGCCTCGGCCTTGTCGGACAGCCCGACCATCTCGAGCAGCTCCCGGGCGGTGGCCTCGGCCTCCGCCTTCGGCACGCCCTTCACCTTCACCGGTGCCTCGATGATGTTGGCGAGCACCGTGCGGTGGGTGAACAGGTTGAACTGCTGGAAGACCATGCCGATGTCGGCGCGCTGACGCGACGCCTCGCGCTCGGAGATCTGGTGCAGCCGACCGTTGCGCTCCTGGTAGCCGATGAGGTCGCCGTTGACCTCGATGCGTCCGGCGTCGATGCTCTCCAGGTGGTTCACGCAGCGCAGCAGCGTGGACTTGCCGGAGCCGGACGGCCCGATCAGGCAGGTCACGCCGCCGGTGGGGACCTCCAGGTCGATGCCCTTGAGGACGTCGAGGCGACCGTAGCGCTTCCAGACGTCCTTCACGGCGATCATCGGGGTGTCGGTGCTCATCGGCCGTTCTCCTTGTTGTCTCGGCTGTTCCTGTTGTTTCGTTCGCTGCCCGGGTCCTCGACCGTGATGTTCAGCGGGGGCAGGCCCTCCGCGTCGGTCAGCGCGGCGAGCTGGCGGCTCGTCAGCGCACGGGAGGAACCCCGGGAGTAGTAGCGCTCCAGGTAGTGTTGTCCGACCATGAGGATCGAGGTGATCACCAGGTACCACGTGGCGGCGACGAGCAGCATCGGCACCGGTTCGAACATGGCGTAGGCGATGTCCATCGACCGGCCGTAGAGCTCACCGGCGTAGGGCAGTGCGATGACCAGCGAGGTGGTCTTCAGCAGGCTGATCAGCTCATTGCCCGTCGGCGGGATGATGATGCGCATCGCCTGCGGCAGCACGGTGCGACGCATGTTCTGCCACCAGGTCATACCCAGCGCCTTGGACGCCTCGGACTGGCCCTCGGGCACCGCCTGGATGCCGGCACGCACGATCTCGGCCATGTAGGCGGACTCGTTGAGGCCCAGGCCGATGACCGCCAGCCAGAACATGTTGCTCAGCAGCGAACTGAGTTCGATCTCGGCGAAGCCCACGCTGACCGTCTGGTAGATCGAGGACAGCAGACCCCAGAACACCAGCTGGACGTACACCGGGGTGCCGCGGAAGATCCACAGGTACAGCCAGGCGATGCCGCTGGTCACCGGGTTCGGTGACATGCGCAGCACGGCGAGCACGGCACCGAGGACCACGCCGACGATCATCGCCAGCACGGTCAGCGCCATGGTGTGCACCGCGGCCTCGGCGATCCGGGTGTCGAAGAGGTAGGACGCGTAGGTGTCCCACCCGTAGGCGTCGTTGTGCGCCGCGCTCCACAGGAACACGGCGAGCAGGACGAGCAGGACGACGGACGCGACGATGCGTCCCGGGTGGCGCAGCGGGACGACGTCGTTGTCGGTCGGTCGGGTCCGTTCCTGGGCCCTGGAGTGGTCGCTCATCAGGAGGCTCCTTCTTCGGCGGTGGCGGCGGCGGGCAGGTCGACGTCCTGCGTGTTGACGGTGACGGCGTCGATCGCGCCGTCGGTGAGGCCCCAGGGGCCGAGGATGTCGTCGTACTGGCCCGAGGTGATCAGGTACTCGAGGGCGGCGGCGAAGGCGGGCACCAGGTCCGACTCCTTGGCGAAGGCCCAGCCGAACGGGGTGGTGTCGAAGGCGTCGCCGGCGGGGACGAGCTTGCCCTCCGACAGGCGGATCGCGTAGTCGGTCACCGCGGAGTCCGAACTCAGTGCATCCGCCTTCTCCAGGGCCGTGGCGTTCGCGGCGGCGTTGGCGGACTCGTACACCAGCTTGTTGATCGCCGGACGGCCGTCGGCGACACACTCGTCGGACTTGACCTGCACGTCGTCGGTGTCGGAGTAGGTGCCCTTCTGCACGGCCACGGTGAGCCCGCAGGCGTCCGCCGGGTCCACGGTCTTGCCCGGGGTGGTGGCCCAGGTGATGCCCGAGGTGTAGAAGTCCACGAAGTCGTACGAGTTCCGGCGGTCCTCGGTGTCGGAGAACCCGGAGGTGCCCACGCCCACCGTCCCGGCGGAGATCGACGGCAGGATCAGGTTGAAGTCCTGCTGCTGGAAGCCGACGTCGAGCCCGAGGACGGCGCCGGCGGCACGGACGAGGTCGATCTCGAAACCGATGATCTCGCCGGACGGGTCCTTGAACTGGTTCGGTGGGAATGTCGGGTTGGTCGAGGCCGAGATGCGTCCGGAGTCGCGGTACTCCTGAGGGAGCAGCTCCTGGAGTTCGGGGACGGGTTCGGGCAGGGTGTCTACCCAGCCCTCCGGGTTTCCGGACTCCTCGTTGGTGACGCAGGCCACCAGAGACGTCGAGAGCATCAGGGCCCCCAGGACCGAGCCGACACTGCGGGCGATAAAGCCCGGTCGCGGAACGGGAAGGGGTGTCATGGGTGGAAGTATATCGGCGACGGATTCTGTTAGTCTCGGGGGCCATGAACTCCCTCGTCGAAGACTATCTCAACGACATCATGGACCGGGTGCGCGACGAGGACGGTGGCGCGGTCGCCGACTACATCCCCGAACTCGCCAAGGCAGACCCCACGCCGCTGGCGATCGCGATGTGCACGAACCAGGGGTGGATCTACAGCGTCGGCGACGACGAACGCGAGTTCACCATCCAGTCGATCTCCAAGCCCTTCGCCTACGCCGCCGCACTCCAGGACTGCGGGGTGGAGAAGGTGCTGGAGACGGTGGGGATGGAGCCCTCCGGTGAGGCCTTCAACGAGCTCTCCTTGGACGGGAAGACGCACCGTCCGGTCAACCCGATGATCAACGCCGGGGCCATCGCCGTCAACCAGCTGATCAACGGTGAGGACTCCTCGGTCGAGGACCGGGTCGACGTGATCGTCGAGTACTTCTCCCGGCTCGCCGGGCGGCAGCTCACCGTGGACGAGGACGTGACGGCCTCGGAGACGGGCTCCGCCGACCGCAACCTGGCGTTGGCCCACATGCTGCGCAGCTACGACGTGATCAGTGACCGTGCGGAGGACGCCGTGGCGAGCTACACCCGGCAGTGCTCGATCCGGGTCACGGTGAAGGACCTCGCGGTGATGGGGGCCACCCTGGCCCTCGGAGGCGTGCAGCCGCTCACCGGCGAGAGGATCCTGGAGCCGCTGGTGTGCCGGCAGGTGCAGGCCGTCATGGCGTCCGCCGGGATGTACGACGGGGCGGGCAAGTGGATGGCGGGCGTGGGCATCCCGGCGAAGTCCGGGGTGGCCGGGGGACTGATGGGGACACTGCCCGGACAGCTCGGCATCGCGACGTTCTCGCCGCAGCTGGACGAATCCGGCAACAGCGTGCGCGGGGCGAAGATCTTCCGGGCCCTCTCGGAGGACATGGGCCTGCACCTGATGTCGGCGGTGACGCGCAAGGGCAGTTCGGTGCGCGGCGTGCGTACCCGCGGGCGCAGCACGATCTTCCGGCTGCAGGGTGGTCTGGACTTCTCCGGTGCCGAGGAGTTCCTCATGGAGACCGAGCACCAGGACATCTCCACCCCGCGGGTCATCATCGACGCCCGTCGGGTGACCGAGAGCAACCCGGTGGGTCGCCGCATGGTGAAGGAGGGGCTGCGCCGCATCCGCGAGACGGGGAAGAAGGTCGCGGTCGTCGACCCGAACAACGTCCTCGGTAAGAGGCGGTTCGAGGACGGGACGACGGTGGCCACCACCGCGGCCGAGATCGTCGACCCCGACGAGGATTAGGGGAGCAGCGAGGAGGCTGCTGCCCCGAGGTCGCCGATCAGCCCGAAGGGCGACGACAGGAGCGACCCGACGATGAAGATGGCATTGGACGCGTAGGCGCCGGACGTCTCGATTGCTTCGGCGATGGGAAGGTCCACGGCTGTTTCCTCCTGGGTGGGGTGTGGCGCCGGGACCGTCCCGACAGTTTCACTGGCCAACCTACCGTATGGTGGGCCGCGGTACCATCCGGGGTATGACGGACCGGTTCACCGCGGATCCACGCCTAGGCCACCCGCTGCCCGCCGGAAACCACGACGCCGCGCACCCCATGCGCGCCAAGGCGCTGGCCGGGCACCCCAGGTTCCTGCGGGCCTTCGACACCGTCGCCGCGGCGACGACGCTGAAGATCGAGGGTCGACGGGCGGTGGTCAACCACTTCCCGTACGACCGCGACCACACCGAGCCCGACCGTCACGTGCTCGTGCGGGCCGCTGCGGGCCGCTGCGGGCCCCTGCAGGCCGGGCAGCAGAAAACCCCGCCGGTCGATCTCGACCGGCGGGGTCATGATGGTGCCCTGGGTGGGACTCGAACCCACACGCCCGAAGACACTGCATTTTGAGTGCAGCGCGTCTGCCAATTCCGCCACCAGGGCCAACAAACGGAGATGATACGGGAGGGTCGTCGCACCCGACAACACCGGGGTGGCGGCGGGTGCGACCGGCTCACCGTCCTGCGGGTTCACCGTCCAGTACACACTGGATCAGGTCGCCGTAGTAGGTGACGAAGGCCTCGACGTCGGCGTCGTGGAAGTACTCCTGGGTGACGAGCCGGCGCATCAACGCCAGGCCGATCACCATCGACATCGCCGCCTCTGCCCGCATCTCCGGGTCGGCGCCGGAGTCCGAGCCGGTCTCGGCGGCCACCCGTTCCAGGACGGGGGCGACGACCTGCTGGCGGAAGACCCGTCCGAGGGTGTCGACGATGTGCCGGTTGCCGCCGGCGTCGGCGAGTTTGCGCACCAGCGAGTTCGGGCTGTCGTCGGCGGAGGTCACCGCCAGCCGTGCCAGGTGGGTGCCCATCTGCGTGAAGGGGACGTTCTCCAGACGCGCGGCGGCCTCGGTGAAGTCCAGCTGCGCCTCGTAGAGGTTCTCCTTCGTTCCGTAGTACTTGATGATCAGCGGGGCACTGACACCGACCTCGGTGGCGATGTCCTTGAGTGACACCTCGCTGTAGGGGCGCTTGTTGAAGGCGTTCTTCGCGCACTCCAGGATGTACACCCGGGTCTCCTCGGCACGACGCCGGGCCGACGACTGCTGTTCGGTCGCCGGTTCAGTCGCCGGTTCTTCCGGGACGCTCTCTGTCTGGTCACTCATGGCGACTAGAATAGCCCGGGCACGACACCGACTGCGGCAGCAACCACGAGAAGTGTGTCCGGCGGCGTGAAAAGAACACGTCACGGACATGCAGGAAGGTCACATGACAGACAACCCCGGGGACGAGCGCCCCACCCTCCTGTTGCTCGACGGACACTCCCTGGCCTTCCGGGCGTTCTACGCCCTGCCGGCACAGAACTTCTCCACGACCGGGGGCCAGTACACCAACGCCGTCTACGGCTTCCTCGGCATGTTCCTGGGGCTGATGGAGGCAGAACGGCCGACACACGTCGCCGCGGCCTTCGACCTCTCCGGTCCGACGTTCCGGGAGAAGGACCTCCCGGAGTACAAGGCGCAGCGTCCGCCGGCACCCGAGGAGTTCCACGGGCAGGTCGAGCTGATCCAGGAGGCGTTGCAGTCCCTCGGCGTCCGGACGCTGACGAAGGAGGCCTACGAGGCCGACGACATCATCGCCACCCTGTCCTGCCGGGGCACCGAGGCGGGCATGCGCACGGTGATCTGCACCGGCGACCGCGACAGCCTGCAGCTCGTCAACGACGACGTCACCGTCCTCTACACCCTGCGCGGCGTCTCCGAACTCGACCGGTTCACCCCTGCGCGCGTGGAGGAGAAGTACGGGGTTACCCCCACCCAGTACCCCGACCTGGCCTCGCTGCGTGGCGACACCTCAGACAACATGCCCGGGGTGCCGGGGGTGGGCCCCAAGACCGCCCAGAAGTGGATCACGAAGTACGGCAGCCTGGACGCGGTGATCGACCACATCGACGACTTCGGCGGCAAGGTCGGCGACGCCCTGCGCGACAACATCGACAACGTCGTGCTGGCCCGCAAGGTCACCGAGATGGTCCGCGACCTCGACCTCGGGGACTTCAACGGCGACGGTGGGAAGCTCTCAGCGCTGCGTCCCGGACACGTGGACGCCTCCGAGGCGATCGACCTGTTCGACACCCTGCAGTTCGGCAACAACCTGCGCAACCGCACCTTCCGCACCATGGGCATCGAGTTCGAGGACGGTGCGGCGTCCGAACTCGCCGTCGACACCGTCGACGACGGCAAGCTCGCCAAGTGGCTCACCGAGCGCGCCGGCTGGAAGGACGGCCGCAACCCCGGCGACGCGTCCACCAACCGTCCGCTCGTCGTCGAGGTGACCGGAACCGGGACGCCGTTCGGCGGCAACGCCGCGCGCGTCGTCCTGCTCGACCCGGAAGCCGGCGAGGACGGCGTCCTGCACGCCGTGGACATCGACCTGACAGACCAGGACCCGAAGGACGAGGCGGCACTCACCGCCTGGCTCGCGGACGTCTCCGCCGCCAAGTGGCTGCACGACTCCAAACGGGCCTGGCACATGCTCCACGGCTCCGGTCTGGAACTCGACGGCGTGGAGCACGACACCGCGCTCGCCGCCTACCTCCTGCGTCCGGACGTGCGCTCCACCGGGCTGGCGGACGTCCTGCAGCGCCACGTCGGACACGAGCTCGCCGAGGACGCCGCCGGCGGCGTGCGCGCACAGGCCGTGCTCGACCTGGTGACCTCGCTGACCCCGGAGCTCGCCGGGATCGGCGCGATGGAGCTCTACCTCGACCTCGAGGTGCCGCTGGCCACCGTCCTGGCGCGCATGGAGAGCCACGGCATTTCCGTGGACCGTGACTCGCTGCAGGAACTCTCCGACAACTACGGTGACCGCATCACCGAGGAGGTCACCGCCGCCCGCGAGATCGCCGGCGACGAGTCGCTCAACCTCTCCAGCCCCAAGCAGCTGCAGAAGGTGCTCTTCGAGGACTTCGGCCTGCCCACCACCAAGAAGACCAAGACCGGGTACTCCACCGCCGCCGGCGAGCTGGAGAAGCTCACCGCCCAGACCGGGCACCCCTTCCTGTCGCACCTGATGGCCCACCGCGAGTACCAGAAGATGAAGACCACCATCGACGGACTCATCGAGGCCACCGCCGACGACGGACGCATCCACACCACCTTCAACCAGCGCGGTGCCGCCACGGGCCGGCTGTCCTCGGCTGAACCGAACCTGCAGAACATCCCGGTGCGTACCGAGGCAGGACGCCACATCCGCGGCGCCTTCCGCGTCGGCGCGGGCTACACCACGCTGCTGACCGCCGACTACTCGCAGATCGAGATGCGTGTCATGGCGCACCTCTCCGAGGACCCCGGCCTGATCGAGGCCTACCGCAACGGTGAGGACCTGCACAACTACGTGGGCTCCAAGGTCTTCGACGTGCCCGTCGACGAGGTCACCCCGGAACTGCGTCGCCGGGTGAAGGCGATGAGCTACGGGCTGGTCTACGGGCTCAGCGCCTTCGGCCTGTCCCAGCAGCTCAACATCGCCGCCGGTGAGGCGAAGAAGATCATGGACACCTACTTCGAGCGCTTCGGCGGAGTGAAGGACTACCTCGACACCGTGGTCGAACGGGCCAAGGAGGTCGGCTACACCGAGACGCTCTACGGGCGACGTCGCTACCTGCCGGAGCTCAACTCCAGCAACCGGGTGGCGCGCGACAACGCCGAACGCGCCGCGCTGAACGCGCCGATCCAGGGCACCGCCGCCGACATCATCAAGCGGGCGATGCTGCGCGTCGACCGGGAGATGACACGGCGCGGCATGCGGTCACGTGTGCTGCTGCAGGTGCACGACGAGCTCGTCGTCGAGGTCGTCGACGGCGAGCTCGAGGAGATGACTGCGCTGCTGCAGGAGCAGATGGACGGGGCGGCCGAACTGCGCGTCCCGCTGGACGTCTCCACCGGGACCGGGGAGAACTGGGAGGCCGCCGGGCACTGAGTCCGGTCTAGGAGGTACGTGATGCGTTCGCCCGCATGCGGCGACGCTTCGTGACCTGCTCGGCGATGACCATCGCAGCGACGACTGCGGCGCCGAGGACGAACAGCAGGACGGCGGTGCCGACCTGGTCGCCGGGGGCCTGCAGGCTGGAGTCGTCGTCCTGCCAGGGCCACAGGGCGCGCAGTGAACCGAGCAGCATGCCTGTCATGGTGAACAGGCTCAGTGTGCGGTGCTTGGTCAGCAGGTGCTCCATGACACGGACGAAGAGCACCAGGCCGGTCAGGGCGCCGAGACCGAAGACCAGGATGTAGGTGATGTCCAGTTCGCTCACCGCGGTCAGCGTGGCGGAGTAGATGCCGATGGCGTAGAGGAAGAAGGAGCCGGAGACGCCGGGCAGGATCAGGGCGCACACGGCGATCGCGGCGGCGATGAACACCAGGAACAGGTTCGGGTCGTTGTTCGTCGACGAGGAGAACCCGGTGGCGATGAAGGTGAACAGTGCGCCGACGATGAACAGCGGCACGGCCACGGGGAGCCGACGTTTCAGGTCGGCGGTGTCGATCAGCAGGATCGGCACGACCACGGACACGGCGACCATGCCCAGGAAGAGGCTCTTGGCGGGGATCGGGTGGTCCTCGACGAACGTGCCGAGGATGCCGGCCAGTGCGAAGACCATGGCGACCATGCCGATGGCCATCGGGATGAGCATTGTCCAGTCCACGGACTTGATCTTCCGGATCCCCGCCGGGCGGTCCGTGGCGAAGGCCTTCAGGCCGTCGAGCAGTCGGTTGGCGTTGTACAGCACGCGCTCGTACACGCCGGTGACCAGGGCCACGGTGCCGCCGGAGATGCCCGGGACGAGCTCGGCGGAGCCGATGAGGCCGCCGCGGAGCGCGTTGAGGACGACGGCCCCCGGTGTGAAGGGGGTGTTCTCGAAGGCGGGGCGCCGCGAGGTCGCGTGCTCGGCAGGGTGCTCGGCGGCGTTCTCGGCGGAGTGCCCGGTGCCGGGTGAGGTTTCGTTCATGGGCGTCATCGTATCCGGATGATGTGTGGGGTGGTGAAAAGTCCGAAGCGGCCCGCGTGTCAGCCCACCGTCGACCCAGGGGCGGGGCAGGACCTAGGATGGGTGACCGTGATCACTCCAGGCGACTCCACCGGCACGCACCACGAACTCAGGCTGGGCTACTGGCCAGGGGAGGGCATCGGCCCGGAGATCGTGGCCCCCACCGTCACCGCCACGACCACCGCGCTGCGTCACCACGGCGGCGTCTCCGTGCGCTGGGTGCCCCTGCTGCTCGGCCGGGAGGCCTTCGGGCAGGCCGGCAGGATCCTTCCGGAACAGACCTGGGAGACGGTCGCCGGACTGGACGGCTGGGTGCTCGGCCCGCACGACAACGCGTCCTACCCGCCGGAGGCGCGCGAGCAGCAGAACCCCTCCGCCGCCCTGCGGGTGCGCGCCCAGCTGTGGGCGAACGTGCGACCGGTGCGCGGGCTGCCCGGGGCGGTGGCGCCCGACCTGGACGTGGTCGTCGTCCGGGAGAACACCGAGGGGCTCTACGCCGACCGCAACATGTACGCCGGCTCCGGTGACGTGATGGTCACCGAGGACGTCGCCCTGGCCATCGGAACCTTCACGCGCCAGGGCGTGCGCCGGATCGTCCGGCACGCAGGACGCGTCGCTGCCGCGCGCGGCGGCGTCCTCACGGTCGCGCACAAGGCGAACGTCCTGGCCAGGACGTCCGGGATGTACCTGGAGGAGGCCGAGGCGATGGCGGACGAGACCGGGGTGCGGTTGCTCCCGGTGCACATCGACGCCTTGTGCGCCGACCTGGTGGTCAACCCCGGGCGTCACCGCACGATCGTGGCGGAGAACATGTTCGGCGACATCCTCTCCGACCTCACCGCGGCCCTCGGTGGCACGCTCGGCGCCGCCGGCAGCGTGAACGCCGGGGACACGGCGGTGATGGCACAGGCCGCGCACGGTTCCGCGCCGGACATCGCGGGGCAGGGCGTGGCGAACCCGGCCGGGCTGATGAACTCGGCGGCGCTGATGCTGCGGCACCTCGGGTACGGGGAGGCCGGCGACGCGCTCGGCGGGGCTGTGCGGCACGCGCTCATGCACGCGCCCACCCCGGATGTGGCGGGAGAGGCCGGAGTGGCTGGAGATGGCTCAGGTGCGGCAGGGGCGGGCACCGAGGAGTTCGCGGAGATGGTATTTGCACAGCTCGGAGGGGTCGTGTAGCCTGCATTCTGTTAACCGTCTGTCCGCAGGCGCGCGACGGTGCCGGGAAGCTGAACGCTGGCGGAACGGTGCCCCCTGTCCATCACTAAGAACAATCCGTCTCGGAGCAACTTCACATATGCCCACCAACAACGTTCCTCAGGTAGCCGTCAACGACATCGGCTCCGCTGAGGATTTCCTCGCCGCCGTCGACGCCACCATCAAGTACTTCAACGACGGTGACATCGTCGAGGGTACCGTCGTCAAGGTCGACCACGACGAGGTCCTGCTTGACATCGGATACAAGACCGAGGGTGTCATCCCCTCCCGCGAGCTGTCCATCAAGCACGATGTCGATCCCGGCGAGGTCGTCGAGGTCGGCGACGAGGTCGACGCCCTGGTCCTCACCAAGGAGGACAAGGAAGGCCGCCTGATCCTGTCCAAGAAGCGCGCACAGTACGAGCGCGCCTGGGGCACCATCGAGGAGCTCAAGGAGAAGGACGAGCCGGTCACCGGTACCGTCATCGAGGTCGTCAAGGGCGGCCTCATCCTGGACATCGGCCTGCGTGGCTTCCTGCCCGCCTCCCTCGTCGAGATGCGTCGCGTCCGCGACCTCCAGCCGTACATCGGCCAGGAGATCGAGGCCAAGATCATCGAGCTGGACAAGCAGCGCAACAACGTCGTGCTGTCGCGTCGCGCATGGCTCGAGCAGACCCAGTCCGAGGTCCGCTCCGAGTTCCTGCACCAGCTGCAGAAGGGCCAGGTCCGCAAGGGCGTCGTGTCCTCCATCGTCAACTTCGGCGCCTTCGTCGATCTCGGCGGTGTCGACGGCCTGGTTCACGTCTCCGAGCTGTCCTGGAAGCACATCGACCACCCGTCCGAGGTCGTCACCGTCGGTGACGAGGTCACCGTCGAGGTGCTCGACGTCGACCTGGACCGCGAGCGCGTGTCCCTGTCGCTGAAGGCCACCCAGGAGGATCCGTGGCGCGTCTTCGCCCGGACCCACGCGATCGGTCAGATCGTCCCGGGCAAGGTCACCAAGCTGGTTCCGTTCGGCGCCTTCGTCCGCGTCGAGGAGGGCATCGAGGGCCTGGTCCACATCTCCGAGCTGGCCGAGCGCCACGTGGATGTCCCGGACCAGATCGTCACCGTCGGCCAGGAGCTCATGGTCAAGGTCATCGACATCGACCTCGAGCGTCGTCGTATCTCCCTGTCGCTGAAGCAGGCCGACGAGGACTTCGCCGAGGAGTTCGACCCGTCCAAGTACGGTATGGCCGACTCCTACGACGAGCAGGGCAACTACATCTTCCCGGAGGGCTTCGACTCGGAGACCAACGAGTGGATGGAAGGCTACGACGAGCAGCGTGAGGCATGGGAGGCCCGGTACGCCGAGTCCGAGCGTCGCCACAAGACCCACGCCGCCCAGATCGAGCGCCACCGCGCCCAGGCCGCCGAGGCTGACGAGGCTGCCGACAACGGCTCCTACTCCAGCAACTCGGACAAGCCGGCCGCCGCCGCCACGGAGGAGACCACCTCCGACGCCGGTTCCCTGGCGTCCGACGAGCAGCTCGCCGCTCTGCGCGAGAAGCTCGCCGGCTCCGGTGAGTAGTACCGTCTCCCAGTAGACGAGTCGGACCCGGCCCACCCCGTATTCGGGGTGGGCCGGGTCTTTTGTGCGTTCAGGGCCTTATGTTTTGACCGGGGATGTTCTACGATGGGTGAGGTGCCGCCCTAACCTTGGGCGGCAGGAACATCCCTCCAGCTCACCAAGGCGGACACCCGATGGCCTCAGCAGCGACAGACACGTCCCGGCACATTCTCGCGGAGGTGGGCGGAGCGGACAACGTCTCGTCGCTCACCTACTGCGCCACCCGACTTCGGTTCGACCTCGTCGACCGGTCGAAGGTCGACATCGACAAACTCGACAGCGACCCCGCCGTGCTCGGCGTGGTGGAGCAGGGGAGTACCGGCCTGCAGGTCGTGATGGGCGGCGGCGTCGCCGACTACTACAACGCCATCGTCCGGGAACCCGGCATGGGTGACGCGGACGCCGAGAGCCGAGCCGCGTCGAAGAAGGAGTACGGGGGAGTCCGCGGCAGGTACGACTGGGTCAACTACTGCTTCGAGTTCCTCTCCGACACCTTCCGCCCCGTGCTGTGGGCGCTGCTCGGTGCCTCCCTGATCATCACCATGCTGGTCCTCGCCGACACCTTCGGGATGCAGGACTTCCGGGCTCCGATGGAGGAGCAACCCAACGGCTACGTGCTGCTGCATGCGATGTGGCGCTCCGTCTTCTACTTCCTGCCGATCATGATCGGTGCGACGGCCGCCCGTAAGCTCGGCGCCAACGAGTGGGTCGGCGCGGCCATCCCGGCGGCCCTGCTCACCCCAGAGTTCCTCTCCCTCGGCGAGGCGGGGGACACCGTCCAGGTCTTCGGCCTGCCGCTGGTGCTCAACGACTACTCCTCGCAGGTCTTCCCGCCGCTGATCGCGGCCATCGGGTTGTTCTGGGTGGAGAAGGGGCTCAAACGCATCATCCCGCAGTCCGTGCAGATGGTGTTCGTACCCTTCTTCTCGCTGCTGATCATGATCCCGGCGACGGCGTTCCTGCTCGGCCCGTTCGGCATCGGCATCGGCAACGGGATCTCCGAGTTCCTGCTGTGGCTCAACGGCGTCTCCCCGTTCATCCTGGCCGTGATCATCCCCCTGCTGTACCCCTTCCTCGTGCCGTTGGGCCTGCACTGGCCGCTGAACGCGATCATGATCCAGAACATCGCCACCCTCGGCTACGACTTCATCCAGGGGCCGATGGGTGCCTGGAACTTCGCCTGCTTCGGCGTCGTCGCCGGTGTGTTCGTGATCTCGGTCCGCGAACGGAACAAGGGTATGCGTCAGGTGTCCTTCGGTGGACTGATGGCCGGACTGTTCGGTGGTATCTCCGAGCCCTCGCTGTACGGCGTGCTGCTGCGGTTCCGCAAGACCTACATGCGTCTGCTGCCGGGATGTCTGGTCGGTGGCGTGATCATGGGCTTCTTCGACGTGAAGGCCAGCGCGTTCGTCTTCACCTCGCTGCTGACTTTCCCGGCGATGGACCCCTGGGCCGGCTACCTGTTCGGCATCGCCGCCGCCTTCGTCACCTCGATGTTGCTTGTGCTGTTCTTCGACTACCGCGGTAAGGACGAGAAGGCCGAGGTGCGTGCGGCGCTTGCTGCAGAGCAGGACGCGGAACGGGACGCTGAACTCGACCAGGAACAGGACGCCGGGCAGGACGCAGCGTCCGGAGTGGTGGCACCCGCCGCGAAACCGGCGCTGGTCCCGGGGACGGTCACCGTGTTGACCACGCCGGTGGAGGGGCGGGTGATCCCGCTGAGCGAGGTGGACGACCCTGCCTTCTCCTCCGGGGCACTCGGGCAGGGTGTGGCCGTGGAACCCTCGGGCGACACGGTCGTGGCCCCGGCCGACGGGAAGGTTCTCACCGTGCAGAAGACCGGCCACGCCGTGGGACTGCGGCTGGACAGCGGTATCGAGCTGCTGATCCACATCGGCATCGACACGGTGAAGATGGGTGGTGAGGGCTTCGAGGTGCTCGTCGAGAAGAGGCAGCGCGTCGAGGCCGGTACCCCGTTGATCCGGTTCGACACCGAGAAGATCCGTGAGGCCGGCTACTCCACCGTCACCCCGGTGGTGGTGGTCAACAGCCGTGCATTCGGTTCGGTGGAGGGGATGCCCGCACCGCTCGCGGCCTTCGGCGACGACATCGTCACCGTCACTGCTGCGGTGTCCAGCGACGCAGCAGCTGCGCGTTGAGGGCGACGACGACGGTGGAGGCGGACATCAGGATCGCGCCCACGCTCATCGGCAGCACGAAACCGACCGGCGCCAGCACGCCGGCGGCCAGGGGCACCGACACCAGGTTGTAGCCGGCGGCCCACCACAGGTTCTGCCGCATCTTCCGGTAGGCGGCCTGCGAGAGTGAGATCACGGAGACCACCGAACGCGGGTCCGAGCTGGCGAGGATCACCCCGGCCGACCCGATGGCGACGTCGGTGCCCGCACCGATGGCGATGCCCACGTCGGACGCGGCGAGCGCCGGCGCGTCGTTGACGCCGTCGCCGACCATCGCGACCTTGTGGCCGTCCGCCTGAAGTTCGGCGACCTTCGCCGCCTTGTCCTCGGGACGCACACCGGCGAAGACCTGGTCGATGCCGAGTTCCGTGGCGACGGAGGTCGCCACCGCCTCGGCGTCGCCGGTGATCATCACGACCCGGACCCCACGTTCGTGCAGGTCGTCGACGGCGGTGCGTGACTCCGGGCGGACGCCGTCCGCCAGCCGCAGTGCACCGACGACACCACCGTCCACCAGGACGTGGAGGATGATCGCGCCCTCGTCCCGCCACGCGGCGGTGCCGGGCAGTGCCGGGGCGTCGCGCTGCTCGAGCAGGTGGGGACCACCGACCTCGACAACGTGGTCGTCGACGACCGCGCGCACGCCGACCGCCGGGGAGGAAGAGAAGTCCGACGCCCGGGGGACGTCCAGTCCACGGTCCGCTGCGGCGGTGACGATCGCGTGGGCGAGGGGGTGCTCACTGTCGGTCTCCGCCGCGGCGGCGAGGGACAGGGCCCGGTTCCCGTCGAGGTCATTCTCGTCGGGGACGAGTACCTCGGTGACCGTCGGTTCCCCGAGAGTGAGCGTGCCGGTCTTGTCGAACAGCACGGTGTCCACCGAGCGCATCGACTCCAGCGCGAGGCGGTCCTTGATCAGGATGCCGGAACGGGCGGCACGCTCGGTGGCGATGGACACCACGAGCGGGATCGCCAGGCCCAACGCGTGCGGGCAGGCGATGACGAGCACGGTGATGGTGCGCACCACGGCGTCCTCGGGGCGTCCGGCCACCGACCACACGACGGCGGTGACGACGGCGGCCCCCAGGGCGAACCAGAACAACCAGCCGGCGGCGGTGTCCGCCAGGCGCTGGGCCCGCGACGAGGAGTTCTGCGCCTCGGAGACCAACGTGCGGATGCCCGCCAGTGTGGTGTCCTCGCCGACGGCGGTGACCCGCACCCGCAGGCCCGAGTCCGTGGCGACGGTGCCGGCGACCACGGTGTCCCCGACGTCGCGGCGCACCGTCGCGGACTCTCCGGTGACCATGGACTCGTCCATCGACGCCGAACCGTCCACCACCGTGCCGTCGGCCGGGACGGCGGCACCGGGCCGGACGATGACCACGTCGTGCAGGCCCAGCTCGTCGGGGGAGACGGTCGTGACCGAACCGTCCTGCCCGACGCGCTCGGCCTCGTCCGGCAGCAGAGCCGCCAGCGAGTCCAACGCGGAGGACGTCTGCGCGAGCGAGCGCATCTCGATCCAGTGGCCGAGCAGCATGATCACGACCAGCAGCGCGAGCTCCCACCAGAAGTCCAGCTCATGGCTGAGCACGTTCAGGCTCGCGCCCCACGAGGAGACGAAGGCGACGGTGATGGCCAGGGCGATGAGCAGCATCATCCCCGGCTTGCGTGACCTGATCTCGTCGACGGCACCGCTGAGGAAGGGGCGCCCGCCCCAGAGGTACATCACCGTGCCCAACACCGGGGACACCCAGCCGACGACGGCGTTGTCGGGCAGGTCGTAGCCGATCAGGTCGGCGAACATGGTGTTGCAAGCCACCACCGGGACCGCCAGGACCAGCATGATCCAGAACAGTCGGCGGAACTTCGCCACGTGGCCGGCGTGGCTGGCGTGGCCGGAATGCCCACCGTGGTCGGCGTGGCCGCCCGTGTGTTCCATGTGTTCCGAGTGATTCATGTGGTCCATATGGTCGATATGTTCCATGTCATTCATGGTGCTGCTCTCCTCGTGGTGCGACGGACAGGTCAGTTCGCCGCGCGCATCTCACTCTCGGTGACCCACTTGTGGTTGGTCATCGTCATGCCGTCGGACTCGTAGTCGACCATGTACACCGTCTCGTCGGTGGAGCTGTCGATCGTGGCCGTGGCGCCCTTCATGCCCGCCATGTGGTCGGCCTCGAGCGTGACCGTCGCGCCGTCCTCCAGACGCTCCGACCCGGCGTCGGCGAGCTCCTCCTGGACGACCCACCTGTGGTCCCTGACCGGCTCACCGCCGTTGGTGGGCGTGTAGGACACCGAGTAGGTGTAGGTGTCGAAGGCGCCGGCGACGGTTGCCGTGGCACCCTCCATGCCCGCCATGTGGTCGGCGGTCAGGACGACCTCGCTGCCCACCGGGAACTCCGGGTCGGACGCCTCGGTGATGCCCTCGGGGGCGGGGCCTCCGTCGGCCGGGTGGTCCATGTCCATGCTCATGTCCGAGCCCATGTCCATGCCGTCGTGGTCACCGTGGCCGGTGGCGGAGCTGGATGTGCTGGTAGTGCTGGTGCTGTCGGTGGAGCTCTGCTGGCTGTCGTCGGCGGAGGGGGAGCAGGCGGTCAGTGACATTGCGGTTCCAATCAGTGTCGCGGCGGTCAGTGCGGTCAGTCGTTTCGACATCGTCGTCTCACTTCCAGTCGGTGGATTACCTATACCCCCTAGGAGTATACCCGGGAGAACAGTGTGTGCCCCCGAGTGTGGGGTGCCGATGCCGGCTGACCTGTGACGGGGCGCGTTGGTACGCCCGTGATGCCGAGAGTACGTCCCCCGGCGTCGTCCGGACAGCACGAAACCCCGCACACCCAGGGTGTGCGGGGTTTCAGGCGGGGCAGACGGCTACGGCGTCACAGCGTCCTCAGGGCATCCTCAGAGCGAGGAGACCTCGGCGATCGCGTGCAGGGTCTCCAACTTGGAGGCCTTGCGCAGCTGCAGCTTCCAGCCGTCCTCGGTCTGCTCGGTGAAGAACGCGACCTTGGTCGGCAGGACCACGGGCTTGGCGAACTCCACCGCGTAGCGTCCTGCGGACGGGAGGTGGCCCTCGAGGCCCGACAGGATCTTCGCCGCGGACCACATGCCGTGGGCGATCGTCGCCGGGAAGCCGAAGGCCTTGGCGCCGAGCGTGGACACGTGGATCGGGTTCTTGTCACCCGAGGCGTCCGCGTACTGCTTGATGTCCGCCGGACCGACCGGCCACGTGGCCATCGGCGTCGGGTCGGACGGGACCTCGGGACGCTCGAACAGCGACCCGGTGTCCTCGTCACGCGCGGCGACCGCGGCGTCCGCCGAGGACGACAGCTTCGCGCCCTTGGCCAGGAAGCCGGAAGTCTGACGCCAGACAGGTGCGGAACCGTCCTCGCCCTCGACGAAGACCTCGGTGACCATGTCGATCAGCAGGCCCTTGCGGTGCCTGCGCAGGTTCTCCGCGTGGGTGCGGATGTGCAGCACGTCGTCGACGGTCAGCGGGCGGGTCTGCTCGATGACGTTGGTCAGGTGCACGCCACCCACGGCGTTGAAGGGGAAGTCGTCGGTCGACATCACCTTCATCACCAACGCGAAGGAGATCACGTAGGGGTAGGTGTACGGCAGCTCGTTGCCGAGGCGCAGACCCACCGCCGCGTTGTAGTCGGCGAGGTGGGCGATGTCGATCGTCACGCCCTTGACCTCGAAACCGGTCGACGGGTCCTTCGTGGCTGACCGCTTGGCGCCGACGACGGGAACCATGTTCTTCGCGGCACCCTTGTACTCGGCCATCAGGTCGGGGATGGCGGGGAGTTCCTTGTAGGTGACAGTCACGCTGGGGTCCTTTCTAGGCGCCGAGCAGGTTCTGGCCGCAGACGCGCACGGTGTTGCCCGTGACCGCGTTCGAGGCGTTGCCGGCGAAGTAGGCGATGGTCTCCGCGACGTCCACGGTGTGGCCACCCTGGGCGAGGGAGTTGAGGCGGCGTCCGACCTCGCGGGTGCCGAAGGGCATCGCGTCGGTCATGGCGGTCTCGATGAAGCCCGGGGCCACGGCGTTGACCGTGATGCCCTTGTCGGCGAGCTCCTCGGAGAAGGAGTCGACCAGGCCGACGACGCCGGCCTTGGTGGTCGCGTAGTTCGTCTGACCACGGTTGCCGGAGATGCCGGCCATCGAGGACACGCCGACCACACGGCCGCCGTCGGCGAAGCCACCGTTGGCCAGCAGGCCCTCGGTGATGCGCACGGGGGCGACGAGGTTGATGTTCTGCACCATGTTCCAGCGGCCCTCGTCCATGTTGGCGAGTAGCTTGTCGCGGGTCACGCCGGCGTTGTGGACGATGATGTCGACCTTGCCGCCGTGGCGCTCCTCGGCGTGGGTCTTGATCCGCTCGGCGGCGTCCGCGGCGGTGACGTCCAGGGGCAGGGAGGAGCCCTTGACCTCGTTGGCGGTCTCCGCCAGACCCTCGCCGGCGGCGGGGATGTCGACGCAGATGACCTTGGCACCGTCACGGCCGAGCACCTTGGCGATGTCGGCGCCGATGCCGCGGGCGGCACCGGTGACGACGGCGATCTTGCCGGCCAGCGGGGCGTCCCAGGACTCCGGGGCGGTCGAGGCGTCCGCGGTGACACGGATGACCTGGCCGTCGACGAAGGCCGACTTGCCGGACAGCAGGAAGCGCAGGGTGGACTCCAGACCGCTCAGGTCGGAGGAAGCCTCCGGTGCGGTGTAGACCAGCTGGGCGGTGGCGCCGCGGCGCAGCTCCTTGGCGACCGAGCGGGTGAAGCCCTCGAGGGAACGCTGCACGATGTGCTCGTCACGGTCCTTCACCAGCTCGGGGGTGGTGCCGATGACCACGAGGCGGGCGCAGGGCAGCAGCTTGCGCATCTGCGGGTTGAAGAAGTCGAAGAGCTGGTGGAGCTCCTCCGGCTTGGTGATTCCGGTGGCGTCGAAGACCAGGGCGGCGCGCTTGGCGTCCGTCCCGGCGTCGACGAACTGGTAGTCGTCGGCGAGCAGCGGCTTGATCCCCGCGGCGAGTCGTCCTTCGCCGCCGATGACGACGGGGCCGTCCAGGGCGGGCTCGCCCTTCTTGTAGCGGCGCAGCGGTTCACCCTGGGGGACGCCGAGCTTTCCAGCGAGCCCGGAATTGACGACCTGGTCGAGCAGGCCCTTATTGGAGGAAGACAACGTTCGTAACTCCTTGGTAGTGGATCCGTTATTCGAAAGCGTACCTACGGTCGCCCGAACAATGTATGTTCACATTTGTACCCTAGTATGTGACCCCGAACCATGTCCCGGAAATCCGTGACGCGGGTTACACGAAGATCTGGGGTCGACCCGGATCCCCCGGTAGACTTCCCGGGGACGTCTGGCACACACCACGACACGACGACACGACAACAACCGATGGAGAGACATCCAGATGACTACTTCGCCTCGTAAGGTCGCCATCCTCGGCGGCAACCGCACCCCGTTCGCGCGCTCCAACAAGGAGTTCTCCAATGCGTCGAACCAGGACATGCTGACCGCGGCCATCAACGGTCTCGTCGCACGCTACGGGCTGCAGGACGAGCAGCTGGGCATGGTTGTCGCCGGTGCCGTCCTCAAGCACGCACGCGACTTCAACCTGACCCGTGAGGTCGTCCTGGGGTCCGCCCTGGACGCCCAGACCCCCGCCTTCGACCTCCAGCAGGCCTGCGGCACGGGTCTGGCCGCCGCCGTCCAGGTCGCCGACGCCATCGCGTTGGGACGCATCGACGCCGGCATCGCCGGCGGTTCCGACACCACCTCCGATGCGCCGCTGGCCGTCAACGACGAGCTGCGCAAGACCCTGATCAAGGTCAACGCGGCAAAGACCACCGGTGAGCGCGTCAAGCTGCTCGGCTCGGTGCGTCCCTCCCAGTTCGCCCCGGACCAGCCGCAGAACGGCGAGCCGCGCACCGGCCTGTCCATGGGTGACCACGCGGCGATCACCGCCCGCGAGCTCAACGTCTCCCGCGAGGACCAGGACCAGCTGGCCGTCGAGTCGCACCAGAAGCTCGCCGCCGCCTACGACGCCGGCTTCTTCGACGACCTGGTGACCCCCTTCCTCGGCGTGCAGCGCGACACCAACCTCCGTGCCGACTCCTCCGTGGAGAAGCTCGCCAAGCTCAAGCCGGTCTTCGGCAAGAAGGACGCCGCCGCGCACGGCACCCAGGCGACCATGACCGCGGCGAACTCCACCCCGCTGACCGACGGCGCCTCCGCCGTCCTGCTGGCCTCCGAGGAGTGGGCCGAGGCCCACAACCTCCCGGTCAAGGCGTACCTGGTGGACTCCGAGACCGCCTCGGTGGACTTCCTGCACGGCCACGACGGACTCACCCCGGACGGACTGCTGATGTCCCCGACCTACGCCGTCCCGCGTCTGCTGGAGCGCAACGGCCTGACCCTCCAGGACTTCGACTACTACGAGATCCACGAGGCCTTCGCCTCCCAGACCCTGGCGACCCTGCAGGCATGGGAGTCCGAGGACTACTGCCGCGACCGTCTCGGCCTGGACGCCCCCCTGGGCTCCATCGACCGGTCCAAGCTCAACGTGAAGGGCTCCTCGCTGGCCGCGGGCCACCCGTTCGCCGCCACCGGTGGACGTATCATCGCCACCGCGGCGAAGACCCTCGAGGAGAACGGCGGCGGACGCACCCTGGTGTCCGTCTGCGCCGCCGGCGGACAGGGCATCACCGCGATCATCGAGCGGTAGATCCTTCCGGACCCTCACTTCGGCAGAGGGTATCCAGAGAGCAACCCCGAAAGGTCGGTGCGACCGACCTTTCGGGGTTGCTCTCTGCGTGGGGGCTCTCAGGCCTGTCAGCCCAGCACGCGGTCCAGGTCGGTGCGCATCATGGCGGTGTTGTAGCCCGACCAGGTGGTCATCACGAAGTACAGCGTGGACGGGTCCGCGGGGTCCTGCCTCGGCAGCATGAAGGAGCCGTAGGCGTCCGGCAACTGCAGGCGCGACACCACGGTCTTCTTCGACGACCACGGCCCGGTGGGGGACGGCGCCTCGCGCAGGACGATGCCCTCGGTGGACTCGTACATCGCCAGCCACTTTTCGCGGTGCTCGTCGTACTGTACGGAGAGCTCGGAGACCCGCCCGTTCAGCACGGTGGCAGCGGCGTCGGGCTTGGTGGACCAGCCGTCGCCGTCCCAGTACTCGGCTTGCGACCAGTTCGGGAAGTTGTCCTCGGTGATGCGGGCGAGTTTCGCCGAACCGTCCCGGCCGCTGGGGGTGCCGTAGGCGTAGACGTAGTTGGTGTTGTTCTCGCTGTGCTTCGTCAGGGCGGTCATCTGGAAGCCGTCGACGACCGGCCGGTCGTCGGTGATGTCGGTGATCCTGGGGTCCGATGCGGCCTTGGTCGAGGCCCGGGTGGAGTTCTCGACAGACTTGAAGGTCTTGCCGTCGTCCTCGGAGACCACAGTCTGCGCGTAGTTCGTGGTCCACTGCCCGGCGTTGCCCCAGGAACGCACCGACATGAAGTCCACGTACTGATTACCGCCGACCTCGATCCCGGACGTCGGGATCTTCGTGTGCTCGGTACCCGGCTCCTTCAACGAGGAGGGGAGGAACTCCCCGGAGCGCTCACCGTTGGCGGTGCCGTCGAGGTAGAAGCCGTCGGACGGGTCGGTGTCCGTGGAGGAGAACAGTGCGTTGGAGTGCCAACCGCTCAGACCCGACTCGCAGCCGAAACTGTCGCCGAAGGCGGCGAGGGTGCGGTCGCCCCCGGCGTCCCACATGAACCCGAGGTCCGTCGACGCCAGGCCCAGCGCGTGCGTCTGGTCCGGGCTGTTCGGCCCGGTGACCATGTACATGCCCTCCGTCGGGCCGGAGAGGTTCGGCAGGTCCCAGGGGGTGCCGTCCGCCCAGGAGGTCAGCGACCCGGACGTGGACGAGCTCCCTGAACTCCCTGAGCTGCTGGTGGATCCGTGGCCCGAGCTGAGCAGGGCTGACGCCCGGTCGATGAGGTTGGGGGAGTAGGTGTCGCACGGCGCCGCGGCGGCTGTCGCGCCACCGAGGACCGCCGCGGTCGCCGCCGTCACGACGGCCGTGAGCGACAGCGACGAGACGCGCTGGAGGGAAGAAGAGAACATGGGGCTCCTGTGAAGAAACGTCACTACTGTGAAATGAGTGTCGGTTGATGACTATAGTTCACACTCATGACCCGTACATCGCTCCGGAAGAATCGACGCCGGCCCGTCCGTCTCGCCGCCACCGGTCTGGCTACGCTCCTCCTCGCAGCCGGCGCGCCTCTGGCAACCGCAGCCCCAGAGGGCACCGCCAAAACCACAGATGACAAAGAGGACACGGACGACGCCGACACGTCCCCCGAGCTCCCGGACCCCCAGGGGGTGGACGGTTCGGTCGGCAGCCTGCTCAACCGCGACCTGGGCACCGGTGACCAGCCCTTCTGCGCCGACCTCGGCGCGAAGCTCGAGGAAATCGCCGACCAGTGGGCCGCCGCGAATGCCGAGGGGGCGCTCAAGGCCGCAGGTGAGTTGCGCTACCTGTTCGCCAACACCAACGCCGCGAACTACCAGTGCCTCACGGCCGCCGGTGCGGCACTGACCTCCTCCGGCAGTGGGTCGCTCACCGGGTCGCTGACCCTGCCGTTGCCGGGGTCCTGACCTTCGCCCACGTGTTCGCTGCCACCACCGGCCGACAGCGCTATCCTTGACCCCATGCGCATTATCGGCCTGACAGGTGGCATCGGATCCGGCAAGACGACGGTGGCCGAACGGCTCCGGCAGAAGGGCGCGTTCGTCGTGGACGCGGACAAGGTCGCCCGCGAGATCGTGGAGCCCGGCCAGCCGGCACTCGCCGAGCTGGCGGACGCCTTCGAGGGGGTTATCACCGGGGACGGCGGCCTCGACCGCGCCGAGCTCGCCCGCCAGGCGTTCGCCTCCACCGCAGCCACCGACAAGCTCAACGCCATCACCCATCCGCGGATCCGGGAACGTACCACGGAGCTCTTCGACACCGCCGCCGCCGAGGGACGCGAGGTCGTCGTCTACGACATGCCCCTGCTCATCGAGAACGGGGAGACGGAGACCGTGGACACCGTCCTCGTCGTCGACGCCCCGGACGAGGTCCGCATCACCCGCCTCGTCGCCCGGGGGCTGGACGAAGACGACGCGCGTCGTCGCCTCGCCGCCCAGGTCGACCGCGACACCCGGCTGGCCGTCGCCGACGTCGTCCTCGACAACGGCGGCGACGTGGAGTCGCTGATCGCTCAGGTCGACGCGTTCTGGGAGAAGGTGTAACCCCATGGCCTTCGCCGCAGAACACCCCGTCCTCTCCGAGTCGGAGTTCCGTCCCGTCGGTGACGTCGAGCGCACCGACGCACGCTTCGAGGTCATCAGCGACTACAAGCCGGCCGGTGACCAGCCGGCGGCGATCAAGGAACTCGACGAGCGGCTCAACCGGGGCGAGCGGGACGTCGTCCTGATGGGTGCCACCGGTACCGGCAAGTCCGCCACCGCCGCCTGGCTCATCGAGCAGCAGCAGCGTCCGACGCTGGTCATGGCGCCGAACAAGACGCTGGCCGCGCAGCTCGCCAACGAGCTGCGCAGCCTGCTGCCGAACAACGCCGTCGAGTACTTCGTCAGCTACTACGACTACTACCAGCCCGAGGCCTACATCGCGCAGTCGGACACCTACATCGAGAAGGACTCCTCGGTCAACGACGACGTGGAACGCCTGCGGCACTCCGCGACGTCCAACCTGCTGTCGCGCCGCGACGTGGTCGTGGTCTCCTCGGTCTCCTGCATCTACGGCCTCGGCACCCCGCAGTCCTACCTGGACCGCTCGGTGATGCTGAAGGCGGGCGAGGAGGTTGAACGTGACCGGTTCCTGCGTCTTCTCGTGGACATCCAGTACGACCGCAACGACGTCTCCTTCACCCGCGGGGCGTTCCGCGTGAAGGGCGACGTGGTCGACATCATCCCCGCCTACGAGGAGCTCGCGGTGCGCGTCGAGTTCTTCGGCGACGAGATCGACAGCCTGTTCTACATCCACCCGCTCACCGGCGACGTGATCCGCGAGGTCGAGGAGATCCGCATCTTCCCGGCGACCCACTACGTGGCCGGACCCGAGCGCATGGAGAAGGCGATGGAGGACATCCACGCCGAACTGGAGGAGCGCGTCGCCGACCTTGAGGGACGCGGCAAGCTGCTCGAGGCCCAGCGGCTGCGCATGCGCACCGAGTACGACCTGGAGATGATCCAGCAGGTCGGCTACTGCTCCGGCATCGAGAACTACTCCCGGCACGTCGACCAGCGCGAGGCCGGCTCCGCCCCGGCCACGCTGATCGACTACTTCCCGGACGACTACCTCACCATCATCGACGAGTCCCACGTGACAGTCCCGCAGATCGGCGGCATGTTCGAGGGCGACATGTCGCGTAAGCGCAACCTCGTGGACTTCGGTTTCCGCCTGCCGAGCGCCCTCGACAACCGGCCGCTGACCTGGGAGGAGTTCGACGACCGTAAGGGCCAGTGCATCTACATGTCGGCTACCCCGGGCAACTACGAGATCGCCGCGGCCGGCGGTGAGTTCGTCGAGCAGGTCATCCGTCCCACCGGTCTGGTGGACCCCAAGGTCGAGGTGCGCCCGACCGAGGGGCAGATCGACGACCTCATCGAGCAGATCCGCCAGCGCGTGGAGAAGCAGGAGCGCGTGCTGGTCACGACCCTGACCAAGCGCATGGCCGAGGACCTCACGGACTACCTGCTGGAGCACGGGGTGCGGGTGCGCTACATGCACTCGGACATCGACACGCTCAAGCGGGTGGAACTGCTGCGCCAGCTGCGCCTGGGCGAGTACGACGTACTCGTCGGCATCAACCTGCTGCGTGAGGGCCTGGACCTGCCCGAGGTGTCGCTCGTGGCGATCCTCGACGCGGACAAGGAGGGCTTCCTGCGCTCGGAGCGTTCCCTGGTGCAGACCATCGGCCGTGCGGCACGAAACGTCTCCGGCGAGGTGATCATGTACGCCGACAAGATCACCGACTCGATGCAGTACGCCATGGACGAGACCGAACGGCGCCGGGCCAAGCAGATCGCCTACAACAAGGAGCACGGCATCGACCCGCAGCCGCTGCGCAAGGCGATCGCGGACATCCTCGACCAGGTCTACGAGAACCGTGGTGACGAGGCAGGCGCGGGCAGTGGGGCGACCGGCTTCGGTGCCGACGTCAGCGTCGCCGGCGGTGACGCCGCGGTCGGCGCGGGGGACACCGCGAACATGGCGCGTCCGGAACTCGAGAAGCTGATCGCCGACCTCTCGTCGCAGATGCAGGACGCCGCCCGGGAGCTGAAGTTCGAGCTCGCCGGACGGCTGCGCGATGAGATCGCGGACCTGAAGAAGGAACTGCGCGGCATGATCGAAGCCGGCATCTGACTGGGGTAGGCTTCATGTGGAAACCATCACCGATCACAAAGGGCTGGCAGTGAGCGATAGCACCAACTACGAGACCATCGTCGTCGGGACCGACGGATCGTCGTCCTCGGTCCTGGCCGTCAAACGTGCGGCGGCGCTGGCTGCGGCCTTCGACGCACGCCTGGTCATCGGATGCGCCTTCTACAAGAACGCCGAGTCCGCGGTGAAGGCGATCCGCATGGACTCGAAGACCGTCGTCGGCGGCGACCCCGCCCACGACAACCTCGCCGCCGCCGTGGAGGCGGCCAAGGAGGTCGGCGCGACGAAGATCTCCACCGCCATCAAGGAGGGCGCCCCGGTGGACGCCCTGATGGGCATCGTCACCGACGAGTCCGCCGACCTGCTTATCGTCGGCAACCGGGGGATCAACTCGCTGACCGGACGGCTGCTCGGCTCCGTGCCCGCCGACGTGGCGCGTCAGTCCGACTGCGACGTGATGATCGTGCACACCGTGTAGGTCCCCACCCTGGGGAGGGGGGACCTGGGTGGGGGTCCTACCAGGGCAGGGGCTGGTCGTGGACCAGCGTGAGTCCCTGGGTGGAGCGGGTGACCGCGACGTAGACGTCGTTGAGCCCCTGGGGCGAGGCGTCCACGATCTCCCCGGGCTCCACCAGCACGACCTCGTCGAACTCCAGGCCCTTGGCACCGTTGACGTCGGAGACCACCACCTCATCCGCGGCGTAGGCCTCCTGCAGGCCGGCGATGCGCTGCGGCGCCGCGATGACGCCCACCAGGCCGTCGCCGGCGGCCTCGACAGCACGTGCCACGGCCGTCGCCACGTCGGCGAGCGGGAGTTCGCGGATCCCGGTGCCGGTCTCACGCAGGCAGTCAGGGGTGGCCTGACCGGGGGAGATCTCCGACTGGATCGCGGTGGCGATCTCCGCGATGTCCGCCGGCGTGCGGTAGTTCACGGTCAGCTCGTGCAGCCTCCACCGGTCCTTGACGAACGGGGAGAGGGCGTCCGACCAGTCCTCCACGCCCGCCGGGCTGCCCGTCTGCGCCGGGTCGCCGACCAGGGTCATCCACCGGTTCGGCGAGCGCCTGAAGATCATCCGCCACGTCATGGCCGACAGCTCCTGCGCCTCGTCGACGATGACGTGGCCGAAGGCCCAGGTGCGGTCGGCGGCGGCACGCTCGGCCGTGGACATCGAGGAACGCACGCGCTGACGCTCGGCCAGCTGCTCGGCGTCGATGACGTCGTAGGCCATGAGGATCTCGGCGTCCGTACCGTCGTCGAGGTCCTGGTAGGCCGAACCGCTGAGGATGTCGAGCGCCTCCTGCGCCTCGTCGACCTGTGACTTCCACCGGCGTCGCTCCTCGGCCTCGGCCTCCTCGGCACCGGCGATCCCGAGGATCTCCGCCAACTCGTCGAGCAGCGGGGCGTCCGCCTCCGTCCAGTCCTCCGGGGCGTCCTCGCGCACCAGGGCGTCCCGGGTGACGTCGTCGTAGTCGGACGCGGCGGAGTCCACGGCCTCCCGCGACCCGTAGAGACCGGTGAGGACCTCCTCGGCGGTGAGTACCGGCCACAACTCGTCGACGGCCTCGGCGACCGCGGGCTCGGCGGCGAGGTCCTCACGCAACTGGTCGCGGTCGGCGGCGGTGAGCAGGTTCTCCCCGCCCAACGGGTCCGCGCCGATGGAGTCGGCCATCGCGTCGCGCAGCAGGTCGAGAACCACGTCGCTGAACCGGGCGCGGGCGAGGTTGTGCGGACGGTGCGTCCGGCGTGCCCGGGTACGCGCCTGCCGGGCGATCCGCGGGGTCAGCGCGACCGTCACCCCGTCGATGAGGAAGTCCACCGGCTCCTCCGGCACCGTCTGGTGGTCCCGTACCGCCGCGGCGAGGATCTCGAGCATCGCCGGTGACCCCTTGACCTCCTGGGTCGTCAGCGACTCCGCGCTCAGCGGCCGGGCGTCGATCCCGGGCAGCAGGCTGCCCGGCGTGGCCAGCACCACGCCCGTCTCACCGAGGCTGGGCAGCACCTGCGAGATGTAGTCCAGGAATCGACGGTTCGGGCCGATGATCAGCACACCGGTGTTCGCCAGCTGCTCGCGCCACGTGTACAGCAGGTACGCCGTACGGTGAAGGGCGACCGCAGTCTTGCCCGTCCCCGGACCGCCCTGCACCACCGTCACGCCGCGGTGCTCCTCGCGGATGATGCGGTCCTGCTCGGCGACGATGGTGTCCACGATGTCGTGCATGTGACGGTCACGCGCGCGGTTGACCGCGTGGAGCAGCGCGCCCTCCTGGGCGACCGATCCGTCGCGCTCGCCGCCGGAGCGTCCTGCCTGCCTGTCGCCGCCTGAGAGCCGCTCGTCGGCGACGTCGGTCACCGTGCGACCCCGGGTGCGGATGTGCCGGCGCACGTGCACACCCTCGGGGTGCAACGTGGTCGCCAGGTAGAACGGCCGGGCCAGCGGGGCGCGCCAGTCCATCAGCAGGGTGCGCATCTCGTCGTCGGAGGTGTGCAGGCCGATGCGACCGATGTAACGACGGTCGAGCGGAGCTTCGCCGTCGACGTCGGTGACGGGGTTCTCCGGCTCATCGTCCTCCACGTCGATACGACCGAAGAACAGGCCGATCTCCGCGGCGGAGTACTCGTCCAGACGCCCGGCGACCTCGTAGGTCTCGTGGTCGCGTTCCAGCAGCGTCTGCGGCTGGTCGATGTCGGCACGGCGGCGTTGCGCCCGGCGCATACGGTCGGTGAGACGCTCGCGCGACTCGTCGACGACCGTCAGCAACTCGTCGAGGTGTTCCTGCTCGGCGGAGATGTCCGGGTGGTCGGAAGCGGTGGTGCTCATGGTCTCCTGAATCTCTTGAACGGGCCCCGTCGGCGTCGCGACAGGAACGACCATCCTACGCCGCGGACGGCCGCCATCGGCAGGCCCCATCTGTTCAGCAGGGACACGAGGGTGAAACATCAATATGCTGTCCTGGTATCAGAGAGATTCATGACATTTCACCGAGAAGGACACCACCGTGACCACAGAGAGAACACCTGAAAGCCCACCTGCGACCATCCCGGACCACGGGCGGCACGACGGGCAGCATGAAGGGAAGCATGAAGGAAAGGGCGCCGGCGAGGAGTCGCTGGCGCCGCAGCAGACCCGCATCATGGGCAAGACGTCGTATCTCTTCGCCTGGATGGGTGGCTGCGTGTCGATCGGCACCTTCACCATGGGGTCCTCGCTGGTGGGCACCCTGAACCTGGTCCAGGCCATCGTGGCCATGGTCATCGGGTGCGTGGTCATCACCGTGGGTCTGACGATCAACGGCGCCGCCGGGCACCGGTGGGGGATCCCCTTCATGGTCCAGGTCCGCAGTTCCTTCGGATTCGTCGGCACCCGGATCCCCGGTCTGGTCCGCGCCCTGCCCGCGCTGGTCTGGTACGGATTCCAGAGCTGGGTCGGGGCGATGGCGATCAACTCGATCGCCGACACCCTCTTCGGGTTCAGCAACATCGTGCTGTTCTTCATCCTGTTCCAGGCCCTGCAGATCGCCCTGTCGGTCGCCGGGTTCCAGGGCATCAAGTGGCTGGAGAACATCGGCGCGGTGTTCATCCTCTGCGCGCTGATCTACATGTTCTTCAGCGTGATCGACCGCTACGGCACCGAACTCGGCGAGAGCCTGGATGCCCAAGGATCCTGGGGACTGCCGTTCTGGGGAGCCACGATGCTCTTCCTCGGCATCTACGCCACCATGATGCTCAACGTCAGCGACTACTCGCGCGAACACTCCACCTCCAGCGGCCCTGCGACGATGTTCTCGCTGTACACCGCGGCGATCCTGCCGGTGACCCTGTTCATGGGGCTCATCGGGCTGATGGTCTCGGAGGCCACCGGGGTGGTCGACCCGATCGACGTGTTCTCCAACGCGGTCGACAACACCCCGCTGCTCGTCATCACGCTCCTGTTCATCGCCTTCGCACAGGTCACTACCAACGTCCTGAACAACGTGGTTCCGCCCACGTACGTGCTGATGGACATGTTCGGCATGAAGTTCCGCACGGCCGCGGTCCTGGTGGGTGTGCTCGCTCCGGCGACCTTCCCCTGGCTGCTGGTCCGCGACGAGAACGCCGACGGCCTGCAGACCTTCGTGCAGATCTACTCGGCCTTCCTCGGCCCGATCTTCGCGGTCATGGTCGTGGACTACTACCTGGTCCGTCGACGCCGGCTCGAGATCGACGAGCTCTACGACCCGCGTGGGCCCTTCCGCGGGGTGAACTGGGCCGCGGTCGTCGCCGTGGTCGTCGGCGTGCTCATCACCCTGCCGTTCTCGGACGTGGGGTGGTACGTGAGCCTCGTGCCGGCCGCGCTGGTTTACTGGGTGCTCATGAGAACACTGCCGTCCTCCCGTCGTTTCCTGGCGGGCACCGACGCCGCGGCGGTCGTCGCACCCGAGATTCAGGACCCCACCACTCAGAAGGAGCGAGCATGAGAATCCTCGTCGTCAACGTCAACACCACCGCAACGATGACCGCCTCTATCGGCGCCCAGGCGGAGGCCGCGGCGTCCTCCGGCACCGAGATCGTGGCGCTGACCCCGCGCTTCGGGGCGGAGTCCGTCGAGGGCAACATGGAGAGCCACCTGGCCGCCGTCGGCGTGATGGACGCGGTCTCCCGGTACGACGGGCCGTTCGACGCGGTCATCCAGGCCGGTTTCGGTGAGCACGGCAGGGAGGCGCTCCAGGAGATGCTGGACGTCCCGGTGGTCGACATCACCGAGGCGGCCGGCCACGTGGCGAGCCTGGTGGGACGCACCTACAGCGTGGTGACCACGCTTGACCGCACCGTCCCGCTCATCGAGGACCGGCTGACCCTGGCGGGGCTCGACCGCAGCTGCGCCTCCGTGCGGGCCTCGGGACTGTCCGTCCTGCAGCTGGAGGAGTCGGCGCAGGCCGCGGTGGAGGCCATCGCCGAGGAGGCCAGGATCGCTGTCGAGCAGGACCGCGCCGAGGTGATCGTCCTGGGCTGCGGGGGAATGGCGGGACTGGACGACGCCGTGCGCGCCGCGACAGGGACTCCCGTGGTGGACGGCGTCGCGGCCGCCGTCCAGCTGGCGGAGTCCCTGGTGAACCTCGGGCTCACCACCTCCAAGGTCCGGACGTACGCCGCGCCGCGGCCGAAGCGCATGACCGGGTGGCCCCTGCAGGACTAGCGGGTCACCAGCCGCGCTCGCGCCATTCGTCGAGGTGGGGACGCTCGGCGCCGATGGTCGTCGCGTCCCCGTGGCCGGGGTGGACCACCGTGTCGTCCGGAAGCGAGAAGCAGCGACGCGTCACGTCCCCGAGCAGGGAGGTGAAGTCCTCCGGTGTCTCCGTCCTGCCGACGCCGCTGGGGAAGAGGCTGTCGCCGGAGAAGAGCTGCGTCGGGCCGTCCTGGCCTGCAACCTGGCCTGGAAGGATCACGCCGAGGCCGCCCGGGGTGTGCCCGCGCAGCAGGACGAGCCGCATGCCGAGCCCGTCGAGGGCGGGGGAGGTCGTGAAGGCCTCCGGTGCGTCGTCGTCGGGGTCAGTACCCCAGGTCACGTCGACGGCGGCGGGCAACGCCGGAGCGTCCTGCACCGAGGCGTGGTGCCGCGCCCCGGTGGCGGCGAGGACCTCCTCGAGCGCCTGGACGTGGTCGAAGTGCTGGTGCGTGGTGAGCACGTCGGTGATGCGGACGCCGGCTTCCTCGGCGAGGGCGAGCAGGTGGGGTGCGTCGGCGGCGGCGTCGATCAGCAGGGCGTCGCCCTCGACGCTGACCAGGTAGCAGTTGTTGCCCATGGGGCCTACTGTCGTCGTGGTGATCTGTGCTGAAGTCATGGCACCACCATAACCCGTATCCCGTTCGATTATCCGTTCGACTGTGTCCGGGCCGTCACGTACCATGGCGGGGACGAGCACAACGTGCAACCACAACTTGCGACATTCCATGAAGGAGACCCGGGGTGGCTGAGATCCTCACCGTGCGCGGAGCGCGCGAACACAATCTGCAGGGCGTGGACATCGACCTGCCGCGTGAGCGGATGATCGTCTTCACCGGGCTCTCCGGCTCGGGTAAGTCGTCCCTGGCCTTCGACACGATCTTCGCCGAGGGGCAGCGGCGCTACGTCGAGTCGTTGTCGTCCTACGCCCGGCAGTTCCTGGGGCAGATGGACAAGCCGGACGTCGACCTCATCGAGGGGCTGTCGCCGGCGGTGTCGATCGACCAGAAGTCGACGAACCGCAACCCCCGGTCGACCGTCGGTACGATCACGGAGATCCACGACTACCTGCGACTGCTGTTCGCCCGTACCGGCGTGGCGCACTGCCCGGAGTGCGGTGAGCGCATCGAGGCGCAGACGCCGCAGCAGATCGTCGACCAGATCCTGGAGATGGAGCAGGGGCTCAAGTTCCAGGTCCTCGCTCCGGTGGTGCGGACCCGGAAGGGCGAGTTCGTGGACCTCTTCGAGGACCTCGCCTCGGACGGCTACTCGCGTGTGCTGGTGGACGGGGAGACCTACCGCCTGTCCGACCCGCCCACCCTGGAGAAGCAGGTCAAGCACGACATCGACGTGATCGTGGACCGTCTGCAGGTCAAGGAGTCGCAGAAGCAGCGGCTCACCGACTCGGTGGAGACCGCGCTGCGCCTGGCGGACGGCCGGGTGGTCATCGACTTCGTGGGTCTCGACGACTCCGACGACAACCGTTACCGGCGGTTCTCCGAGCACATGGCCTGCCCGAACGGCCACCCCCTGGCGATCGACGAGCTCGAGCCGCGCAGCTTCTCCTTCAACAGCCCCTACGGCGCCTGCCCGGTGTGTGACGGTCTCGGCACCCGCCTGGAGGTCGACGAGTCGCTGATCATCCCGGACCCGGACGCCCCGCTGATCACGGCGATCGCCCCGTGGGCGTCGAGCCCGAACCACAAGTACTTCGACAAACTGCTCGCGGCGTTGGCGGAGAACATCGGCATCAGTGCGCAGACCCGGTGGTCGGAACTGACGAAGAAGGAGCGCAAGGCGGTCCTCCACGGTCACCCCGAGGAGATCACGGTGCGCTACCGCAACCGTTACGGCCGCTCGCGCCAGTACTCCGCGCCTTTCGAGGGCGTGATGCCCTACCTGCACCGCAAGATCGACCAGGCCGAGAGTGAGCACCAGAAGGACCGCTTCCTGGGGTACATGCGCGAGGTCCCGTGCGTGGCCTGTGAAGGCACCCGCCTGCGCCCGGAGATCCGGATGGTCACCATCGGCTCCGAGGTCGGCGAGATGTCCATCGCCGACGTCTCGGAACTGAGCATCGAGGCCGCCAGTGACTTCCTCGACCGGCTGAGCCTGTCCAAGCGCGACGAGATGATCGCCGGGCGCGTGCTCAAGGAGATCCAGGCGCGGTTGACGTTCCTGCTCGACGTGGGCCTGAACTACCTGAACCTGTCGCGTGCCGCGGCCACCCTCTCCGGCGGCGAGGCGCAGCGTATCCGCCTGGCCACGCAGATCGGGTCCGGGCTGGCCGGTGTGCTCTACGTGCTCGACGAGCCGTCGATCGGGCTGCACCAGCGTGACAACAAGAGGCTGATCAGCACCCTCAAGCACCTCCGGGACATCGGCAACACGCTGATCGTCGTGGAGCACGACGAGGAGACGATCCGCACGGCCGACTGGCTCGTGGACATCGGCCCGCGTGCCGGCGAGTACGGCGGACGGATCGTCTACGAGGGCGAGCCGGACGGCATCATCGACGCCGAGGAGTCGCTTACCGGGCAGTACCTGTCCGGGCGCAAGGTGCTCGCCGTGCCGGACAAGCGTCGCCCGGTCGACACGTCCCGCAAGATCACCGTGCACGGGGCGACGGAGAACAACCTCAAGGATGTCACCGTCGACTTCCCCCTGGGGATCCTGACCTGCGTCACCGGGGTGTCCGGCTCCGGAAAGTCGAGTTTGGTCAACGGTATCCTCGCGCAGGTGCTGGCCAATGAGCTCAACGGTGCCCGCCAGGTGCCCGGCCACCACCGCAAGGTCACCGGCCTCGACCAGCTCGACAAGCTCGTACGTGTGGACCAGAGCCCGATCGGGCGGACGCCCCGGTCGAACCCCGCGACCTACACGGGTGTCTTCGACAAGATCCGCAACCTCTTCGCCGAGACCACCGAGGCGAAGGTCCGCGGCTACAAGGCGGGCAGGTTCAGCTTCAACGTCAAGGGCGGGCGCTGTGAGGCCTGCCGCGGTGACGGCACGCTGAAGATCGAGATGAACTTCCTGCCGGACGTCTACGTGCCCTGCGAGGTGTGCGAGGGTGCCCGGTACAACCGGGAGACCCTGGAGGTCCACTACAAGGGCAAGACCATCTCCGAGGTCCTCGACATGCCCATCAGCGAGGCCGCCGAGTTCTTCGCCCCGATCACCTCCATCGCCCGGTACCTCGTGACCCTGGTCGACGTGGGCCTGGGTTACCTGCGGCTCGGGCAGGCGGCGACCACGCTGTCCGGTGGTGAGGCCCAGCGAGTGAAGCTGGCCAGTGAACTGCAGAAGCGCTCCAACGGCCGGACCGTCTACATCCTCGACGAGCCGACGACCGGACTGCACTTCGAGGACATCCGCAAGCTCATGCTCGTCATCCAGGGACTCGTGGACAAGGGCAACACCGTGCTGGTCATCGAGCACAACCTCGACGTGATCAAGGCGGCGGACTGGCTGATCGACATGGGCCCGGAGGGCGGTTCCGGTGGTGGCACCGTGGTCGCCGAGGGCACTCCCGAGCAGGTGGCCGCCGTGGAGGCGTCCCACACCGGCCACTTCCTCAAGGAGATGGTCTGACCGGTCAGGCCTGTCAGACCGTTCAGACCCCGGCGGGGGTGTCCGCCGTGTCGGTGCGGTGGCGTTCCCGCAGTACCGCGGTCACCAGCAGGATCGCACCGCAGATGATGAAGGCTGCGACCTGGATCAGCCCGGCCAGGGCGGACAGGTCGTAGAAGACCAGTTTTGCCGTGGCGAGCAAGGCCAGGGCCAGGCCGACCGCACCGTTGTCCCGGGCGAGCATCATCACGCCCAGGCTCATCCAGGTCACCGACATCACGAGGTGCCCGGCCATGAACGCCAGGTCCCCGGTGCTGAAGGTCATGAAGATCAGCGGGATCGCCGAGCTCACGACGATGAGCAGGACGGCGGCGAGACCGACGATGATCTCCTTCGTCGCTCCCAGCACCCCGGCCGACCGCAGTATCAGCGCCCCGGGCACCGCCAGCAGGACAAGCACCGGCCATGTCAGGATCGGCGAGGCAGGTGTGTCGAACCACGCGGGTGCCACCCGGGGCAGGCAGTAGGCGAGGGTCAGGATGAAGACGGTCCACACCAGGGTGACCGGCAGCCTGTCGGCCAGGACGATCAACGTCGTGGCGATCGCCAGCAGGACGATCATCCACACCATCGCCTCCACCGAGTAGATGTCCATCTGGCGGGTGGCGACCACGATGACGAGGCCGGCGACGCCGCAGCACAGTGCACACCGCAATCCGCCGGCCACGGTCGGTGGATTCTGGTCACCGTCGACCGGTCGCAGTGCGGCCCCGGTGACTGCAGCGCCGACGACCGCGAAGGCGGTGGTGGCACCGGCGATCACCAGGCAGGCCACGACGCCACCGGTCAAGCCGAGGTCGCTGTCGTCGTCGCCGGAGGACGACACGAGGAGCATCACGGGCAACAGCGAGACAGGGATCCACCGGGAGAACACCGACAGTGCCGTCGGCTGCAGCGGCGGCGACAGGGACAGCCACGCCATCACCAGCACCCCGACGAGACCGCTGACGGCCAGCGCCGTGTGCTGGCCGCCGACGTCGAGGACGAGGAGTCCCAGGACGTAGACCGCGGCCGATGTCCCGGACGCGGCGGGCCACGGGCGGTGCCATGTGGTCGTGGCGCCGAGCAGTCCCAGGACGATCAGCGCGAGAGCGTCGAACCGCGTCGTCGCCGTGACGTCGAGCAGGTAGATGATCGCCGGGGTGAGGAACACCGTGCCTGCCGCCACGAGGATCACGGCGAGCGGTTGGCGTCCCCACGCCCAGGCGGTGAACAGGCCTGCCACCGCGAGCGCGGCGACCAGGACGATCCCGGCGGTGGGTGCCAGCCACTCAAGGCCGAACACCAGAACCCAGAGATCGGTGAACAGGCCCAGTACTCCTACACTCAGCAGCGCTGGCGCGGACGGCCCCCGTGGGCTACGACGGTGCACGATGAAGGCCAGGGCGATCAGCGCCAGGCAGATCACCGCTGCACCGGTCACCGCGGTGGCGGGTCCGAGCCAGCCGCGGCTGAACGCCTGGACGGCAAGGAACACCAGTCCGATCACGGTGATGACCGCGCCGAGGATCGAGACCCCGACGGTGATCTTGTCCTTGTCCGCCATGTACGACGCCACGGGGCCGGGGGCGGAGGCAGAGGCGTTCGGGAAAGGACGGTGCGGGACGGCCGCAGTCGGGTACGGATGCCGTGCGGGGTGCTGGATCGGTGGTTGCTGTACTGGTTGCTGCCCGGCAGGTGGCCCGGCAGGCCAGGCCTCGGGGCGTGGCTGCTGTTGCGGCGGGGGAGAGGTGCCCGCAGGCGCCCCCGGATGCTCGGCGTACGTACGGTGCTCTGGGGTCTCTGGGTTGTCTAGGCTTTCGAGTCTGCCGAGGACTTCGGAGGCGATGCGGACGGTGTCCCGGTGTGCGATCTCAGACCTCCGCAGCGACTCGCGTAGGTCTTCCCCCAACCTCCCCAGGTCAGCTCGTGAACCATCCGGTGTGGAAGTTCCATTCATACGCTTTAAGCTAGCAGTGTTCGCCGCGGGGCAGGAGGACTTGTTTCCCGTCCGGGGTACTGCTATGGTCGTGTGCACTACCGCCTGTCAATGATGGCAGGCTGCAAGTGGAGTCTCTCCCACCTGAGACCGCCTTCGTGCAGGGCTCGGGTCAACGAACGGTCGTCGTGTCCACCACAACGTGTGTGGATCGACGGCCGTCCGAGGTGCGGTGCCTGTGCGCCGCCCGGGGGGATTGCGCTCGCAGTACGCGGTACACGTTTCTACCACTGCTACTGAGGAGTTCTCATCAGCGCACAAGCTCGCATAAACGACCGGATTCGAGTTCCCGAGGTCCGACTCGTCGGTCCGGGGGGCGAACAGGTCGGTATCGTCCGAATCGACGATGCACGCAAGCTGGCCTATGACGCCGACCTCGACCTCGTCGAGGTGGCACCGAACGCAAAGCCGCCCGTGTGCAAGATCATGGACTTCGGCAAGTTCAAGTACGAACAGGACCAGAAGGCTCGCGAGGCTCGCAAGAACCAGCAGCAGACCGTGGTCAAGGAGCAGAAGTTCCGCCCCAAGATCAGCGACAACGACTACGAGACGAAGAAGTCCAACGTGGTTCGTTTCCTGGAGAAGGGGTCGAAGGTCAAGGTCACGATCATGTTCCGCGGCCGTGAGCAGTCCCGCCCCGAGCTGGGCTTCCGACTGCTCGAGCGACTCGCCGAGGACGTGCGTGAGTACGGCGTTGTTGAGACCCGGGCCAAGCAGGACGGTCGCAATATGACGATGGTGCTGTCCCCCGTCCGCAAGGGCAAGAAGTAGCACCTCCGACGTCGGTCGGCACCCATTCACGAAGAAGTTAAGGATCCACGATGAAGCAGAAGACCCACAAGGGCACCGCCAAGCGCATCAAGGTCACCGGTTCCGGCAAGCTGCGCCGCGAGCAGGCCAACCGCCGTCACCTCCTGGAGGGCAAGCCCTCCAAGCGCACCCGTCGCCTCAAGGGCACCGAGGACGTCGCTCCCGCCGACGTCAAGCGCGTCAAGCGCCTGCTGGGCAAGGCTTAAGCCTTCCTGCCCGTCTCGACTCGAATCCCGTAATTCCCGGGAACCGAGGGAACAACCTCCGGTGCCCGAACATCAAGAAGCCAGAAGATAAGGACGTCCCACCATGGCACGTGTCAAGCGCTCAGTGAACGCGAAGAAGAAGCGTCGCGAGATCCTCAACGAGGCCTCCGGCTACCGCGGCCAGCGCTCCCGCCTGTACCGCAAGGCCAAGGAGCAGGTCCTCCACTCGAAGACCTACGCCTTCCGCGACCGTCGCGCACGCAAGGGTGAGTTCCGCAAGCTGTGGATCCAGCGCATCAACGCCGCCGCCCGTGCGAACGACATCACCTACAACCGTCTGATCCAGGGCCTGCGTCTCGCCGGCATCGAGGTCGACCGTAAGAACCTCGCCGAGATCGCCGTCTCCGACGCCGCTGCGTTCACCGCCCTGGTCGACGCCGCCAAGGCCGCCCTCCCCGAGGACGTCAACGCCCCCGCGTCCAACTAAGGACCTGCGGCGGTAACGCCGAACGTTTCACCGCGCCCGCCGGTATCGTGCATTTCACGACGCCGGTCGGCGCGGTTTCGTGTATCCACGGCAGGTTGGGGGAGCGGGGCGTTTCATGTCCGGGGTCGGCGCTAGAATCTGGAGCCATGACTTCACTGCCCTCCGCGCCTTCGCCCGCACGCCCCCTCGCCTCCGACTGGCGGACCTGGATGGGCGATGAACCGTTCACCGAACGCACCCCGCGCATCGTCAACGCCGCGAAGCTGCACCGCGCCCAGGCGCGCCGCAAGGCAGGACGCTTTGTCGCCGAAGGCGCCAACGCGGTGACCTCCGCCCTCGCCCACGGTGACGTGGTCGAGGTGTACCTCACCGAGCAGGGCCTGGAGGCCGTCGGCGGCGAGCTCGACCGGCTCACCGCCGAGCGTGAGGTCATTCGGGAATCGGACGCCGACGGCGACGGCCCCGTCGGCGAGGCCCGTGGCGTGCGCGTCCACCTGATCACCGACCGCGCGGCCAGGGCCCTGTCGGAGTCGGTCACCCCCACCGGCATCTTCGCGTTGTGCACCACCTGCGTCACCGACCTCGACGGGCTGGCCGAGCGTGCGCTGCACGGCAGCATGCTCGCCGTGCCCGTGGAGACGGCGGAACCGGGTAACGCCGGTGCGCTCGTCCGCGTCGCCGACGCCACCGGCGCCGCAGGCGTCGTCTTCGCCGGCTCCAGCGTCGACCCGCAGGGCGGCAAGGCCGTCCGCGCCTCGGCGGGTTCGGTCTTCCACCTCCCGGTGGTCCGGCACACCGGCGTCGCCGAGGTCATCGACCAGCTCCACGAGTGGGGCTACACCGTCCTGGCGACCTCCGGTGAAGGGGACGTCTCCCTCGACGACGCCGCCACCGCGCAGGACGGACCGGCGTTGCTCGCCGGCAAGGTCGCCTGGCTGTTCGGCAACGAGGCCCACGGTCTCGGCGACTGGCAGGACCTGGCCGACGTGAGGGTCTCCATCCCCATGGCGGGCATGGCGGAGAGCTTCAACCTTGTCACCGCCGCGGCGATCTGTCTGTACGAGACGGCCCGCGTCGCCCGCCGGGGCTGAGGTCCGCGGTGTTCACGTCCCCGACACCCCGCAGTGGTGGGGGTCATTGGTATTATCTTGAGTCGACTCCAAAAGGGATCGACCGGGACAAGATTGAGTGCGAGGTGCGCTAGGTGGCTGACGACATCGACATGAGTGAAGCCGGGTTGGACGCTGCGGCTGAGGCCGCGGAGAAGGCGTTCTCCGCGGCGGGGAACCTCGACGAGCTGGCCACGTTGCGGCGTGACCACCTCGGCGACGACGCCCCCGTGCCCGCGGCCCGGCGCAACCTCGGCTCGCTGCCGAAGGACCAGCGCAAGGACGCCGGCCGGCTGGTCAACCAGGCGCGCGGACGTATCGAGAAGGCCTTCGCCGCGGCGAAGACCGTGCTCGAGGAGCGGCGCAACGCAGAGGTTCTCGCCGCCGAGCGTATCGACGTCACCGAGCCGACCACCCGTGGCCAGCGTGGCGCGCAGCACCCGATCACCATCCTCTCCGAGCAGATCGCCGACATCTTCGTGGGCATGGGCTGGGAGATCGCCGAGGGGCCGGAGGTCGAGGCGGAGTACTTCAACTTCGACGCCCTGAACTTCCTGCCGGACCACCCGGCCCGCACGCTGCAGGACACCTTCCACGTCGGGCCCGAGGGCTCCGGCCAGGTGCTGCGTACCCACACCTCCCCGGTGCAGGTCCGCACGCTGCTGGAACGCGACGTCCCAGTCTACATCGCCTGCCCCGGCCGGGTGTTCCGCACCGACGAGCTCGACGCCACCCACACCCCGGTCTTCCACCAGGTGGAGGGGCTGGCCGTGGACAAGGGCCTGACGATGGCGCACCTCAAGGGCACCCTCGACCACCTGGCACGCACCCTCTTCGGTGAGGACGCCACCACCCGCATCCGCCCGAACTACTTCCCCTTCACCGAACCCTCCGCAGAGGTCGACGTGTGGTTCCCCAACAAGAAGGGCGGCCCGGGCTGGATCGAGTGGGGCGGCTGCGGCATGGTCAACCCCAACGTCCTGACCGCCATGGGCGTGGACCCGGAGGTCTACTCCGGTTTCGCCTTCGGTATGGGCATCGAGCGCACCCTCCAGTTCCGCAACGGCCTTCCGGACATGCGTGACATGGTGGAGGGCGACGTCCGCTTCACCGAGCCCTTCGGCATCCGTGGCTGATTCCGCAGCAGAACCCCGCACCAACCCGTACCACCTAGAGGAACCGAGCACCCGTCAATGCTGATCTCACAGTCCTGGCTCACCCGCCTTCTCCAGACCTCCACCGCGCCGTTCTCCGTGCCCTCCGAGGAGCTGGACGCCGGCTTCGTGCGCGTCGGCTTCGAGACCGAGGGCTACGAGCGCATCGCCGAGACCACCGGGCCGCTCGTCTTCGGCCGGGTCGCCTCCATCGAGGAGCTCGAGGGGTTCAAGAAGCCGATCCGCTACGTGGACGTCGACGTGGCCGACGCCAACGGCACCGGCGAGCTGCAGCACATCATCTGCGGTGCGCGGAACTTCCGCGAGGGTGACATCGTCATCGTCTCCCTGCCCGGTGCGGTGCTGCCCGGCGGGTTCGAGATCAGCGCCCGCGAGACCTACGGCCGCACGTCCGAGGGCATGATGTGCTCCGCCGCCGAGCTGGGCCTGGCCAAGGTCCAGACCGCCGGCATCATCGCCATCCGTGGCGACGAGGCGCAGGACGCCCGGATCGCCGTGGGCGCGGACGCCCGCGAGTTCCTCGGCCTCGACGACACCGTCTTCGACGTCAACATCACCCCGGACCGCGGCTACGCGCTGTCCGCCCGCGGCCTCGCCCGTGAACTCGCCAGCTCCTTCTCCCTGACCTTCCGCGACCCGGCGAAGGACCCGGCGGCCGCCGCGCTGCCGACCGACCTGCTCGCCGGTCTGCCGCAGGGCACCGGGCGAGGCGATCTGCCGGAGGTGACCGTCGACGAGGCCACGAAGTGTGCCCGTTTCGGCATCCGAAAGGTCGTCGGCGTCGACCCGGCCGCCGAGTCCCCCTACTGGCTGCAGCGTGAACTGCTGCTGTGCGGTCAGCGTCCGGTCAACGCCGCGACGGACGTGACGAACTACGTCATGTTCCTGCTCGGGCAGCCGATGCACGCCTTCGACGCCGACCGCATCACCGGTGACCTGCACGTCCGCCTCGCCCCCGAGGGCAGGACGATCACCACGCTGGACGGTGTGGAGCGCACCCTGTCCGGTGAGGACGTCGTGATCTCCGACGCCACCGGCATCCAGTCGATGGCCGGGGTCATGGGAGGTTCGACCTCCGAGATCTCCGCCTCGACCACCAGCGTGTACTTCGAGGCCGCCTTCTTCGACCAGATCACCGTGGCCCGTACCTCGCGTCGCCACCGCCTGTCCTCGGAGTCCTCGCGTCGTTTCGAGCGTGGCACCGACCCGGCGGTCATCGAGGCCGCCCTCGACTTCGCCGTCGCCCTGCTGACCCGCATCGCCGGTGGCGAGGTCGTCGCCGGTGTCAGCCTGGTCGGTGAGGTTCCCGCCATGCCGGTGATCGACATGCACACCTCGCGTCCGGGCAAGACCGCCGGGATGATCTACCCGACCGGCACCACCGTCTCCCGGCTCACCGAGGTCGGCTGCACGGTCCGTGAGACCGGGGAGCGCGACGCGAACGGGGCCAAGGCCATCGAGGTCACCCCGCCCACGTGGCGTCCCGACCTCACCATGCCCGCCGAGCTCGTCGAGGAGGTGCTGCGGCTCGAGGGGCTCGACAAGATCCCCTCGATCGTGCCCACCGCCCCGGCCGGACGTGGCCTCTCGCCGCGCCAGCGGATGCGCCGTTCGGTCGGTCACGCCCTGGCGTGGAACGGCTACGTGGAGATCCTGCCCAGCCCGTTCATCGCCAACGACGTCTTCGACGTCTGGGGTCTGGACGCCGACGACCCGCGCCGCTCGGCCGTCCGCGTGCTGAACCCGCTGGAGAGCGACGTGGCGACCATCGGCACGAGCCTGCTGCCGTCGATGATCGACTCACTGCGCCGCAACATCACCCGCGGTCAGCACGACGTGGCCCTCTACGGTGTCGAGCAGGTGACCCTGCCCACCGAGGTCTCGGGCACCTCGCCGATGCCCTCGGTGGCGCAGCGCCCCTCCGAGGACGAGGCGGCGACACTGCTGGCGTCACTGCCGTACCAGCCGCTCAACGTCGCGGTCATCGCCGCGGGCGACCGCGTCCTGCAGGGAACCTGGGGTGCCGCCGAGCCTTTCGAGGCGTCCGACGTGCTGGAGGCGGCGACGGTCATCGCCCGCGCCGCCGGCGTCGAGGTCACCCTGCGCAACGCGGAGTACCTGCCGTGGCACCCCGGACGCTGCGCCGAGATCGTCGTGGGTGGCGCAGGCGAAGCGGCGTGGGAGACCGTGGTCGGCCACGCTGGTGAGCTGCACCCGCAGGTCTGCGAGCGGGCCGGTCTGCCGAAGCGGACCGTGGCGCTGGAGATGAACCTCGACGCGTTGCCGCTGGCGGAGTCCTTCCCGCGCCCGGTGCTCTCACCCTTCCCCGCGGTGAACCAGGACGTCGCCGTCGTCGTCGACGAGACGACCCCGGTCGCCGACGTGGAGGCCGCGCTGGTCTCCGGTGCCGGAGAACTGCTGGAGCACATCCGGTTGTTCGACGTCTACCACTCCGACGCCCTGGGCGAGGGCAAGCGGTCGCTGACCTTCACCCTGCGCTTCCGCGCCGCCGACCGCACGTTGACCGAGGACGAGGCGTCCGAGGCACGCGGCGCGGCCGTGGACGCCGCGGCGACCGCCGTCGGCGCGACGCTGCGCGGCTAGACCGCGCGGGGCAGGGGGGCGTCCTGCATAAAAACCGGATTCGTGCATAACTTGCGCTCGTGGTCGTGCGGGTGCATACTTGCACGATGATATCCATCGCAGTCGCAGGCGCCAGCGGGTACGCCGGTGGCGAGGCCCTCCGCCTCCTCCTCAACCACCCCGGCCACGGCCGGGACTTCCGGATCGGCGCACTCACCGGTGCGTCCAATGCCGGCCAGCGCTTCGGGGACCTCGTCCCCGGCCTGCCGCAGCTCGCCGACCGCACCGTCGAGGAGACCACCAATGAGGTCCTGGCCGGCCACGACGTCGCCATACTCGCCCTGCCGCACGGGGTGTCGTCCTCCCTCGACCTCGGCGACACCGTGGTGCTGGACTGCGGCGCCGACCGGCGGTTGACCGACAAGGCCGACTGGGACGCCTACTACGGCGGCGACTACCCCGGCAGCTGGCCCTACGGCATCCCCGAACTGCCCGGCAACCGCGACACCATCGCCGCGGCGTCCGGCGTCGCCGTGCCCGGCTGCTTCCCGACCGGGGCCACCCTGGCCCTGCTGCCCGCCATGGTCGCCGGCCTGATGAGCCCCGAGGTGTCCGTCGTCTCCGTCACCGGCGTCACCGGCGCCGGCAAGAAGCCCGCCGTCGCCCTGCTGGGCGGGGAGACGATGGGCAACGTGCGGGCCTACAAGGTCGGCACGCACCGGCACACCCCGGAGATCGCGCAGAACATCCGTCGCGTCCTGCCTGGTGGTGGTGCCGCTGGGTCCGGTGGCGCGAAGGTCACCTTCACCCCGGTCCTGGCACCGCTGGGGCGTGGCATCCTGACCACCGTCACCGCCGCCGCGAACGGCAGCGCCGCCGAGTTGCGCGCCGCCTACGAGGACTACTGCGCCGACGAACCCTTCCTCCACCTGCTTCCCGAGGGCGAACAGCCCGAGGTCAAGAGTGTGGTCGGAACCAACATGGCGCACATCCAGGTCACCGTGACCGACGGTGTGGTGGTCGCCACCAGTGCGATCGACAACCTGACCAAGGGCACCGCCGGCGCCGCCGTGCAGTGCCTCAACCTGATCCAGGGCTGGTACGAGACCGCCGGCCTGCCGATGGCCGGACTGTAGGAGAACAACGGACATGAGCGATACCTTCGACCCGAACGACTCCGCGACCTTCCCGGACCACATCACCGAGCCCCGGGACACCGAGCCGGAGAACGCCGTGGAGCAGACCACCGAGGCCCTCGGCGTCACCGCCGCCGCCGGCTTCCGCGCGGCCTCGACCACCGCGGGCATCAAGCCGTCCGGCAACCCGGACATGGCACTCGTCGTCAACGACGGCCCCGAGTACACCGCCGCGGCGGTCTTCACCCGCAACCGGGTCGTCGCCTCGCCGGTGAAGCTCACCCGCGCGAACAACGACGGCACCTTCCACGCGGTGATCCTCAACGCCGGCAACGCCAACGCGTGCAACGGCGCCCAGGGCGACGTGGACGCCGCGGCCACCGCCGACGCCGTCGCGGAGCACCTCGGCGTGGCGTCCTCCGAGATCGCCGTGTGCTCCACCGGCCTGATCGGCGACACCCTGCCGATGGACAAGATCCTGGCCGGCGTGGAGACCCTGACCGGCCAGGTGGGGGACGACCGGGCGCAGTCCCCGGAGGCGGGCACCGCCGCCGCCGAGGCGATCATGACCACCGACCTGGTCAGCAAGCAGGCCGTGTACCACGGCGACGGCTGGTCCCTCGGCGGTATGGGCAAGGGTGTGGGCATGATGGCCCCCTCGCTGGCCACGATGCTGATCGTGCTGACCACCGACGCCCACGTCGAGGACCCGGCACCCGCGCTCAAGGCGTCCAGCGAGGTCACCTTCGACTGCGTCGACATCGACGGTTCCACCTCCACCAACGACACGGTGATCCTCATGGCCAACGGCGCTTCCGGCGTGACCCCCGACGACGTGGAGTTCCGCGCCGCCGTGCACGCCGTGTGCCTCGACCTGGCGCGCCAGCTCCAGGCCGACGCCGAGGGCGTGACCAAGCGGGTGGCGATCACCGTCACCGGCACCGACTCCGACGCCGAGGCGAAGACCGCCGCCCGCGTCCTCGGGCGCGACAGCCTCTTCAAGTGCGCCATGTTCGGCTCCGACCCGAACTGGGGACGCACCCTCGCCGCCGTGGGCATGGCGCCGGTGGCCATGGACCCCGACGGTATCTCGGTCAGCTTCAACGGCCACCCCGTCTGCGTGGACTCCACCGGCGCCCCCGGGGCCCGGGACGTGGACCTCTCCGGCGAGGACATCGACGTCCTCGTCGACCTCGGCACCGGGGGAGAAGGCAAGGCCACGGTCTGGACCACGGACCTCTCCCACGACTACGTCCACATCAACTCCGCCTACAGCTCCTAGACGACGAGGGAAACACCATGACCGAACCTGACCCCGAGAAGGTCGTCTACCGCGGCGCCACCGACCTCGACCCGGCGACCCGGGCGAACGTGCTCGCCGAGGCACTGCCCTGGCTGCTGCACTACCGCGACAAGATCGTGGTGGTGAAGTACGGCGGCAACGCCATGATCGACGAGGAACTCAAACAGGCCTTCGCCGCCGACATGGCCTTCCTGCGCTCGGTCGGCGCCCACCCGATCGTGGTCCACGGCGGCGGCCCCCAGATCACCGAGATGCTGGAGAAGGTCGACCTGCCCGGCGAGTTCGTCGGCGGGTTCCGGGTGACGACCCCGGAGACCATGGAGTACGTGCGCATGGTGCTCTTCGGCAAGGTCGGACGCGAACTGGTGAACCTCATCAACCAGCACGGCCCCTTCGCCGTGGGCACCTCGGGGGAGGACGCCGGCCTGTTCACCGCCGTCAAGCGCACCGCCACGGTGGACGGGGTCGAGGTCGACCTGGGCCGGGTCGGCGACATCTCCCACGTCAACGCCGAGGTGCTGATGGACCTCATCGACGCCGGACGCATCCCCGTCGTCGCCCCCTTCGCCCCCGACGAGGACGGGCTGGTCCACAACATCAACGCCGACACCGCGGCCGGCGCGCTGGCCGCCGCCGTCGGCGCGGAGCGCCTCGTGGTGCTCACCAACGTGGAGGGCCTGTACACCGACTGGCCGGACAAGAGTTCCCTGGTGTCCAGGATCGCCCCGGACCAGCTCGAGAAGATCCTGCCGGACCTGGACTCCGGCATGATCCCGAAGATGGAGGCCTGCCTGTCCGCCGTGCGCACCGGGGTCTCCGCGGCACACGTGATCGACGGACGTGAGCGCCACTCCGTGATCCTCGAGCTCATGACCGAGGGCGGCATCGGCACGATGATCGCCCGTGACGACTGGGAGTCGCCCCATGCCTGAGAACGACACGAAGAACTGGAAGTCCGGCTGGAAGTCAGCCTGGGAGTCCGCGGTGATGCCCACCTACGGCACCCCGGAGATCGAACTGGTCTCCGGCTCCGGCGCGCGGGTCACCGACGCCGACGGCCGGGAGTACATCGACCTGCTCGCCGGCATCGCGGTCAACGCCCTGGGCCACGCCCACCCGGCGATCGTGCAGGCCGTGAGCGACCAGATCGCCACGCTGGGGCATACCTCGAACATCCACGCACACCCGCAGGCCATCGCGCTGGCCACCGCCCTTCAGGGCCTCATCGCCCCGGACGCCCAGGTGTTCTTCTCCAACTCCGGCGCCGAGGCCAACGAGGCGGCGTTCAAGATCGCCCGGCTCACCGGACGTGGCCGCGTGCTGGCCGCCGAACACGGGTTCCACGGCCGTACCATGGGTGCACTCGCGCTCACCGGCCAGCCGGACAAGCGGGCACCCTTCGAACCGCTGCCCGGCGGCGTGGAGTTCTACCCCTACGGGGACATCGACGCGCTGCGTTCCCTCGTCGAGCAGGACGGCCTGGTGTCTGACACCGCGGCGATCTTCCTGGAGTCGATCCAGGGGGAGACCGGCGTGGTGCCTGCACCCGAGGGTTTCCTGCGTGACGTCCGCGCCCTGTGCGACGAGTACGGGATCCTCATGGTCGTGGACGAGGTCCAGGCCGGGATGGGACGCACCGGACAGTGGTTCGGCTACCAGGTCGAGGACGTCCTGCCGGACGTCGTCACCCTGGCCAAGGGGCTCGGCGGCGGCCTGCCCATCGGCGCCTGCGTCGCCGCGACCCCCGCCGCCCAGCTGCTGGCCAAGGGCCAGCACGGTTCGACCTTCGGCGGCAACCCCGTGGCCTGCGCCGCCGGCAACGCCGTGGTCGACACGATCCGTTCCGAGAACCTTCTCGAGCACGTCGTCGAGATGGAGAAGCTGGTCCGCGCCGAACTGGAGCCGCTGGACACCGTCTCGCACATCCGCGGACGCGGCCTGATGCTCGGCGTGGTGCTCACCGAGGCCCACCCCGGGCTCGTCGGTCAGGCACTGGCCGCCGGACTGCTGGTCAACCAGCCGGCGCCGGACGTCCTGCGTCTCGTCCCCCCGTTGACCGTCACGGAGACCGACCTCCGTGAATCCCTCACCACCATCAAGGAGCTGCTGTCATGACCCGTCACTTCCTCGCCGACGACGCGGTGACCGTCGCCGAACAGGCCGAGATCCTCGACCTGGGTATGGAGATGGTCCAGGACCCCTACCGCACGAGCCTGCGTAACAAGTCCGTGGCCGTGCTGTTCGACAAGACCTCGACCCGCACCCGTTTCTCCTTCGACGTGGGCATCAACCAGCTCGGCGGACACCCCGTCGTGGTGGACTCCGGCAAGTCCCAGATGGGCAAGAAGGAGTCCTACCAGGACACCGGCGCGGTGCTCTCCCGCTTCGTGGACGCCGTGGTGTGGCGTACCGGCGCGCACCAGAACCTGCACGACATGGCGGAGACCGCCACCGTGCCGATCATCAACGCGCTGTGCGACGACTTCCATCCCTGCCAGATCCTCGCCGACCTGCTGACCATCCGTCAGCACAAGGGGGAGCTCAAGGGGCTCAAGGCCGTCTACCTCGGCGACGGGGCCAACAACATGGCCAACTCCTACATGCTCGGTTTCGCCACCGCCGGGGTGGACATCACCATCGCCGCTCCGCAGGGCTTCCAGCCCGAACAGCGTTTCGTCGACCGCGCGCAGGCCCGTGCCGACGAGACCGGTGCCACGCTGACGGTGACCGACCGACCGGACGTGACCGGTGCGGACGTGGTCATCACGGACACCTGGGTGTCCATGGGCATGGACGCCGACCGCGACACCGAGGCGCTGGCGCCCTTCCAGGTCACCGCCGAGATGATGGCGACCGCCGACAAGGACGCGGTGTTCATGCACTGCCTGCCCGCCTACCGCGGCTACGAGGTGGCCGCCGAGGTGATCGACGGTCCGCAGTCGATCGTCTTCGATGAGGCGGAGAACCGGCTCCACGCACAGAAGGCGCTGCTGGAATGGCTGCTGCGCTGAACAACCCGAACGGACCGAACAACACGGGGCCGCTGACCCGCTCGGCCCGGCAGGGACTGATCTCGCGCCTGGTCGAGGGCCGTCGTGTGACGAGCCAACGCCAGCTGCTGGACCTGCTCGCCGACGAAGGGGTCGACATCACCCAGGCCACGCTGTCCCGCGACCTGGTGGACCTCGGGGCGCGCAAGGTGCGCTCCGAGGGGCAGTCGGTCTACAGCCTCGGCTCGCCGGACGGGGAGATCCCCGCCGACGGCCCGGCACGCCTGCGCCGCATCCTCGTGGAACTCCTGGTGGGCACCGACCACTCCGGCAACACCGCGGTGCTGCGCACCCCGCCGGGCGCGGCGCAGTACCTCGCCAGCGTGATCGACCGCTCGGAGCTGCCGGAGGTGGTGGCCACCATCGCCGGTGACGACACCGTCTTCGTGCTGGCGAGGGACCCCGTCGACGGGCGTGCCCTGGCAGAGCACCTCCACGAGATCTCGGTGTCGCCGGCCCCGGCGGTTCTGTCCCCACCGGCCGTGGACGACCACGCACCAGATAGACTTGACCCAACGCAACCCTCATCCGAAAGGACCGACGAACAACATGACTGACCGCGTCGTACTCGCTTACTCCGGTGGCCTCGACACCACCGTCGCCATCCCCTACCTCAAGCAGATGACCGGCGGCGACGTCGTCGCCGTCTCCATCGACCTCGGCCAGGGCGGCGAGGACATGGAGTCCGTCCGCCAGCGCGCCATCGGCGCCGGTGCGGTCGAGTCCATCGTCGTCGACGCCCGTGACGAGTTCGCCGAGGAGTACTGCCTCCCGACCATCAAGGCGAACGCGATGTACATGAAGCAGTACCCGATGGTCTCGGCGATCTCCCGCCCGCTGATCGTCAAGCACCTCGTCGAGGCGGCGCAGCAGCACGGCGGCACCCACGTGGCCCACGGTTGCACCGGCAAGGGCAACGACCAGGTCCGCTTCGAGGTCGGTTTCATGGACACCGACCCGTCCCTGAAGATCATCGCCCCGGCCCGCGACTTCGCCTGGACCCGCGACAAGGCGATCGCCTTCGCCGAGGAGAACAACGTCCCGATCGAGCAGTCGGCGTCCTCGCCGTTCTCCATCGACCAGAACGTGTGGGGCCGTGCCGTGGAGACCGGGTTCCTGGAGGACCTGTGGAACCCGCCGACGAAGGACCTCTACGCCTACACCGAGGAGCCGTCCCTGGGACAGGCCCCCGACGAGGTCATCATCTCCTTCAAGTCCGGCAAGCCCGTGGCGATCGACGGCCGTGAGGTCACCGTGCTGCAGGCGATCGAGGAGCTCAACCGTCGTGCCGGTGCGCAGGGCGTGGGCCGTCTCGACATGGTCGAGGACCGCCTGATCGGCATCAAGTCCCGCGAGGTCTACGAGGCCCCGGGTGCCCTGACCCTGATCCGTGCCCACGAGGCGCTGGAGGACGTGACCATCGAGCGCGAGCTGGCCCGCTACAAGCGCGGCATCGACGCCGAGTGGTCCAACCAGGTCTACGACGGACTCTGGTTCTCCCCGCTGAAGCGTTCCCTGGACGCCTTCGTCGAGTCCACCCAGGAGCACGTGACCGGCGACATCCGCCTGGTCCTGCACAACGGTTCGATCGTGGTCAACGGGCGTCGCTCCGACTCCTCGCTCTACGACTTCAACCTGGCGACCTACGACACCGGCGACACCTTCGACCAGACCATGTCGAAGGGCTTCGTGGAGCTGCACGGCCTGTCCTCCAAGATCGCCAACAAGCGCGACCGCGGCGGGAAGTAAGGACATATGACCGACAAGCCGACCGAGAAGCCGATCGAGAAGCACGGCACCAACGAGGGCGCACTGTGGGGCGGCCGGTTCGCCGGCGGACCCACCGAGGCGATGGCCGCGTTGAGCAAGTCGACGCACTTCGACTGGGTGCTGGCCCCCTACGACGTGCTGGCCTCCACGGCGCACGCCAAGGTGCTGCACCGGGCCGGGCTGCTCTCCGACGAGGACCTGGCCACGATGCTCGACGGGCTCACCCGCCTGGGTGAGGACGTCGCGTCCGGCGCCTTCGGTCCGGACGCCGGCGACGAGGACGTCCACGGCGCGATGGAGCGCGGGCTGATCGACCGGGTCGGCCCGGAGGTCGGCGGTCGGTTGCGTGCGGGTCGTTCCCGTAACGACCAGGTCGCCACGTTGTTCCGCATGTGGGTGCGCGACGCGGTGCGTGAGACCACCGACGGGGTGCTCGACGTGGTCGACGCCCTGGTCGCGCAGTCCCAGGAGAACCCGGACGTGGTGATGCCGGGCAAGACGCACTTCCAGGCGGCACAGCCGGTGCTGCTGGGACACCAGCTGCTGGCGCACGCGCAGCCGTTGCTGCGCGATGTCGCCCGGTTCCGTGACCTGGACAGGCGTCTGGCCGTGTCCCCGTACGGCTCCGGCGCGCTGGCGGGTTCCTCGCTGGCGCTGGACCCGGAGGCGATTGCCGCGGACCTCGGTTTCGACTCCGCCGGCGACAACTCGATCGACGCGACGAGTTCGCGCGACTTCGCCTCGGAGACCTCCTTCGTGCTGGCGCAGGTCGCCGTGGACCTGTCGCGTCTGGCCGAGGAGATCATCGCCTGGTCGACCCCCGAATTCGGCTACGTGACCCTCGCGGACGAGTGGTCGACCGGTTCGTCGATCATGCCGCAGAAGAAGAACCCGGACGTCGCCGAGCTGATGCGTGGCAAGACCGGCCGGCTCATCGGCAACCACACCGGCCTGCTGGCCACGCTCAAGGCACTGCCGTTGGCCTACAACCGTGACCTGCAGGAGGACAAGGAGCCCATCGTCGACTCGGTGGCGCAGCTGCGGCTGCTGCTGCCGGCGATGGCCGGGCTGGTCGGCACGCTGACCTTCCACCCGCAGCGTCTGCGCGAGCTCGCTCCCGCCGGGTTCACCCTGGCCACCGACCTCGCCGAGTGGATGGTCCGCCAGGGTGTTCCCTTCCGCGACGCCCACGAGGCGTCCGGTCAGTGCGTGCGCATCGCCGAGAGCAGGGGAGTGGACCTGGTCGACCTCACCGACGACGAGCTGTCCGGCGTGCACCCGGGGCTCACCCCGGAGGTCCGCGAGGTCCTCACCGTCGACGGTGCGGTGGCATCGCGCTCGACCCGCGGCGGCACCGCCGGCGTGCGGGTCGCAGAGCAGCTCGGACGCGTCGAGGACGCGGTCGCCGACGCGCGGGTGTGGACGGGGACACCGCTGCGCTGATAGCGTCCGGTGTCATGAACACCATGTACGCCGTCAACTACACCGCCGCACGGCTCCGGTCCGCCGGAGTCGTCGGTGGGTGCACACGGTAACGCGCGTCGTCGCGCGTCACCCGGGGGAAGTAGACAACGCCAACAGGCGCACCCGCCGCTCAGCCAGTCCAGCCGGGCGGCGCTTTCGGCGTGCCCGGAACACGTCCCGGACGCAGGTCCACACCAGGACCCGTCGGGACAGCTTTTCCGCGGAGTGTGCATTTCCTTGCCTACCTACAGGCCCAACAACGGTCGTCACGAGAACGGCCAGAACTACCTCGTCAACGACGCGACGATCAGGAAGGTCGTCGGACTCGTCCACCGAGATGACGGCGATGACAGAGTTGACAGAGATGACAGAGGCGACACCGTCGAGATCGGTCCCGGTCACGGTGCGCTGACGTTCCCGCTCCAGGACCGGGTCCTGCGCGGCGGAGGCGGCGGGTCGCTGACCGTCGTCGAGATCGACCCGGACAACGTCCGGTGGCTGGAGCAGAGACTGGACCCGGCCGTCCACATCGTCGAGCAGGACTTCCTCGAGTTCCTCCTGCCCGACTCGCCGTACCGCATCGTGGGCAACCTGCCGTTCCACCTGACCACGGCGATGCTGCGACGGGTCCTGCATGCTCCGGGGTGGACCGATGCGGTGGTGATCACCCAGTGGGAGGTCGCACGGCGACGCGCCGGTGTCGGTGGCGCGACGATGATGACGGCGCAGTGGTGGCCGTGGATCACCTTCGACCTCCACGGACGGGTGCCCGCCGGGCACTTCCGTCCGCGTCCGACGGTGGACGGGGGAGTGCTGGTGATGAGTCGACGGCGCGAGCCTCTCCTCGACGTCCGGGACCGTGCACGCTACCGTGCCTTCGTTCATGGGGTCTTCACCGGGAAGGGCCACGGGATCAGGCAGATCCTGGTCCACGCGTCGCGGCGACGCGGGCCCGGCGGCATCCGCGGCCGTGGCGTGCGGGACGTGCAGGACGCACTGCGTGAAGCGGGTGTGCCGGACGCTGCACTGCCCAAGGAGCTGGACGCCACGCAGTGGGTCAGCCTGTTCACCACCCTGTGCGGACGGGGGCCGCGAATGCGGATAGACTGAGCGCATGATCGATTCCCGACTTCTCGAGATCCTCGTGTGCCCCCAGGACAAGCAGTCCCTGGAGGTCCACGGTGACTATCTGGTCAACCCACGGCTGAGCGTGGCCTATCCGGTGCAGGACGGCATCCCCGTCCTGCTCGCCGACGAAGCCGTCAGCTGGCCGCTGACCGGTATCTAACTCCATCACGGGAAGTACAGAAGGAACCACAGGAATGACCGACAACACCAACATCCTCGACGAACTGCAGTGGCGGGGCCTCGTCGCACAGTCCACCGACCTCGACGCCCTCCACGAGGAGCTCGACACCCCGACCACCGCCTACGTCGGCTTCGACCCGACGGGCCCGTCGCTGCACGCCGGGCACCTGGTGCCGCTGCTGATGCTGGCGCGTCTGCAGCGTGCCGGGCACACGCCGATCGTCATGGCCGGCGGTGCCACCGGCATGATCGGAGACCCGCGCGACGTCGGGGAGCGCACCATGCTCTCGGTCGACGAGGTCGCAGCGAACGTCGAGCGGATCAAGAAGCAGCTCGCACGGTTCGTCTCCTTCGAGGGGGACAACGCCGCGATCCCGGCGAACAACATCGAGTGGACCGAGAAGATGACGGCCATCGACTTCCTGCGTGACCTGGGGAAGAACTTCGGCCTGAACACGATGCTCGCCAGGGACACGGTGAAGCGTCGCCTTGAGTCGGACGGGATGAGCTACACCGAGTTCTCCTACATGCTGCTGCAGGCCAACGACTTCGTGGAGCTGCGTCGCGCGCACGACTGCCGGCTGCAGATCGGTGGATCCGATCAGTGGGGCAACATCGTCTCGGGTGTCGACCTGAACCGTCGGCTGGACGGGGAGACCGTCCACGGCCTCACCGTCCCACTGGTCACGGACTCGGAGGGACGCAAGTTCGGTAAGTCCACCGGTGGCGGCAAGCTCTGGCTCGACCCGGAGATGACCAGCCCGTACAGCTGGTACCAGTACTTCCTGAACGCGGCGGACGCCGACGTGATCCGTTACCTGCGTTGGTTCACCTTCCTCGACCAGGTCGAGCTGGACCGGTTGGCGCAGGAGGTGGCTGAGCGACCGTTCAAGCGGGAGGCCCAGCGGGTGCTCGCCCGTGAGATGACGTCCCTGGTCCACGGTGACGAGGCGGTGGCGAAGGTCGAGAAGGCTGCGGAGGCACTCTTCGGTAAGGCAGAACTCGCCGAGCTCGACGAGCAGACCCTGGGAGGTGCACTGTCGGAGACCGAGGTCGCCGAGGTCGCACCGGGGACCGGGGTCGTGGGCCTGTTGGTCGCCACCGGACTGGAGAAGTCGAAGGGTGCTGCTCGCCGGACGATCGGTGAAGGTGGTGCCTACGTGAACAACGTGCGCGTCTCCGACCCGGAGTGGGCACCGGGTTCGGAGGACCTCCTGGCCGGTGACTGGCTCGTGCTGAGGAAGGGCAAGAAGCGCTTCGCCGGCGTGCACGTCGGCTAGAACATCCCTTCCACGGAAGGAGAAATGGCCCCGCAACCCGCTGACCAGCGAAGTTGTGGGGCCATCGGCATGTGTGTAGATTAATGCGAGTCAGCGAGACACCGGGACACAGTCCGGGTGGTGCTGGCACGAGGTGCACACTTCATCGGCTGTTAACCGCCGGGTTGCGTACTCGCAACGTGATGGTGTACCTTGAATCTCAGCCGCAACGGCGTCCCCTTGATTCTTCTTGGTGGGTTAGTT